>JAXJWX010000079.1:0-43692 GCA_036307765.1 Paludibacteraceae bacterium | reverse complement strand
CCCTAAAGACATAATCCCAAGGCGTGGACTGGATTACAGCCGCAACTATACAACATTTTTTTGATATGTGCAAATAAAAATGGAAAAATAGTGTAATTTTTCTTCTTGATTAACAAAATACATTTTAGACACTGACAAAAATTGTCACTTTAACAAAAAAAATAAGCACAAAACTAATTCAAAACATTAGCGAGTTTCCGTCAGGGAGCGAGCGCGAATTTTCGCACCCTCAGTCGGGTTCCGCCCACCTCGCTGGAGATGGGCGGTTGCCGCTTAGTAGTTCCAAATTTCATTTATCAAATCATAGAGCAACATTTGCGTTTTCAAAGTACATTGCAAACCGCCCGTTTCGATTTCATCGATTACAAAACTTACTTGGTTGTTGAGATTGTGCAAAATCTCTCTTGACTTAGCCTCTGACATGGTAATTCCTCCAAATTTTAGGGTTCTTATTATTTATTTTCTTGTAAATAGTTTTTGCAAATTTCTTTGTACTCATAGTGCGCCAAGACAGGAACACCATAGTAGCGGCTCTCTATGCTATAGTGATAGAAAACATCTTCTATAAACTCCTCTACATCAAACGCGTGGACTAACTGGCTGCGTTCGCTTTCAATCGCTGCAAGCCAAGCTTTGAACGCTTGCTCGTATTGGTGGAGTTCTTCCTCTAATTGGTAATCGTACTCTATGCGCTCGCCTTGTGACAGATAAGGCGTATATTCCAAACCTCGCTCTCTCAAGGCACTAACAGCCACGCCCTCGAACTCCTCGCGGGGCATTTCAATCTCTAACACATCGCAATCGCAATCACGATAAAAATCTTGTGAAACAATAAATTTTAGAACATTTGCGGTAATGCTGAAGCGGTGATCAACCTTTACATTTTCGCTTGCTGTGGATGTGGTTGCCTCATTGTGAGGATTGAAGAGATCGTTGTAGAATGAAAGTTGTGACATAATGAATTGAATTTAATTGTTGAACATTTGCGTATAAAGCAGTGAGCGTATGATATAACCTTTACGGTGCTTTATCAGAGTAGCGGAATAGCAGCACAAGGTTTTTGACAAAAATACTACCCACAGCGAGTCAGCCGTGGGATGGAGATTTTTGAGGTACACGGTTCAAAACTCTGTATAACCTTGTTCTGGGTAATGGAGCGTAACTAACTTTGCAGCGTAAAGGTGTATTATATCAGCGCCCTCTGCTTGCCAATGTTCAACGAAGGCAATTCATACAACTTTCATCAACGGCTATACCCTCACAAGCAACCAAACGGACACAAAGCATGCGAAAAACAAAAAGAGAAAATCTTGTCACTTTTGTCACTTTCTTTATAAGTTACTGATCATTAAAGTAATCTATAAAGTTACCTAAAGTGACATTAGGTGACAAATAAGTGACATAAAGTTACTTTTAGGTTACTAAAACAATATACTATGTCACTATATAAAAAAATGATACTCAAAAGATTATACGCCAAGGTGACAAAGTGACCTTGTTTGAGTTTATTTTTTTCTCCCATATAAAAATGCACAAAAAAAGCGCACCGACTTTCCCAAGCCAGTACGCCCATCCGAAGATAAAAAAATTATTAAGGTTTAGTTTAGATTTGCCAACACCTTTCGCACATAAGCCATTTCGGCTTCATCCAAAAAGTTTTCTGCACGGAATATAAAGCCTTTCGCTCGATCGGTGTGATATGCCTTGATTTCCTTACCATCACTTCCTTGGAATGAGTAAGGAATCTTGATATACTTTGTTTTGGCTATACCATTTTCATCCAGTGCAGTTGTTACCCCTAAATTCGTTTTGAGGTAACCACGAATGATGTCAGATGGAATACGCTGTATTTCATCTACCATCAGCTTCAGCACTTTAATGGAAATGATATATTCTTCTGCTGGAAAATCCATAAATAGTGTGCGGATGGTTTCTTTCATCTCGCGCACAGGTAGAGGTTGTTGTGCTGCTTTCAGCTTGAGCAACGCCTCAGTCTCAATATCCTCTGGCTTAAACCACATACGTGACTGTGCCTCACGAATGTGCATTTGGCGTGACAAAAGGAACGACAAGAAACCAGGGATCTCCTGACTTAATACAGGAAGAATATCAGGGATATTTTCTTCCTTAGGGATGGGTTCTACCTTGCGTACCCAAAAGCGGATTTCATCCTCTTGGGTGTAGATAAAACGTGTTTCATTATTGGAACACAATACATACTTGGTAAAGTTCTCGATTTCTTCATGGTCCTTGCCTTTGCGCTGCATAGGCACTTTCTTGGCTGTGGACATCATCTTTAGGCGTTCAGTAACCTTCGTGTTATCCTCTAGGGAGGTTTCATCCACTCCCACAACGAGTTTGCCGCTAACAAGGGCATTAAACTCGGAGGTAATCTCGGAGTTACCAACGATGATTGCATTATTGCCATATATCTCTCGAATGAGGTCAAGGAAAGTAGTCTTTCCGGTGCCTCGTTCTTGGCTGACAAGGCAGAGAATTGGCAGGATCTGCATTGGATTGCGATATAGCAATTGCATATAATCATACCCAAGTTCCACTTGCTCGCCAAAGATATGCTCCATCAGTTTCTTTATATGTGGCCATGGGCAGTTTTGCTCGGCTACATAATTGATGGGATGATACAAGTTGTAGCAATCATCAATAACAGCTTTATATTCGAGATGTGACGGTTTGTTGATAAATGCCTTATACTTTCGCACATTGCGTAGCTGGTCTTTCCCAAAATCATCCACAATGGTTCCTTTCTTACGAGGAACCAACTTTATCTCACGATTATTTGTGCGGATATTAGGCATTTGTATCATCTCATAGTAATCATCACCCACACGAATAAAATCCTTGATTGCAAGAGGCATCGCACGAATGACCTTATCCTCAGTAGCATTGTATTGGTAAACCATGCGTTCAAACACGAACTCACCATCACCAATCTTATGCTCCCAACGCTTGTAAAAGGCATCTACTGTCTCAAGCGCAAACTGACGTTTTAGGCGATTGATTTGATCGCGCACATTCATACGGAAGAAGAAGCGCGAATTAACATCTTCACTTATAAGGTCATCGATGATATCTTGCGTGTGTTTTTTATAAGTATCTGCAAGCAACAAATCGTCCAAACCTTTGGGATTACCAAAAAGGTTATCAGAACGAATATAAGCAAACTCAATCCGTACCTTGGAGAAATCCACGAGCAAGTCGCGAGTGTTCTTGACCGCATTGTAAAAGGTTTTGGGGCGTTTAGCAAGGTCTTGCTTCTTCTCCAACGCCTTCTCGGAGATATTCAGGCAGTCGCCATCGTAGAGCAAAACCACCTTATGAACTTTACAAGTATTGATTAGCTTCTTTATATCAGGGTACAATTCTTTGGTATTGGAATCTGCAAACAAGGTAATAGAACCCAATCCCACGACATCCATACCATAGAGCGAAGCGGTCATTGCCTTGAAATATCCTTCTGTCAGGATAAGGGTATCAATCTGTTCTTGCTTTTCGAACTTCTCAAGCAAATTGGGTGGGAAGAATGGATAAGTAGGTTGCCCTTTAGGAAAGCGATACTTACCCCCACCCTCTTTGATGTTATCGGGATGAAGGCGTGTGACATAGTAGTTCTTCAATTTGGTGATACTACTATGGTCGTATGTTTTTCCTTGGTTTGGATCAGGATATGTGATAGCCCAACCATTGAGGGTATATACAAGAATCTGTATATTCCCATCCTTATCTTCGGAAAAAATATCCATACGACCACGCGCCGTTCTAAACTCATCACCCTCGCTTTCGCGTTTGAGCATGACCTTGTTCTGCTCGGGTGTGAGCCCCATTTCATCAAAAATGCGCCTCTGGAAGTACGAACGTTCTTCAGTGGGGGTTATTGTAGTAGTTTCATCCATGACTTCTCCTCGGCTATTCTAATGAACTCTGCGAGGGCTTTCACCTCGATATCTAGATGCTCATCTGAGTGGATGTAGCGTAAATGTAGCACATTGCATTTGCCAAAACGTTCATTGCCCAGGACAAACTGATGGTGGCAGGTGACTTCATCTGCCTCAAACATCTCGTTTCCAAGAAAAGCATCCATCAATGGGGCATAGCCGATGATATCCGAGCAAAGCAAATAGCAACAGCCCTCTTCAGTCGAAGAGAACACGGCGTATTGTGGGGTATTTGGTTTCATCTTTATACAATATAAGCTTTTTTATACTTGTTATATACATCTATTACAGTGCTCAACTCGAGCTCTGTCCAGCGGCTTCTGCCACCCATACGCGTATAGAAACGAGATCGCTTCCATCCAGTGCGTTTACAAACATCTTCAAGGAACAATGCCTTGAACTCTCTATCCATGAGGTGATAGAACTCGTTTACTTCAGATATTCTATGCATGGCTTACAAGTATGGATGGTTCAAGTTCAACAATCGGGCTATTGGGATAAACAGCATCGTATCCAAATTTGACGGCAATGCCGTTAATATAGGATTTACGATTAGCGTTGGGAGTGGACGCACCATCACGCCACTTGTAATAACAGGAGAAAGAGATTTGGCAGCTCTCAATAATCTGCCTACGAATCTCAAAATAGAGGGATTTATCAACATGTGATAGAAAATCCCGAAATCTTTTGTCATTTTTTTTCATAAAAAATCAATTTTTTTTGGTTTTTTCTTGCATATGTTGGAAAAAAGGTGTAATTTTGCACCGTTTTCGCTTGCAAAGGTACGACATTTTGTCGGATTGTGCAAGTATTTTGTAGTTTTTGTGTGAATTTTTATCACTTTTTTTATGAAATCCGAAGAAATAGCAAAAAGATTGACTGAATTTCGCAAATCACAGCACATCACTGTGAGAGTATTAAGCGAACAGATAGGCATGGAAGAAGGCACCTTGGGCATTCAGCTGCTCGGAAAGCGAAATATAGCCTACTCTACTCTGGAGAAAATCATAGAAACCTACCCACAATTATCTATTGAGTGGGTGCTTTTCGGAAGAGGCGAAATGCTCCTCACTGAGGAACAGGTCAATTTTGCAGCTTTCAAGGTGGAGAATGATGAACTCAAAATGCAGGTCAAAGGACAGCAAGAACAAATCAAAAAACTCGAAGCGCAGGTAGAAGTGCTTATGAAGACGATTCATGGTAAGATGGAGGGATAACTCACATTTTATATTTCGTGCGCTCACACGCAAGAAAAAGGGGCAATTAGAGAAAGGGAACCGCAGGTAGTCATCTGCGGTTTTCTTATATAAGAGTACTTTATAAGGATACACAAATCGTCATAGGGACTTTTAAGCGCTTGGAAAAAAAGTGTAAATTTTTTGGACGAATTATTTGTGTATATCAGAAATTTATAGTACCTTTGCAGCAGAAAAATCGTCATCAAAATCGGACCTCAAATCGGTACAAAATCGAACCTGAAATCGGACCTAAAATCGGTACACGATAAGCGAGCCGAAAAAGGGAAGATTCCGATGAAGATGACCTCATAGCAACATATATTAACTTGTATTTGACTATTACTTAGCAGATTACAAGCTTTGAATATTGATTTTCGGTGTGGAGAGTCACACCATTACGGATGTAAATCGGGGGTTCGCTTACGTAAATCGCCGGTTTAGAAGCTGAAAATTGAGCCAAAAGCGGATTGAATTGCGATGTAAATCGCTGAAAATCAAATTGCCACCATAGCTCAGTTGGTAGAGCAACTCATTCGTAATGAGTAGGTCCGGGGTTCGAGTCCCCGTGGTGGCTCAGGATTATGACTACTAAAAAAGCGAGATTCAGATCTCGCTTTTTTGTTGTATATTGCTTTTCCATTAAGCTTCTTCATCACTATCATCAATATAGTAGGATGTTTCATCCACCTTTTTCTTCGTCAACTTATATCGGAAATAATCAGTGTACTTGTTATACTTACCGTATTTAGTGTTCCTCTTTCTCTTTCCTGAGCCATAGCCATAGCCGTAACCATAGCCATAGCCGTAACCATAACCGTATCCGTAGCCCGAACCATAGCCATAACCATAGCCATAGCCAGCCCCAGAACCGCCTGGTACAACATCAGATAATACTATACTTACTTTTTCTTTATGATTGAGCGACAGAGCCTGCAATGTCTGCTCCGCAAATTTTTTATTGGTTTCCATACAACGAATCACAAATAATGTTATATCCGTCTGCTCAATCAACGCTAATGCATCAGGAACCATTCCCACAGGCGAAGAGTCCACAATGATATACTCATATTTAGATCGTAATATACGAATGAGTTCTGATAATTTATCGCTGCGTATCAACTCACCTGGATTAGGAGGTATTGTACCAGCAGATATTACATCAAATCCCAAATTTGGATGGCGCAAAATAATATCATCCAATTCACAATCACCTATCAAATAATTTGTCACACCCACTTTTGTTTCCAAACCTAATTTATCATGTACGTTAGGTTTACGAATATCCATATCTAACAATACAGTTGGATGTCCAGTCATAGCATATTGCGCTGCCATATTGGTACTGATAAACGTCTTTCCGTCACCTGATTGAGTAGATGTAATGGTGATTGCGATATTTATTTTTCGCTGAACAATAAATTCCATACGCAATCGGATACTTCGTAGCATCTCTGCATATCCAGACCGTGGATTTTTTTGGGCGTGCAATGGATTTTGAGATTTCACGCGTCGCAATGTTCCTATCAACTTAAAATCACTCAACTTTTCAGCTTCCTTAGGATTGCGCACCTTATTATTTAACAACTCAGACAAAATCAGTATTAGCAATGGTATCACTAGACCTATGGCCATATACGCAACCATATTCTTGCGTTTCTCTTTGCTATTCATTGAGCGCGTTGTGCGCGCACGATCCATAATTTCACTATCAGGAGTATTTCGTGCCTTCTGTATCTCAGCCTCGGCACGTTTCTGCAAGAAGAATGTGTAATAATTATCATCTATGCGATAATTACGTTCTATAGCTACCATTTGCAACTCTTTCTCTGGCAGATTCTGAATATCACGTTCCACTTCTTGAAGACGATTAGCCAAATCTTGTTTTTCTATCTCCAAGGATATTTTCATAGATTGTACTAATTCGGCAATCGCAGTCTTTACATTGTTAATATCATTGGTATATTTGGCATAATACACATTGCGTTCACTCAATTCGCCTCGTTGGATATGCAAATCATTCAATTGCTGAACCAATGTCATCAACATCGGCTCATTAACCCCCACAGATACAGGTGCTACCACCGTACCTTGTTCTATTTTCTGCTCTAAATAATTTGTCAGATAATTCAAATATGTTTCTTTCAATCGCAAGGCCATCTTTTGCTGATCATATTGATTGATCTTACCCATTAGTCCGCCTGCATATGAAGAAACATCCACGAACTTATTTTCTTGTCGAAAGTCTGTCATAGCACTTTCGCTTTGACTCAGACTAACTTGCAGAATTCCCAATTGCTGATTAATAAATTCAATCGTTTTATCAGCCACCATATTTTTGCGTTCTACGCTATGTATCAGATATATTTCGGATAATTTATCAATAAAATCACGATCGCGTTCTGGTGTTACGCCCACCAATTGAATACCCAAAATAGTACTTCGATCTGTCACAAAATTCAATTGAAGGCGACTAGAGAACTCATTGGTCAGGCTTTCACGACTTCTAAAGCGGAAATAAACATGTTGTCCTGAACGCATCATCACTTCTGTAGGTATAATTGTTATATCAAACAGAGGTGTATGCAACGGCTGACCATATTGAGCCGTGTATGAAAATTTGAAATCATCATGTCCTTCAACGGAAACTACCAATAATCCATCCTCTTGCACAGAACACTTGAACAAATAATTATATGCAGTAGGATCCAATCGAGTATATTCTACCAAGATTGGTGTATTGCGATAGATATTGCGTGTTTTGAATCGTCCTTTAGTAATGTATTCTACATTCATAAATGGCAGAGAATCCACGGTACGAGAAATCAAATCATAACTACCCATAATAATCAATTGGTTATTTACGTTACGATACCCTGCTTCCATACCAAATCCTTGCATCAAAGCAGAATTTCCATAACCTCCTCCACCAGATTCCTGAATAATCATTGTACCCGTAGTTAGATATGTTTCCATCACTTTACGGTTCTTCAAGTATGCTAAAGAAAAAGCAATGATTGCCGCAATTACAAACAAATACCAATGGTCAATAATACGAAATACCCACTCCAATATATCTATACCAGAGCTATCCTCTTCCAGGAGAGGAGCTTGTGGTTGCTGTGGTTGTGGAACTTGTTGTGAGGACTGCATTTGTTGCGCCTGTTGATGTGATTGTTGTTCTTCCTGTATCATATAATCATACTATTTTTTCATGTTTTAATCCAAATAACTGCCTGTTATTACCAAATTCCAGGTATGTAATTAAGCACTGTTATCAACAACGATACAGAGCTAGTAATCAATGCTAAAAACGAACTATAACTAGATTGTTTGTAGAAACTTCCCGAATCGCGACTCACATATATCAAATCATTGGGATAGACATAATAATATTTCGAATCTATAATCGAATTAGTTCGTATATCAAATTCCAGCACCTCTGGTTCTGCATTTCCATGTGGTCGAACGATGCGCACATGACGGCGATCTCCTGAATTCATCAAATCTCCCGTCATTGCCAATGCTTGGAAAATAGTCAATCGCTCCTTGTATATTGAATATGTACCAGAGTTCGCATCACCTAATACCGTAAATTGCTTGTTGTACATGGCCAATTTCACATCGGCATCAGGTATAATCTCCCGCATGGCTTTACGCAACGTATCCTGTGCCTCTAACTCGGTTAAACCTTCTAATTTGATAGGTGCCAAAAATGGAATATCCACGGTACCATCCGAGTAGATACGATACGAATTAGCATATTGTCCTCCCACGGAATTGTTCGCAGAAAAAACCTTTGCTATCGTTTCATCCATTGTTATCACGCGATAAATAATTTCATCATTTACCTGCAACCGATAGGGGACATATGGTACAGAATCATATTGAGGTAAATCCTGACGTTCTTGAAGGATTCCCACCTGACGATAGCCATAGCACCCTGTGAATAGTATAGCCACAACCAGCATCCATACATAGTTGATATATTTATATATCGTTTTCATCATCATTACACATTTACTTTTTGACATGCAACTAATTGTGATTGTCCACCGAATTCATAATTCGCACGATCAATCCATAGACAAAACCACCAAAGGCCAATGTGGTAGCCACGACACTAATAGACGTCGTCACTGAGTTTATACCAAAGCTCTGACCCTTGATTCGTTGAATATATATCACATCATTTGGTTCGATGTAGTAGTACTCTGAATTGATAATATCTTTCGAGCGAACATCAAATACTTTCACTTCAGTCTTTCCCTCTTTCTCGCGCACAATACGTATCTTACTTCTATCTCCAAAATCCCCTATGTCTCCTGCCATGGCCAAGGCTTCATAGATAGTTACTTTCTCTCTCTGTATGTTAAACGTTCCACTACCTCTATCGCTAATCACACTAAATGACCTACGTACAATATTCACCTCTACGGACATCATTTGATACTCGCCATAACCTTTGATAAAACTACTCAATTCTTTCTCCAATATGTGTTTCACATCACGAGTCGTTTTACCTCGAACTGGCACACGCCCCACCATCGGAAAATCTATTGTACCATCGTCTTGCACGAGATACGTATAGAGGTCATATCCACCTCCTGTACTTCCCTGGCGCATCTGCGAACTAGATAATCCGCCACCCGAAGCGTTGAACATTTTATCAATGCGTTCATCAACGGAATAGACATAAATATACAACCTATCGCCCGTGCGCAACTCATAATCCTCATACGACAACGTATCTGCGTAATGAGGTATATTATTCTTTCCTGGTTCTTGCATGAGGTTCACTCGCCTACTAGTCACACATGAAGCCATCAGCAGGGGCAAGAGAACAATCAATATTCGTTTATAACTCATAAGTCTAATTTTTAACCTTTAACCTCTAATCGTCCGCCGCTCATCTCTTCTCATCCCAGCCAAATGGGTGTGATGCCAATGGCAACTTTGCTAACGGATGATAATCGCCCACCAAGCCAATGGGACTCGCACTACGAATCGTGCTCACAATCTCGATACTGGGGCGCGCCTCCGAAATACGAAAACCATTGCCCGCCAATATCTGACGATAGCTCTCCGTATGCAGCTCCGTAAATCCTTGACTAAACTCAAACTCCTCGCCGTCAATCGACAACGTACGATAAGTCTTCTTCTCGCCTTCTACTGCATTATCGGGCAAGCATGCAGCATTGATACTCAGGAAGTAACGAACACGTGCACGCTTCAGTTGCAGGTAACCTGCCACACGGTCGAACGACATCACATGCACAATATTCTGCTCCACCTCGCCAAACAGCCATTGCAGCATATCGTAGAAATGCACACCGATATTTGTCGCTATACCACCTGCCTTATGCACATCGCCTTTCCACGAACTGTAATACCACTTGCCGCGGCTGGTAATATAGGTCAAATCCACATCATAAATCTTGTCCGCTGGTCCTGCCTCTATCTTCTTCTTCAATGCAGCGATACGATCATGCAAACGCAACTGAAGAATCGTGTATGCCTCTTTACCCGTTTCGCGCTCCAACTCAATCAAGTTATCTATATTGTATGGATTCAGCACAAGAGGCTTCTCGCATATCACATTACACCCCAAACGCAAGCCATAGCGAATGAACGCATCATGCGTATAGTTAGGTGTACAGATACTCATCCACGACAATGGATTATCGGTGCGCATCTGCTTCGAGCAAAAACGGTCAAACTGCTCATGCTCTGTAAAGAACGAACAGTCGGGGAAACTACTATCCAAACGCCCCACAGAATCAAACTTATCATACGCTACCATCAAGTTATTGCCTGTGTCCGCAATTGCCTTGATATGACGAGGAGCTATGTAACCTGCAGCACCTATCAGTGCAAAGTGCTGCACTCCGTTCGCATTATGTTGTCCTATTAAATTCTTTTGCATATATTTTTGATAATTTACTTCGCATATTATTTGCCGCTGCAAAGGTACTACTTTTTTTTTATATATACAAATAATTCACGCGAAACTGCAAAATTATTTCCAATTACACGCCAAAGATTTGTATATATGCATTTTTTGTTGTACCTTTGCGCGAAAATTATGTGTTTGCAACAATTATTGTATGTCTGTTATTCGGTTTTGGTTGAATAATGCGCGTAACATTGCGCTTCCACAGTCTGCTCTACCCTGCCTTACGGCAATCATACTTTGTATCGGGCAAGACGGATTCCTTTGGTGGTTATCATTTCCCATCTTTTTCGGCATATGCGCTGCACATTTAGGTATGAATCTCGCTGATGACTACTTCGATTACAAGCACGACTCTCGTGTCCGTTCCGACCTCAGCAGTACCAGTATCCGTGCCCGCATGGAGAAATGTCATTACATACAGAGCGGCGCCACCGACATACACCATCTCGGTTGGGCTGTTGTTGCCTTCCTCGCTTTTGCAGCTACTATGGGTGCTATCGCTTTTGTAGCACAATGGCTCATACACGGTTGGCAAGCGGCTATGGGCATTGTCATTTATGCTGTTTTGGGATTAATCGTCGGCATCAGTTACTCTGGCAAACCACTCGAACTGGGCTATCACGGTCTTGGTGAACTGGTCATTGGGCTCATGTTCGGTCCGCTCAATATGCTCGGTATTCAAGCCGCATTGACAGGCACACCCTTCACATGGCAAATGCTCTGCATGAGCATCGCCATCGGATGTATGGTAACCAATATCGTCTATGTCCACTCGGTCATGGAGGTGAATGCCGATGCTGAACTCAACAAGATGACTTTTGCCCGATTACTGATGGGCAAGGATATCCACAACCATGGCAAACAGCGAATGATTCTCTTTATCGGATTTTTCGCAGTAGTTCCTTTCCTTTTGTTGGTTATGGGCATAGTACTCGGTTGGTGGAGTCCATGGTATCTACTGACGCTGTGCACCCTACCGATGTCCATTTTCCTCATTCACTCCACACGACTTTTTGCCTACGGACTCCCTCGCAACGATACACCTCGCTGGTGGATGGGACCTATGGGCGACTGGGCATCATATGTACAAAGCGGCATGGATTGGTTCCTCTTCCGTTGGCTTCTTGCACGAAACATCTGCACATTCTTCTGCCTCATCCTTATCATTGTACACATCATCTTGCTGGCGACAGCATAGTATCCCAATATGCCAATCAACGATTCCAATAGCACGTCCATTCTCAACCGCCAATGGCTCGTTCGTACAGCCATCACCCTTGCGGTGCTCGTTGCCTTGTACCTACTCGTTCGCCGATTAAGCGGCGTACTCTTGCCATTCTTGATTAGTTTTGTGGTAGCGTATATGCTAGCCCCTATTGTTAATTTCTTTCAGCACACTTGCCGACTGAAGAGCCGCGTGCTATCCATCATTGTCACCATTCTGCTAGTGATAGGCGTGCTGACTGGTGCCGTAGCGGCAGTCATGCCTGCCATTAGTCGCCAAGCCAACGCACTGTCGCAGAGCGTCAAGACCTATGTCAGTCAGTGGGACGGCAGCGAGTATTTCTCGCCACAAGTCAACCAACGCATCGAAGAGATTATCCAGAGTATCGACATCAAAACACTCATCGAATCCCAAGAAATACAACAAGGCATCAAGAAAGTGCTACCTATCTTGGGCGACTGGATTAGCAGTGGTGTCAATGCATTGATGGGGCTGGCTGTGGCATTTATATGTATCTTGTATATTATTTTTCTGCTCATTGACTACGAAAAGATTACCACCAATTGGCACAAATACATACCCACTCGTTTCCGCGATAGCATTGTGATGCTCATCAGCGATTTGGATCGTAATATGAATGCCTATTTCCGCGGACAAGCCCTTGTGGCTGGTATTGTAGGCATCTTGTTTGCCATAGGTTTTCAGATTATTGGCTTGCCAATGGGTATTGGTATTGGTCTATTTATCGGCTTGCTGAACCTTGTGCCTTACATGCAAGCGTTGGGTATTCCGCCTTGTATCTTGCTTGGCTTGATTCAGTCGGCAGAGACGGGTCGCCCCGTGTGGGTCGTGATGCTATGTATCGCAGCGGTGTTTATCATGGTGCAAAGTATCCAAGATATGGTGCTTGTGCCAAAGATCATGGGCGATGTCACGGGTATGGGTCCCGCCTGGATATTGCTTAGCCTATCCGTATGGGGGTCATTGCTCGGATTTGTAGGTATGATTATCGCTTTGCCTGTCACCACACTGCTGGTGTCCTACTACAAGCGCTTCGTACTGCACATGACAGACGACATGACCAAACCCCTGCCACGCACATCGTGGAATATTCCATTCTTGAAACGTAAAACAAAGAAATAACCATTAAAACTTTTAGAACTTTTAAAACTCTTTTAACAATGAATAGAAAGGTTCGTGTTCGTTTTGCACCCAGTCCAACGGGTGCGTTGCACATCGGTGGTGTTCGTACCGCCTTGTTTAACTACCTTTTCGCTCGCCAACATGGCGGTGACATGTTGCTGCGTATTGAGGATACCGACTCCACACGCTTTGTCCCTGGAGCCGAAGAATATATCACCGAGGCACTAGCTTGGCTCGGCATCGAGATCGACGAGGGTATCTGCCAAGATGCACCTAACGGCAAGGGCGATCATGGTCCATACCGCCAAAGCGAGCGCCGCGAGATTTACCACAAGTATGTGGACCAACTCCTCGCTTCGGGCAATGCCTATATCGCCTTCGACACCCCTGAGCAACTCGAAGCCAAGCGTGCTGAGATTGCCAATTTCCAATACGATGCCCGCACCCGCGAGCAGATGGTGAACTCCCTCACACTCTCCCCAGAGGAGGTGGACGCGCGCATCGCTGCTGGCGAGAAGTATGTCGTGCGCTTCAAGGTACAACCTAATATCGACGTACATGTCCACGACCTTATCCGCGGCGAAGTGGTTATCAACTCCAATATCCTCGATGATAAGGTATTGTACAAGTCAGCCGATGACCTGCCTACTTACCACCTTGCCAATATCGTGGACGACCACCTCATGGAGATCAGCCATGTCATCCGTGGCGAAGAGTGGTTGCCTTCTGCACCTCTCCACGTGCTGCTCTATCAGGCGTTCGGTTGGGAAGATACCATGCCTCAGTTTGCACACTTGCCACTCCTGCTCAAACCTGATGGCAATGGTAAACTCTCCAAACGCGATGGCGACCGACTTGGCTTCCCTGTCTTTCCTCTGGAGTTCCATAACCAAAAAGATGGCTCTGTGTCATCAGGCTACCGCGAGGAGGGATACTACCCTGAGGCTGTCATCAATTTCCTTGCTTTGCTGGGCTGGCATGCTACAGGCGACCAAGAGATGTACACCATGTCCGAACTCATCGAGCAGTTCTCCTTGGAGCGCGTCAGCAAGTCGGGCGCTAAGTTCGACTACGAGAAGGGCAAATGGTTCAACCACCAATACCTCCAACTCCGTAGCAACCAAGAGCTCGCCGAGCAGTTTATGCCTATTCTCGCCTCTCGCCTTTCGCCTAATAGCCTTATCGCCTGCGGGGTCCCCGAAAAATCTGCTGATTTTTGGGGTGCTCTATCGCCTGACGTAGTCGCGAAAGTGATAGGTTTGACCAAAGACCGCGTAAATTTCGTGAGCGAATTGTGGGAGCAAGTCAATTTCTTCTTTGTCGCACCTGAGGAGTACGACGAGAAGTCCTTGAAGAAGCGTTGGAAAGAGGACTCACCTAAGCACATGACCGAGATGCTTGCTTTGTTGGAGGCGCATGATGACTGGTCAGCAGAGGGATTGGATAATCTGATTATGCCATGGATTGCTGAGAAGGAGTATGGCGTAGGTATTGTGATGAATGCTTTCCGTATCTGTTTGGTTGGTGCGGCTCGTGGTCCACATATTTGGAATATCACCGATGTGCTGGGCAAAGAGGAAACGCTCCGCCGCGTCCGCACCGCCTTAGAGAAATTAGGATAATTACTATCAAGTCGAAAATTAGAATTCGACAATATAAAACGAGCCCCTTACCAAGGTGGCTCGTTTTATATTCCCGCCCTTACACTCTACACCCTACACCAACTATCACACTATCACACTATCACATAAAAAAATGTGTCGAATACTTGCATGTTTTCAAAAAAAGCAGTACCTTTGCTGAGTATTTTTCAAAACACATACCATATGTTATACGATTTCTCATACCAAAATCCTACTAGGATTCACTTCGGCAAAAATGCCATCAATAAACTCGCTAACGAAATCCAAGACTACGGAACAAACATCCTGCTCGTCTATGGCAAAGCTGCCATCAAGAAAATCGGGCTCTACGACCAAGTCATACACATCCTGCTAGCCGAAGGCAAACATGTTGTCGAACTCCCTGGCATCAACGCCAATCCTCGATACACCCAGCTCCTCGAAGGTGCACGCTTAGTACGTGAGCACAATATCGACCTCATCCTTGCTGTCGGTGGCGGTTCGGTCATCGACTGCGCCAAAGGTATCGCCTGCGCGGCATACGCCGAAGGAGATGTTTGGCAACGATACTACGTCAACCAAGAGCGCGTTACCAACCGCGTTGTGCCTGTAGCTAGTATCCTCACCATGGCGGGTACAGGCAGCGAGATGAACGGCGGTTCGGTCATCACCAACGAGGAGACCAAAGAGAAGATCGGTCGCGTATATCCTTTGGAGATCGCCAGCCCTAAGTTCTCCATTCTTAACCCCGAATACACCTACTCCGTACCTAAATATCAGATGATTAGCGGTATCTTCGACATCTTCTCGCACCTCATGGAGCAATACTTCTCAGGCGATGACGACTGCACCAGCGACTACCTGCTGGAGGGACTCATGCTATCCCTCATCTCCGCTTCGCGCAAAGCCATCGTCAACCAAGAGGACTACGAGGCACGAAGCAATATCATGTGGTGCGCTACCATGGGATTAAACAAAATATTAGGACTAAGCAAAACCCAAGACTGGGAAGTGCACATGATTGAGCACCAGCTGGGCGCATATACCGACTGCGCACACGGCATCGGTCTTGCCATCATCTCACCTGCCTACTACCGCTATATCTTCCGCGATGGCTTGCATCGTTTCGTGCGCTATGCCAAAGTGGTTTGGGGCGTAGAAGACCACGGTCAAGGCGACGAGGCGATTGCACAGGAAGGCATCAACCGCCTAGAGGCATTCATCGCCGAGCTGGGCATTCCTGCTACGCTGCGCGAGGTAGGTGCTACCGAAGAGATGTTGCCACTCATTGCCAACTCTACCATCCCTGGTGGCGGATACAAGCAGCTCAATGCAGAGGACATCTTGGCTATCCTTCATGCCTGCTACTAAATCCAACACTTCCTATGGACATAACAAGAGCGGCACGCAATGCCGCTCTTGTTGTATAATATAATGTACGCATCAATCAACTCATCTCCAACATACGTTGGATAGGACGGATAGCATCTTGAGCAATATCCTCATCTACTAGTATTTCGTTACGGTCGTTGAGCAAACAATCGCGAAGATTTTCGAGCGTGCACATACGCATGTATTCGCACTCATTGCACACACCACCATCAGCTGGTACAGGGATAAACTCCACTTCTGGACACGCCTTCTGCATCTCGTGGAGAATACCACTTTCGGTGGCAATTATAAAAGAAGCCCCCTCCGACTCCCCCTGGATGGGGAGAGATTGAACTGATTTCTTGGCATAGTCCAACAATGCTTGGGTAGAACCAATGACATCAGCATGCTGCAAGATTGTCTGTTTACACTCAGGGTGAGCAAGCACTTTGGCATTAGGATATTGCTCTTTGAGCGCAAGCAACGCCTCCTCAGAGAAGCGTGCATGCACATGGCAACCGCCATTCCATAGCTCCATCTTTCTGCCTGTCATACGATTGATATAACCACCAAGATTTTGGTCTGGACCAAAAAGTATAGGCTTATCTTCTGGCAATTGCTTCACAATCTTCAATGCATTGCTGCTGGTTACCACCACATCGGTCAATGCTTTGACCGCAGCACTGGTATTGACATACGATACCACCATATGGTCTGTGTGTGCCGCTTTCCATGCAGCCAAGTCTGCTGCCTTGCAGCTGTCTGCCAACGAGCAGCCTGCTTCTGGAGCAGGAATCAGCACTTTCTTATTCGGGCAGAGAATCTTCGCCGTTTCTGCCATGAAGTGCACACCACACATCACGATGATGTCGGCATCGGTTTTAGCTGCCTGCTGTGCCAAGGCCAGCGAATCGCCCACAAAGTCTGCCACATCCTGAATCTCAGGGCGTTGGTAGTAGTGCGCCATGATAATGGCGTTCTTCTCTTGGCAAAGGGCGCGTATTTCTTCTACTATTTTCATGTTAGAGTTGTTGTAGAGTGGTTTAAAGTTGTACTCCTAAGACATTGTAATACACGCCGTTGTACTCAATAAGGAGCTGACCATCTCGAATAATCTTGTTGCCAACTTTATTTTCGGGTTCAGTAACGTTCTCTACAGCTGTTCCCGCACAAGAGGTGATATAGCGGGAGTAGGTGTAGGTATAACTTGGCGCATTCATATTGACCTCAATACGACTTAAAGCAGGGCCAAACTCATCGGTATTATTAGTACTTGTAAAACGTAATTTTCCTACTGCAGATACGGTTGTGGTTGCAGTCCAAATATAGTCATTGAGTGTTTTGTTTGCTGCAACTAATTCTCCTACTTTAGTACTGCCAATCTTGAATTCAATTGTGTTATAACTAGCACCACCATAAGTACGCATCTTAATTAGAATACCACTAATCTTACTCGCGTCTATTTCTTCTTGCAATTCAATATACGAATCAGTAACCATTCTCCAATGCTTTGAGTCTTTAATTAATCCCGACAATGTCCACTCTTCAGTATCATCCATCGTTAATAGATATGTCATAGGATCACCAGATGGAGCCATATCTTCGCTTAATTGTGCAAACACGGCGTGGAAAGTGGTGTTTTGCGCAATGTCTGGTGCATCATCAGCAGTAGAGAACAAATCAGATGGCACATCATCGGTTGTGCCTCTGATAGCCTCTTCGCTCCAGCCAACGAACTGATTACTAATCTCATCGCAGGATTTAGGTGCAGTGGGCAATACAGTCACTACTCCACCCTTGTTTACAGATATAGTAGGATTACCAGCAGTATATTCTTCGCCATTCACAAGCCATGTTACAGTACATTTGGTTTCAGGATCAACCGTACTGCCCCCCTTGAGATAACCATTGCTCTCTCCAAGCACAAAACGGCTATCGTATGCTGTAATTAGGTCGTCCAATTCTAGTGTTTGACCCGCTTTTTCGCCCCAGATAAACTCTGCCAAATAAGGATAGTCAATAAATGGATTACGGTTACCTTGCGTTTGCTGAATACCATTATTGCGGTCAATCTCCTTTTGTGACACAGGGTCTTGGCGGTGCCATTTCATCAGAAGTGCCACACCGTATTTGGTCAGACCAAAAGAGCCTGTGGAATAGTTGGTGGTGAATGTCTTTGAACCTTCTCCACTATTAAACGCTTTCTCGCCAGCCCAGCGAAGTAAAGCCCCCATATATCCACGCGCAAAGTCACCTTTATATTCATCGCGAGGCTCAAACACGGTACCTGAAGCAGAGATTGTCGCTCCTGTATTACCTGCAATGGTATTTCCACCCGTAATTGTAATACTCTTCGCAGAACCTTTCTTATTACCATGCTTATTATAATCAGCACTCGACACCTCACCAAATGGATAATTGCTGCGCACGCCATTCACTTTACCATCAGTAGGAACAAGGTGGAAAATATCGCAACCAGGACCGCTGGTAGTACCACCATACCAAGACTTAGGGATAGAGTGTTCGCGGTTATAGCAATCACATTCATTGCTATAGTTGCCGCAGTGGTTGGAGTTGATGCTCTTCCATGTACAATCACTGTACATATCCCACACATAGCCATTCTCGTGCAAGTCAGTATACTTATACGCACTCCAGAGACCATCATATCCCAGCGAGGAATAGCCCGTTTTGGTTACTTTTTGCACAGCATCAAAAAGTGTTTTTCCAGATTTTCCATCAATACTCACATAATACGCAGGCAACGAAGCCGCAGGCGTAACATCTTTCGCAGCCATCGCCAACGCGAAGAAACTGCACAGAACAAATAGTAACGTTCGTTTCATATCTTATTGTTTTTCAAATTACAATATATTTTAAAATTAGCGTGCAAAGTTACTACTTTTTTTGCAATCACACAAATATTTCCACAAAAAACAGTATAAAAAAACACCCTACATGTATAATATGTAGGGTGCTCTTATTCTGATATTTTATTTATCTTCCTAAATGTCTTTCTATCGTAGCCACCTCTTGGCGAAGCACTGCATCATAACTCATTTGATCGTCCATCATATTTAACGAGTGTGCTACAGTAGCATGGTCACGATGGACATACTTACCGATTTCTGCCAACGAACAATCTGTGAATTTTTTCACCAAATACATCACAATATTACGCGCTTTGACCGCTTCACGTTGACGCGTACGCGCTGTAATAACTGTCTCTGGCATTTTCAGGCAATGACATACTGCACTGATTATATCAGCAGGCAAATAGGTCTTCGGATGCAATTCTACCAATCGTCCTACCACGGTCTCTGCCAACGCCAAGTTTACAGGACTATCCGTAAGAGTGGAATATGCTAATAAACTCGCTAAAACACCTTCCAAATCACGCACGTTATCCGATACATTAGATGCGATATACTCAATTATGTCTTCGCTCAATTTTATGCCATCGCGCTTTATATGATACTGCAAAATATCTCTACGCAATGGATAGTCTGGACGCGTAATCTCTGCCGCCAATCCCCACTTGAAACGAGAGAGCAGACGATCCTGAATACCACGCAACTCCATTGGACTGCGGTCGGAAGTCAAAATCAGCTGTTTATGGCTCTGTTGCAGATAGTTGAATATCTGGAAGAAAGTATCTTGCGTACCCTTCAAATCCGAGAAGTATTGTATATCATCCACGATCAGCACATCCACCGACTGATAGAACATCAAGAAATCAGGTACTTGATTGCGGTTCACAGCATCTTGGAATTGCAATTTGAACATATTAGCTGTCACGTATAGCACACGCGCATCAGGATTCAAACGGCATACTTCATTGCCTATTGCATAAGCCAGGTGGGTTTTACCTACTCCACTACCACCAAACAAGAAGAGGGGATTGAATATGGTCTTTCCTGGATTTTTAGCAATCTCTACTGCAGCTGCACGAGCCAACTTATTAGGTTCTCCCTTGATGAAATTATCAAAAGTATATTGAGGATTCAATTGGCTTTCCCATGTATTCACACGCTCTTTTTCTGCGACAAAAGCCTCCGCACGAGAACGAATATGAGGTTCACGCAATGGCTCGCTAGGTACGTCAATGCTACTACCCGCTACCATAATACGATATTCCAACTGTATACTAGGACCAAATACCTTTCTCAATACGCGTGAGAGCAAATCTAGATAATTTTCCTCAATATATTCTACTATAAACTGACTCTTCACCTGCAAGATCAATACATTATTCTCGTACTGCAATGCACTAACTGGCGCAAACCAAGTTTGGTATGCACTCTGCGACAAGTTATCGCGCAGAATCTGTTGGCACTGAGACCACAATATGTTAAAATCTTGCTGCATGGAGTGTATAAATAGCGTTCAAAAAGGACAAAAAAAAGCGACTCCTTTTCGAAATCGAGTGCAAAGGTACTACATTTTTTTCACATGAGCAAATTATCAATATTTTGTAATATTCATATCTTCTCTATTCTACAAAAATTCAACCACTTAACCGCACACAATTGATTTTCTTCACTTTACAAAGTTTATCAACATCTAACTCACTGAAACTCACAACTTCATTCCGCTCTTGTTCCACATAACCATGTTTCACAAAAAATCCCTAACAAAGTGAATTGTAACTTGTTAGGGACTTTATAATATTTTTTACAAATTAGAATTTCAAAAAATTACTTCTTTTTAGGCAATTTCTTCTGAATAAAAGGACGTGCTTTTATAGACATAACGATTGTATCTATATTCAAAACCGCTTCATCTAGATTTTTGAGCGTTGAATTGATATTGTCATGTACCGTTTTGTCATTCAGCAACAAGCCTAACGTTCCATCCGTAGAATGCAAAATAGCATGTACAGATTGAATAGTAGAATCCAACGATTGAATAGTATGCTGGATATCCGCATCATGCACATCCGCAACAATGGCTTGTAAACCTACCATCGTTGAATCTACCTTATTTATAATAATCGGCAATTGATTATGTGTCAATTTTCGAATATCTTTACTGCTAACCCTAAAATCGTTCGTTATTTGTTCCATATTTTGCAGGGTAACATACAAGCTTCCTTCACCCAGCTCATTATTCAACGCAGCAAGCAAGGTATTAGCTTCAGTTAGCAAACTATCCACCTGTGCTAACAATCCCGTCTGCAAATTATCCATCAGACCAGGTACAATCTGCGTTGGCAATGTATCACCATCTTGATAAGGTACAGCGCGATTAGTCAGCATGGGCAACTGCAATTCGATTGCTCCACCGCCCAACAAGCCATCTGCAATCAATGCCATCTGCGTACCGCGAGGTAAAACTATATCCTTATCGATTGATACGTGAACTACAAATGCTGGATGACACATAAAATCGTATTGTACGCTTTCTACCAATCCAACCTTATACCCTTTTATATATACTGGAGCTTGCTCTGTCAATCCATTTGCTCGCTCAAACTGACCCACATACACTTTAGTTGGTGAAAAGATATTGATTCCCTTGAGAAAATTAAACCCAAAGTACAAAACAACCATACATACGATGGCCAATATCCCGACTTTTAATTCTCTTGAGTATTTCATTGGTTATAATATTTTTGAAATGCATCAAAGATGCCGTTTACTATTCCATTTTTTCCCTCTGCACTAGCCAACCATTTCTCTTCGGCAGCATTGCTCAAAAAGCCCATCTCTACCAACACACTTGGACAGGCTGATTTTAATAGTACCCAAAAAGCAGCTTGTCGAACGCCACGATTGGCGCGTTGCAACGTTCCTACAAACTGATTCTGTACGAGCTCCGCAAATTGCAAACTATTATCCATATATTCGTTTTGCATGAGTTCAAAGAGAATATAGCTCTCCACCGAATTAGGGTCAAATCCTTGATATACAGTTTGGTCTTTTTCCAATTTCATCACTGCATTTTCACGCATCGCTACATCCAAATTATCTTCCATGCGTTCAGTACCCAAAATAAACGTTTCAGCACCACATGCATTACGGTTTTCGGCTGCATTTGTATGAATACTAATAAACAAATCAGCGTGATTCTTATTTGCTATATCTGCTCGTTCTTGCAGGGGTAAAAAGATATCCGTTTCACGTGTGAGTACGACCTTCACGTTAGGGTATTTTTCCCGTATTTTCGCACCTAATTGCTTCGCTACAGATAGATTGAGGTTCTTCTCCTGAACACCCATTTTCAATCCCACAGCCCCTGTATCATGTCCTCCATGCCCAGCATCAATCACCACAGTGAAAGACAACAACGGCATCATCAACAACACCAATAATAGGCGCCTACATAGTTTCATCCACTTGTCTTGTTGCATAATTCGTTTCATCTCTTTGTGTACAAAAATCGTGCAAAGGTACTACTTTTTTCTCATATATGCAAGAAAATTGAAATTTGAAAACAGAAGAAAAAACACAACTCCCGTTTTTTCAATATAGAAGATGGCTTTTTCTTGGCGAAAAGTTGCATATTTGAGAAAAATGTTGTACTTTTGCGCAGAATTATCTGTTATCGTATTAATTGCTATGCGTTTCCGTCATTTTTTTGATCGATATGCACTCATTATCGCCATGGTTATTGGAGCGGTGGGCTATCAGTGGTTTCGCCATCTGGAATGGTGTATGCCTACACTCATTTTCATGATGTTGTTTTTCACCTTCTGCAAAATCAATCCTATAGATTTACGTCTGCGTACATGGCATACTATTGCGTTGGGTTGCCAATTACTGCTGACTGTGGGTATATACTATGGACTGCTCTATGGATTGCAAACCTATGCCGAGTATTTAGAAATGACACCTACGGATATTCAGGTTATTTCGCAAGGAATCATGGTATGCGTGATTATGCCTACCGCTACTGCCGCACCTATCATTGCAGGCAAACTGGGAGGCAGCATCCAGAACCTAACCACTTTCAGTTTACTGAGCAATCTAGTCACAGCATTGGTTGTGCCTGCATTCTTCCCTATTGTGAATCCATCGGCTCATATTGATTTCCTGCCCGCGATGTGGCATATCTTATTCCGAGTAGGTCCCATGCTATTAGGACCGTTCATCGCGGCATGGGTAGTACGTATCGGCTACGAAGCCTATTACCGCCGCCAAGGTTCCCCACGCATTTTTGCTCTATCCCCCACATGGGCATCTATGCCTTTCTATCTGTGGGTATTGCTGTTGATTGTGTTAATAGCGAGAATCACCCATACACTGATAGTAGAAAACTATTCGGGCTACTCCATCACTGCCCTATGCGTAGGCGCACTCGTTACTTGCCTATTACAGTTTGTATTAGGAAGATGGATTGGCTATCATTTTCCTGCTTCCAATCATGGGAAAGACTACTGCGACGTACTCATCAATCCCGAAGCAGCACATTACAGCATGAACAAGAAAAGCAGTATCACAGCAGGACAAGCATTCGGACAGAAGAATACAGCATTGGGGGTCTGGATGGCACAGATGTATCTACATCCTCTATCTGCCATCGGACCCGCAGCATATATCATTTGGCAAAACCTATTCAACTCCTGGCAATTGTGGTATGCAGGAAAAAAACATACCCCATAACCCCGCCTACTTTACAGGCATATCTTGCAATCCCCAACCTGTGATAGTAGCAATATAAGGAATAATAGAATATGCCAATTTTTGTTGACCATTGTAGTTGGGATGCCAACCTGCGCCCAAATCTTCGTCTGTGTTATGATGCTGTGAAGGGAAATATCCCAAATATTCAACATTCTTCAAGCCACAGTTTCTCACCACATCACGCACATAGCGGAACTGATACTCGTTCGACTTAGATGCCACGCATAACACAGGATGATCTTCGCCATAATTAGCTTTCACATAGCCCAAAAGACGCATATATCCCTTGCGAAACTTATTATAGTCAGGCATCATTGAGGACGAGAAGTCATTGGTTCCAAGATAGATAACCGTTATATCTGGACGAAAAGCAGACTGATCAACTGACCACGAGGTAGTTGAATCGCGATCAATGGTGTATTGGTATAAATCCGTCATTACCTCCCATGGGATATTAGATCCTGCATTACGGCAGATACCGCGACCCGAGTGAGCAATAGTCATGTAGTCGGCATTAAAATAACGCGAAACAATGCTAGCGTATGTGCGCGAAGCATTCTCAGTCTCATCGGTAAAGGGGTCCTTGCGACTTGTAGCATCCACACCGTAACCACAGGTATAGCTATCACCTATAAACTCTATCTGTCGCTCTTTGAAAGGTGCTGCCTGAACGAACTTGCCATCTGTAATAAACGCATGTACAGTTGTCATGCCACATCCTGCTTCTGTACGTTTTTGTATAACCACCTGATGTTCTTTTAATTTTGATTTTTTCACATCAGCAGGCACCACCAAGTCAATAATCGTATCTGTACCTTTGGTTTCGACAACTCGCGTTGGTTCTGCACTCGTAGGCGAATCCACCCATACAGCATAGAAATTACGCTTGTTATCCGACACACGCATAGAAAGCGACTTGCCTGTAAACGCTACTCGAAAATAGGTAGATGGCCAGTCAAAACGCAACGAACCGTCTTCCACTACAGCACGCCCCACAAAAGTAACACGCGAATCGGTGGCAGGGATAGTTTCTGCAAAAGCAGCAGTGGTCAGCAGCAATAGGGCTGCAAATAAAAACGTTTTCTTCATAACTCTTACCTCTAAACACTAAACTACTACTTCACTGGCATATCTTGCAACCCCCAACCAGTAATAGTGGCTATATAAGGGATAATAGAATATGCTTTCTTTTGTTGACCATTGTAATTGGGGTGCACATCCGCTCCAAGATCCTCGTCAGTGTGCAAGTGTTGAGCAGGGCAATAACCTAGATAATGCACATTCTTCATATCGCAGTTATTCACCAAATCACGCACATAATTAAATAGGTACTCATGTGTCTTAGTTGCAACGCACAACACAGGATGTTCTTCGCCATAATTAGCTTTGATAGACTTTATGAGGCGATAATAGTGTTTGCGGAAATCCTCATATTTAGGAGCTAGCGAAGTAGAGAAATCATTTGCGCCTAGATACACAATAGTCATTGCTGGATGAAAAGCGGACTTAGTTGCATCCCAACGAGTCACTTGTGTAGAGTCTTCATCAAAGGTCTGCAAATAGCGGTCTGGCATCCACCAGCCTTTGAATTTACTATTGTAGTTACGCGCTACACCCATACCTGAGTGCGCAATAGCCACATAATCTGCTCCAAAGTAACGCGAAACAATACCAGCATAACTACGTGATGCATTTTCTGTTTCAGGAGTAAAACGCTCTTTGCGAGAAGGCGCATCAATGCCATAACCACAAGTGTAGCTATCGCCAATAAACTCCAACTGACGTTCTTTCAGTGGTGTTGCGGGGAAAAATTGTCCCTTAGCATCCGTAGCAAAAGCATGAATAGTCGTCTTTCCTTGCTCACCTTCAGTGCGTTTTTGTACAATCACTTCGTGTACCGAGCGACGAGATTTCTTGAGGTATGCAGGATCTATCAACTCAATAACCGTATCCTTACCTGACACTTCAATGATGCGGTGAGGCTCTGCACTGGTAGGAGAGTCAATCCACACATTATAATAATTGTGGCGAGTAGCCGCTTTTTCAGCATCCGATTCCCATTTATTTTCGGAAGCACGCATAGTGAGTGCATTACCTGAAAAAGCGATGCGGAAATAGGTCGCTGTCCAGTCGAACGACACATCGGTACCTTCTACCAAAGTACGACCCACGTAAGTCACACGCGAATCATTAGCAGGCATAGTTTCTGCAAAAGCAGTGATTGTCAGCAGCATCGTAGCTGCAAGTAAAAGAAGTTTTTTCATAGAATTAAAAGTAAGGACTTTAAGCCCATTCAAGGACTTTAAGGTCGTTAAACAAAATAAGTTCTAAAAAAGCAAAGGCGCAAGGCCATAGCCTTTCGCCTTTACAATATGGATTATTCAAATGCGCCCATTTGCAACATCGCCACCTCTTTAGGGGTCAGGAAACGATATTTGCCACGTGCTACATTTTTCTTGGTCAGTCCAGCAAAGGAGACACGGTCCAACTTGGTCACACGATGTCCCACTTTCTCAAACATGCGACGTACAACGCGGTTTTGTCCAGAGTGGATTTCTATGCCCAAGTGTTTACGGTCTTCTTTCGTAAACTCCAATGCATCAGGAGTTACCTTCTCGTTATCTATCATCACGCCATCGCGCAAAACAGCCTCATCTGCTTCCTCCAAGTCACGGTCCAGTGTCACAGCATAAATCTTCTTTTTGCCAAATTTAGGGTGAGTCAGTTTAGCCGCTAGGTCACCATCGTTGGTCAAGAGCAATACGCCCGTTGTATTACGATCTAGACGTCCTACTGGATAAATGCGCTCTGCACATGCATTACGCACGATGTCCAGTACAGTGTGACGCTCCTGTGGATCATCAGTTGTTGTTACCGTATTTTTAGGCTTGTTGAGCAAGATATACACTTTGCGCTCGCGACGAACAGGCTGATTATGAAACATCACCTTGTCGGTTGGCAATACTTTTGCGCCCAAGTTATCCACCACTTCACCATTCACGGTAATCACACCAGCGAGGATAAAGTCATCTGCCTCGCGGCGCGAACAGATACCTGCGTTAGCTAGATACTTGTTCAAGCGGATTGGCTTAGTTGGGTCTTCATACGTTTTGATATACTCTTGACGCTTACGTTGCGAATATACGCCTGGATTGTGCTTTGGTCTTGGCTTAAACTGACGTTCTGTATTCGCTTCGCCTTCAGGACGAAAAGAGGGGCGTCTTTCTACTTTCTCCACGCGTACTGCTCCTGCTGTACGGGTAAAACGTTGGCGTTGTCTTCCGCCTTCGCGAACTGGGCGGTCAGTTGGGGCATTAAAACGAGGACGAACGGATGCTCCGTCTGAAGAATAGTGTACGCCATTATGCTCACGCGGATTCGCATCTTGCGAGTAGCCACCACGGCGTGGGGTGCGATTGTTTGGATCAAACATAATTCTGTTAATAATAATGTTGGTTTAGTTATTTCTTTTTTATTTCCATACAAAGGTCTTGGTTGATTTCCAAAATATAGGCTCCAAGCTTCGCTCAGAGCCTATATTTGTTGTGTTCAAACGTGGCATGTTCGTCTCTCGACGTCTCATACCTAATCGCCACACTTAGGCTTCTGCAGCTTGCTCTACAGCCAATTTACCACGATAATATCCGCAAGTTGGGCAGATAGTGTGGTAGATGTAGTGAGCGCCACAGTTTGGGCAAAGTGCCAATGCTGGCATTTTTGCTTTGTCGTGGGTACGACGTTTCGCTTGTCTGGTGTGCGATTGTCTTCTTTTTGGATGTGCCATAGTTGTTTATTATTTTATTAGTTTATTTTAATGGTTATTTTCGGGGGTCCATTTTCTCAGTCAGCCACGCAGAACGACTTACCTCCATCCTTTCACCCTTCTATATCATTTTCCTCTTCCAACGCGGTGCAGAGGTGGTCTTGGAGAAGCGCAGCCATCTGTGGGTTGCAACCACCATCTTGGTGACTATGCACCAGCGGGAGATTCACTATGATCAATTCATATGCCAACCATGCCATATCAAGCATCTGTGGTTCTTCTTCCAAATCTACGTCCTCCTCATATACATCCACCTCTACGTCCATTGGCTCCAAACAGCGGTCACAAGTCACTTGCACCGTACCGCATAAATCCACATCTACTGCCACATTATTCTCCTCTACTATCAAACGCACCTTGGCATCCACCTCGCCACCCAATACTTCGCTGGCCTCTATAGTAGAGAAATAAGAGTTATCTAACTGAAAATCAAACAGATGTTCTCCCAGTTCCAACTTCTCTATCTCAATGATATGCGACTGTTGTGTATTCATTATCCCACAATTGGCGTGCAAAGGTACTACATTTTTCTGAAATACGCAAATCTTTCTGCAATTTTTCTTAAAAAAAATACTATTTATAGTTTTTTGCCAATCCGCCCTGTGCTGTTTCTTTGTATAGCGATGGCAGATCGTGTCCCGTTTGCTTCATCACATCCACTACCCTATCAAATGACACGGTATGTGTTCCGTCCGAGAATGCTGCATACATATTACTATCTAACGCGCGCGCAGCCGCAAAGGCATTACGCTCAATACATGGTATCTGCACCAGTCCACATACAGGGTCGCAGGTCATACCCAAATGGTGCTCCAAACCCATCTCAGCAGCATATTCAATCTGTGCCAACGTACCACCAAACAGTTGATTCACAGCAGCCGAAGCCATTGCGCATGCCACACCCACTTCGCCTTGACACCCCACCTCAGCACCCGAGATGGAGGCGTTCTCTTTCACTACATTACCAATCAATCCTGCGGTAGCCAACGCGTGCAGAATACGCGTTTCGGAGAAGTTGCGCGAACGCCATGTATGGTATAACACTGCTGGCAACACGCCACACGAACCACAGGTAGGAGCGGTCACTATCTTACCACCCGACGCATTCTCTTCACTCACGGCTAAGGCATAGGAGAACACCAATCCGCGTGTACGGAGGTTATCTTTATATCCTGCCACCTTAATATAATAACTCGCAGCTTTCCTACGCAGGTGCAACGGACCAGGCAAAACACCTTCGTTATCCAATCCACGCTCTACTGCTTCACGCATCACTTGCCATACCTCACGCAGATAATCCCATATCTCTTTGCCTTCGTAGTGCTCTACATACTCCCAATAATCCCAACCCATCTCATCGCAGTAATCCTTAATATCGCTCAGTCGCCCCAATGGATAAATATCTGGGCTCACGTCTCCCGACTCCTTATCCTCTTCCTCTAGCGCACCACCACCTACGGAATAAACCGTCCAATCCTCCAACAACTGTCCTTCGCCATCCCAAGCGCAAAAGCGCATGCCATTGGGGTGAAACGGCAGAAACTCATCATGCCACACGATCTCCACTGCGGGTATCACATCTATAATAGCAGCATCGGTCAAGTGCCCTTTGCCTGTTGCTGAGAGACTGCCATACAGATGCGCTTCATACCGAGCGGCATCGGGGTGACGTTCAAGAAACAGTTCTGCCGCTTTGCGCGGACCCATCGTATGGCTCGAACTCGGACCATAACCTATGCGAAATATTTCACGGATTGTTTTCATTATATGGGGTACTTGCTAAATTTCTTGCAAAATTACGCTAAAATTTTGACATATGCAAATTTTTTTGTACTTTTGCGCTCAAAATACAACTGCTATCTATGCTACACTACATCAAACAACTCTTCTACCTGGCACAATGGTTCTGCCGTGCGCGTTTTTTCGGTCGCCGCGCGCCATTGCAGACAGTTCTTTTTATCACCGACAAATGCAATCTGCGTTGCAAGCACTGCTCCGTGTATGGCAGTGCGGGATATAAACAACGCACTTTTGAAGATATTGTAGCCGACATGCGCTACTCCTACGAGCTCGGCTCACGCTTCATCGACCTCGAAGGCGGCGAACCCACGCTGTGGAAAGAGGGCAATCGCACCATCAACGACCTCATTGACGCTGCGCTGGAGATTGGTTTCTTCTCTATCACTGTCACCACCAATGCGCAGCAGGATTTCTCATGGATTCGTCCGCAATCTATCTGGGTAAGCATGGACGGTATAGGCGAATACCACGACCGCGTACGCGGAGAAGGCTCATTCGCACGCTTAGAAGAGAATATTCGTAATTCGGGTTTCAAACATATCTGTGTGAATATGGTAGTCAATTCCCTCAACCACGAGTCGCTGGATGCGGCTATGGACTATGCCAAGAACAACCCTGCCATTGAGCAGATTTCTATCAATTTCCATACTCCCTACCCTGGCACGGAATACCTGATGCTGCCACCAGAGAAGAAAGCAGAATTGATTGACAAAGTGCTTGACTATAAGAAAAAGGGCTATCCTATTATGAACTCTCGTTCGGGATTAAAGCTCATGAAGCGCAATGCTTTGGGTGAGATTGAATTGGGCAAAGAGTGTTTTGTTACCAACTTCATTTATACCGACGGCAGCCGCAGCCTATGCCTTGGTTATGGTACAGAGCAATGCCGTGTCTGTGGTTTCTGTATGGCAGGCGAGATGGCAAGTGTTTGGGGGTTCAAATTCGACACCTTATTAGCAGGATTTAAACTGAGAATGTGATAGGAGAATCCGTCGAATAGAAATCGATCTCGAAAAGGAACAAATATCAATCGCCATTTATGTTTCGACATAGATGGCGATTTTTATTGTGTTTTTCTTATCGATTACGCACTTCACGCACAATTCTGGGCACTTCCGTGGCAAATGACCAAACAAACTAAGCCATAAAAAGCAAAAAAAGCAATTTTTCTTGCACATATACATTTTTTTTCGTACCTTTGCAGTCGCAAAAGAATGTAAACAAAAAACAATAAAAATTAGATTTGCCTATGAAACATTAATGTGTAGTTGATGCGCACATCGTGAAATATAGAAAAAGCGTTTTAGCATTATTCTCTAATCGAAAAGTTTGGCGACTAAAGACGGGAGAGGTAATAGTTAAAATGCTCGTGTGTAAGCACGGGCTTTTAGGTATTCTCCTGTCGGGTTACGCCAAACACCTTCGATTAGAATTCTAAAAGTACCGCGCTTTTTTGTGTGCGTATAATTAAGTAAGGTACAACTGGAGTAAGCCGAAAATCCAACGAAGAGTAGGTATAATAAAAAATGATAATATGAAAAAAATACTAATAACAATGGGAATAATATTACTGACAAGTTGTTCTTCTTATAAATTAACAAATTCCGTTTGGTATAATCTTACCACTGCGGAATTAGAAGGGCAGACAGGTGATGTTATTACAAGCATCTATTTTTATGAGGAAGGTCAAATGGTTATTAATACTTGTGTTAAGCAAGATACTGTAGTAATCATTCCACCAACAGTTACAGCACTGGGAGAGTATCGTTGTAAAAAAGGTAAAAGACATTCTGTGGAAATTCAGTTGAATCTAACAGACAATAATGGCTTGTCAGAAAATAAAAAGGGAATCATTACTAAAGGAGGTATGTGTCTATTTGAGACGGATTCTGTAGCAAGAGTGTATTTTAAAGCATCAGATTTAACACTAAAATAATTAATGTTATGAAAAAGATTATATATATATTCACCTTCGTATTTATAGGTTTTATTTTTTCCAGTTGTGAGGTTGTTAGTTACATGATGGGCGAGTACTCAAGATATGTAGATAATACAGGGAATGATCCTCTAAATTTTAAAACTAGAGCTGATGCTTGGCAACAAGGAAGTTTAAGTCAGGGGGTCGTCTTTGTTGATGCATATGTTTCTTTGATAGGAGATATAACAGGCGAAGATGTAAGTCAATTAAAAGCAATAACTGACGGTACAATTAATGATCTTGCGGCAGACCCTAATTTAGGACGTAGTGAAAAGGCAAATCTTGTGGGAGGACTTTTTTGCATAGCTGGAAATGTAACTGAACATTTTGAAAAAAAAGCATTTAATGAAGAGGTTGATGCTTTTTATAAAATAAATAGCGCATATTCAGATGAAAATAGTCCATGGTATGATCCATATTTTGATTTAAGATATGATATAGACTATGATAAGAGAGTTATTAGGAAGAGAGATAGTTATGAGGTTGTAAGGTTGATAAGAGAGCATGATAAAGATACACATTTGGAAAATACTGCTCAAGAAATGCTAAAATATGGACTTATTGATGAATGGCAGAAAGATGAATTTAAGTCGTTGCAAAATCAAGATAGAAGCACTTTTTCTAAAGAAGATTCTATAAAGTATAATGAATATAGAAAATTAGTTTCTGACATGAGAAGGTTAAGAAGAAGCAATTATGATACAGACGAAATAACTGAAATCCAAGATAATAGTTTAGATTATAATGTTGCTACAAATCCTATGTCAGAAACAATGGATATAACTAGTATTGACAAAACTTTTGTTGTGATTTCTCAGCAAGAAGAGATGGATGAATATACTAAAAATTTAAAGGAAATTAAAAAAGTAAAAAAAGAAATAGAGTCTACAATTATTGACCAATATGTTTTTGATGCTGTTTACCTAACAGAAACTCAACGACGAGAATTAGATGTGATTGCAGAGAAATTATTAAATAATGAGCAATTATGTATCACTATTGTTGGGCATACTTGTGATATTGGATCAAAGCAAGCTAATCACAATGTTGGTATGAAACGTGCTATTAAGGCAAAAGAATATTTGGTGAATAATGGAATAAGAGAAAATAGAATAAAGACATTGTCTGCAGGTGCTTCTCAACCATTGCAGCCCAATGTAGATGCTAATGCTAGAAAAATCAATAGACGTATTTCTTTTGTAATAACAACACTATAACAATTATAGAGAACGTTACTCTTCAAAACGGGCTTAATTACTTCCCACTAAGCCAAATATAGAGGGAATAGATTATTATTACTAACTATTGCGTGCCAGATGCATAAATAAATCCCAAGGGCATGGGTAAGAAAAATGAAAAAAATATTAGTTATGTTATGTGCTATTTTTGGCTTGACATTAGGTACTTTTGCTGAAACTGTAAAAACTTGCAAAATTAGTGGTAGTAATGATGGTGCCACTATTATGGCTTCCATTATTGAAGTTGGTGATGGATATGTAACAGTTGAGTTCAGTAATGATGGTACTATATCAGCAAATGTAAGAGTAACTGTTACCCATAAATTTACAGGTAGAACAGGATCTACAGGCGCTATTGTTGCTCCTCAACAAACAGTTGTTAAAAAAATACAAATAACAACTGCAGAAAGTTCGGACAGCATTGACAAGTTCGAAATAAATGCATTATCGGGTAATCGTTGTAGTTAATATTAAGTTTTAATATTAATAAGAAAGGGAGGTGCAAAGTCACCTCCTTTTCAATTCCTCCTATTTGCCCATTATTTGCCACCTATCTGCCCCCTGACTCCATTGGAACCTCATCGGAACCTGATTGGAACCTGATTGGAACCTCGCTGAAAGATCACCATAACTTCTCCATGACACAAACGGGGTTATTATATCCGATTAGTAAAACATTTTTTCTAAAAAATCAGCACTTCATTAACCTACATTAAGAAAATGGCACAATTTTTGTACGAAATTCCTTAATACTTTTCGAACTATTAAAACTTTTTTTTAACACTTTATAGATTATGATTTCTAAGAAACTTGAAGCGGCTATCAATGCCCAAATCAATGCCGAAATGTGGTCGGCTTATCTCTATTTGAGTATGTCTGCGTATTGCCAAGATGCAGGTTATCCTGGTATCGCCAACTGGTTTGCTATCCAATTCAAAGAGGAGCAAGACCATGCTATGATACTCTTCAACTACCTGCAAAGCCGTGGCGGTCGCGTTCTGCTGGAGCCAATCGCTGCTGTGGACACCGAATGGGCTTCCCCACTCGCTGCTTTCCAACACACCCTTGAGCACGAAGGCAAAGTAACTGCCCTCATCAACAACCTCATGGCACTTGCTGTAGAGGAAAAAGACTTCGCCCTCCAAAGCCGACTCAACTGGTTCGTGGACGAGCAAGTGGAGGAAGAGGAGAACGCTACTGACCTTGTCAATAAGTTCCGCATGGTAGGCGACAACGGCTATGGACTCTACCAACTTGACCAAGAACTCGCAGCACGCGTTTACACACAAGCCAGCCCATTGGCAAATGCAGAGTAAATGCGTAAAGCGTAAAGTGTAAAGGCAAAGAACTATATGAAAAAGATTTTTATTTCGCTATTGGCATTAGCATGCCTTGTAGCGTGTACGCCCAAGAAAACGGCATACGAGCAGTACATCGACATGTACAACGACCTCACCGAACAGTTGGAAACTGTAGAGGACCGTGCTGCGAAAGACTCACTCATTGAGGGCTTTATCACAGACGGTTACACACTCATCATGGAGAATGTAGAGGACGTGACCAGTGATTCTATCGTCTTGTCACACTTCTATATGCTCACCCCTGAGCAGAAAGCCGAGCTCATTGCAGCCATTCCAGTAGAGCGTTGGGAGAAACCTCTCCTCAAGCTCGTGTACAAGGAATACAAAATCGAGTTGCTCACCTCAGCGGGCAATCCATACATTGACATCGTATCGCTGAAGGCAGACGGCACCCCGTTGGCACTGAGCGAATTGGTAGGCAAGACCGACTATGTATTGGTGGACTTTTGGGCTTCATGGTGCGGTCCATGCCGCCGACTGATGCCTGCCCTCAAGGAACTCTACACCTCCTATCACCCATCGGGCAAACTGGAGATTTTGGGCGTTAGTTGCGATAAGGACGAGGCAGCATGGCTGCAAGCCGTTGAAGAGGACATGTTGCCATGGCAACATATCCGTGACCAACGTACCGAGCCATACAACCCATGCGATAAGTATGGTATCTCTGCTATCCCTACCACTATCCTCATCAACAAAGAGGGTATCATCGTAGGTCGCAATCTCAATGAGGCAGAGATAGAGGAAATCCTGAGTAAATAACCTGTTTAGAGGCAACCAGAAGCCAGAAGCCCAACACTGGCAGCCGGAAGCCAAAAGCCGGAAACCAACAAACGAAAAAGGCGAGCAACCTGCTCGCCTTTTTCTATACCCAGCCTTTCGCCTATAGCCTCTCGCCTTATAGCCTCATTAGTCGCAATCCACCTCGTTGAATACGCCTTTGTTTTCACCCTCCTGAGTGATGATATAGCAACCACTTCGGTTAGTCTTTAGGTCTTCTGTTTGGTAAGGATAACCACGCCAGTCTTTGCCTTCTTTGAATATGATATTCAGCGACTTACCAAAATAGGTATATACATACCATTCGCCTACTTGCTTAGCTTTTTCATCTCGACCAGCCTGACCATCTTCCCAAACGTGGGTATACACATCTGACCAAGACTCAGGTACCTTCACCTTAATAATAATACCCTCCTTCTTCGCAAAAGTAATACTATCTACTTGCGCTATAGGATATTCCACTGCCTGACCATTCACCCATACATACATGCTGGTGAGTTCGCTAAGCGAGCCATCATTATCGCCTCCACCCTCATTGCCACCAGGGTTGTCATTACCACCCGTATTACCGCTGGTTTTCCATTGCTCATTGAGCCATGCCACAGAATTTTTGAGCCATGTATTCACACTATTGATGCGTTTCTGCAAATCTCTATTTCCGCTATACTCCGACCAGCGATCAGCATCTGCTACAGCAGCCGACTTCAGCAGCGTGAGTTGAGCACCCGTAAAGGTGTAGATATTGTTGATTTGAGGATAAAACTCTTTCCAAATCTCTTTGACACGTGCCATGAACGCAGGGAACTTGCAGATCTCTGGAATCCAGTGGTTGTGCCATACATCGCCCTCAAACAAATAACGATCTTTGTTGCGGTTAAACGAACTACCAAAATCCCATACTGGACCAAACTTCCACTTCTGTCCATCGCCCTTCTCGCGATACAAGTAGCAACTGCCGTGGAAGGACTCGTAGTTGTCCATAATCTCCTGTACGATATAGAACTTAGCCAACGCATCCATGTCCAAATATTGCCACAATGTACTAGAGTTTTTGTCACCATATACCAATCGGTCAATACGTACCATCTCCTCCGTCAAGAAATTCTTTTGCGCTGACGAGAGCACTTCTGGTGTCTTGTAGGTAAACCACATGGTATAGTAGTCATTCTCATAAATGGTCACATGTGGGTCCTCATCATAGTTATCAATCTCCACAAGCCAGCCACCTGTGATAGCCGCTGCATCTGTCTCCTCGTCCTCTTGCTCCACAATGTTCACACGATCCTTATCCACACGAATCGTCTCCGTGAGGAAATACAAACCAATATACTCGCCATTGAGCACCACCTCTACAGGAGCCGTGGCAGGTGTCCACTCCATGCCAATCATTCGGCTCAATTCAAAGCCCACCTGATTACGCATAAAGCCCTTCTTGCTCTGCGCATCATCCGCATGCGCCATCAGAGCAAAATGTTTGCTCTTATTCAAACCCAGCAGGGGCTGTTTATCAGCAAGTTTAATGCGATAAGGTTTCTTGTTAAAATCGCGCCAAGTATAGTTACCACGACCCTTAATCTCCATGGTCAATGGTTCAGAGGCACTACCTATGCTCTGATAACCAGCCAGCCTCAGCGCGTCCAAATAATACGTAGCATTCAGGTAATAATCCTTGCTCGTAATAGTTTTGTTATTCTCCGTTTGGATATACAACACGGGCAATGTACCCGAATAAGAAGCCGCCTGCGCTACTAGCAGCATGCTGGCAAAAAGGAAAAAGAAAAGTGTTCGTTTCATTTGATTATAATTTTTCGGCTGCAAAGGTAGTGATTTATTGTGACATACGCAAATTTATCTACTATTTTTACAAATAAAATTTGTATAATTCATTTTTTTTCAGTACTTTTGCAAAAATTATCGTACTTATCAGAGCTATGAATTTTACGCACTTACATGTTCACTCGCACTACTCCGTACTTGACGGCATGAGCAAGGTGGCAGACCTCGTGGATAAGAGCATCCGCGTTGGTATGCCCGCTATTGCCCTTACCGACCACGGCAATATGTATGGTATCAAGGAGTTACTCGACTGCTGCAAGAAAGCCAACGGCAAGCTCAAAACCAAAGCCGAAGAAGAAGGCACCGAGTTCATTCCCTTCAAGCCCATCGTTGGCATTGAGGCGTACTGCGCACGCCGCGGACGCTTGATGCAAGACAAAGACTACAAAGTCACCAACGCCGAAGGCAAAGCCCAGGTGGTGGACATGAGTGGTTGGCACCTTATCCTCTTGGCAAAGAACAAGACGGGCTACCTCAACTTGTGCAAACTCACCAGCCAAAGTTTCATTGATGGTTTCTATCGCACCGCGCGTATAGATAAGGAGTTGCTACAAGAGTGCCACGAGGGACTCATCTGCTGCTCCGCCTGCTTAGGTGGCGAGTTGCCACAAAAGGTCATGCAAGGCCTCCACAATCAGGACTTCACCGAAGCCGAACAAACCATCGAATGGTTCAAGGCGCTCTTCGGCGAGGACTACTACATCGAGTTGCAACGCCACCAGACAGACAAACCTCGCGCCGACCAACACACCTACCAAGTGCAGAAAATGGTCAACGAAGTGCTGGTACAATTAGCACGCAAGCACAATGTTAAAATCATAGCCACCAACGATGTGCACTTCGTCGAAGAAGAGCATGCCGAAGCGCACGACCGTCTCATTTGCCTGAGCACCAACCACTTTGTGGACGACAACGACCGTATGTTCTACACCAAGCAAGAGTGGCTCAAGACCCCTGAAGAGATGGCTGCTATCTTCTCCGACCTACCCGAAGCCATTAGCAATACGCAGGAGATCGTGGATAAGGTAGAGACCTACTCCATCGATTCAGGACCTATCATGCCTAAGTTCCCTATCCCCGAGGACTTTGGCACCGAGGAGACCTACTACGCCAAGTTCTCCGAGCAAGACCTCTTTGATGAGTTCACCCGCGATGAGCATGGCAATGTCGTACTCAGCCAAGAGCAAGCAGAGAAGAAAATCAAGACCTTGGGTGGCTACGACCGCCTATACCGTATCAAGTTGGAGGCAGACTACCTGCGCCATCTCACCTATATCGGCGCGCACCAACGCTATGGCGATACCCTCACAGAGGAGCAAGAGGAGCGCATCAAATTTGAGCTGCACATCATGAAGACCATGGGTTTCCCGGGCTACTTCCTCATCGTGATGGACTTCATTCGTGCCGCCCGCGAGGAGTTGGGCGTGAGCGTAGGTCCGGGTCGTGGTAGTGCCGCAGGTTCGGTGGTAGCCTACTGTTTGCGTATCACGGACTTAGACCCGCTGGAGTACGACCTGCTGTTCGAGCGTTTCCTCAATCCTGACCGTATATCCCTACCCGATATTGATACCGACTTTGATGATGCAGGTCGTGGCAAAGTGCTGGACTGGGTGACGGAGAAGTACGGCAAGACACGCGTGGCGCACATCATCACCTACGGCGCCATGGCTGCCAAATCTGCTATTGCCGATGTCGGACGCGTACAGCGTGTTCCTCTGGCTCGTGTCAATGAGATCAAGAGTTATATCCCCGAACGCGGATTCCCCGATAACATCAAGGATGAGAAAGGCAAATCGCCCAAAGTTAATCTCAAGAACTGCTACAAGTATGTAGCCGAGCTCAAGGACCTCGTTAATGGCGGCGAGCCCGAGATTGCCTCCATGCTCAACTATGCACAGCAGCTGGAGAACACCGTGCGTCAAGTGGGTATCCACGCCTGCGGCGTTATCATCGGTGCGGATGACCTGACCAAATATGCGCCACTGAGTACCGTAGAGGATAAGGATAGCAAACAACGCATCCTCGTGACGCAGTATGACGGTCACGTGGTGGAGAACGTCGGTCTTATCAAGATGGACTTCCTCGGACTCAAGACGCTGACTATCATCAAAGAGTGCCTCAAAAACATTAAACTGCGACACGGCATAGATGTGGATATTGACCACGTACCGAAAGACGATGCAGAGACCTACAAACTCTTCCAAGAGGGACGAACTATAGGTGTCTTCCAGTTTGAGTCGGCAGGCATGCGCAAGTACATGAAGGAGCTCAAGCCAACCGTCATGGGTGACCTCATTGCCATGAACGCGCTCTATCGTCCTGGACCTATGGACTATATTCCGCAGTTCATCAAGCGCAAACATGGTCAGGAGCCTGTGACCTACGATATACCTATCATGGAGAAGTATCTCAAGGACACCTATGGTGTGACGGTATATCAGGAGCAAGTGATGCTTCTCTCGCGCCTATTGGCTAACTTCACCCGCGGTGAGAGCGACCAACTACGTAAAGCCATGGGTAAGAAGATCATGGCCATGCTGGCTGAGCTCAAACCTAAATTCATCAACGGTGGCAAAGCCAATGGACACGACGAGAAAGTACTGGAGAAAATCTGGGCGGACTGGGAGAAGTTCGCATCCTACGCCTTCAACAAGTCGCACGCGGCATGCTACTCCTGGGTGGCATACCAGACGGCTTACCTCAAGGCCCACTACCCTGCTGAGTTCATGGCAGCCAACCTGACCGTAGCCAAAGACGACATCAAAGACGTGACGAAGTTCATGGACGAGTGCAAAGCCATGCGTATGTCCGTCCTCGCGCCCGATGTCAATGAGTCAGGTCTGAACTTCACCGTGACCAAGAACGGAGACGTGCGTTTCGGTTTGGGCGGTGTCAAGGGTGTCGGCGAAGCCGCTGTGGAGGCCATCATAGAGGAACGAGAGAAGAACGGTAAGTACAAGAGTATCTTTGACTTCGTACAACGTGTCAATCTGCAAGCATGCAACAAGAAGACCATCGAGAGTCTGGCACTGGCGGGTGGCTTTGACTGCTTCGACAATATGTACCGCGAGCAACTCTTTGCCGTGAACGCCAAGGGCGAGAACATGCTCGATGTGCTGGTGCGCTTTGGCAACAAGTACCAACAAGACCAAGCTGCCAACAGCATGTCGCTCTTCGGCGACCTGGGGGCAGGTATGGGTATTGACATCCAATTGCCAGAGATGCTCCCTGTGCCACGCTGGTCCGCAGTAGAACGACTCAACAAGGAGAAGAACCTCATTGGTATCTTCCTCTCTGCCCATCCGCTGGACGAGTGGGAATGGGAGGTACGCGATGTCTGCACCATCACGGCAGCCGAACTCACGCAGTTTGATGCATGGCGCAAACCTGAAGCACGTGCAGCTTTCAGCCCTAACAGCAGCGATGAGGAGACAGACACCGAGGAGGAACAAGAGAAGATAGACCCTACACAATGGATTACCCAACACGAGAATCGCCCACTCTTCTTCGGCGGCATCGTGGTGGAGGCAGAAGACGCTACCTCACGCAAGGGCAACCCTTACGGCAGATATACCATTGAGGACTATACGGGTAGTTACCAGTTCACCCTCTTTGGCGAGGCCTACAAGCAATACGCCAGTCTGCTCAAACCCAATGTATATGTCTTCCTCACAGGTATCATTCAGCAGTATGGTGCCAACCAACGTTGGTTCAAACCCAAACCAGTACCTGAGGCAGAATACGAACTGGCGATACAACAGGTGGACCTCATGAGCGATGCCCACAAGCATGCCAAGCAAATCATACTCCATCTCCCCATTGAGAATATCCAACCATCGCTCATCGATGAACTGACGGAGCACTGCGAGAAACATAAAGGCGAAACGGCATTGCATTTGCGCGTCTATGACGACATCAAGCAGAATGTCATCACCCTCATTGCTCCACCCGTTCGCATGGACAAAGACTTATACCACTGGATAAAGATGGAGGAGAACGAAGATATATTCACCCATACTACAGTACAACAATAACAACCAATTTATAATACCATGAAAAAGAATCTTTTTATCTTGTGCATGATCATGTTCATTGCACAATCGTGCTGCAACAAGCCCATTCTCATTGGTCACCGCGGCAGTCTCTTGGGTGTAGAGAACACCGAAGAGGCATTCATCAATGGTGCGAAGCACTTCGGTTATCAAGGACTGGAGTGCGATGTCAAGACTACCCTCGATGGACAATGCGTTTGCTGGCACGATGACCATCTGCAACGCGCTGGTATTGAGGAGGTGCTCATACCTGAGATCACATTGGATAGTCTCCTCTCACTCCCTCTTACCCAAACGCGCAAGGATGTCACCTATACGGCGACAATCTGTACCGTTGATCGTTATTTGGAGATTTGCAAGGAGTACAATGTCTTCCCTGTGGTGGAACTCAAGTGGGCAACAGGTATCAACAACAACGACATGACACTCTTCCCATCGCTCTACGCGCTGATTGAGAAGCACGGTTTGGTAGAAGAGGCGGTTATCCTGACCTCTATGCGTAAGTCGCTGGAGTATATCCGCACCAACTATCCTCAACTGCAATGCCAATACCTCCGCCAAACGGTGAAGGACGAGGATGTGCAATGGTGCCACGAGTGGAAAGCCAACATCAGCATTCAGCACGCTAATATCAACGAGGCATTGGTAAAGCAATGCGATTCGTTGGGTGTACAAGTAGCTGCTTGGACAGTCAATAACGATAGCATCTATAACCGCTTGGTAGATTTGGGTTGCGAATTTGTAACTACGGATTATTTGGAAGTAAAGTAGGTTGTTGGTGTAGGGTGTAAGGTGTAAAGGCACGGAATATGAAAAAGACGAGGACTGTCCTCGTCTTTTTCTATATCTTACTGCTAACTATAGCGAAGTGTCTTATAGCCTGATATCGTATACCCTTAGTATACCTTTGGAATAGAATTGAAATTGCCTCCTCTAGCGCAAAAGTAGCAAATTAATCTTCGACTACAGATTGAATCAATATTGATGTACTCCTTTCTCTTCGGGAAACGAATATACTTTTCTCCTATATCGCCATGCAGCAATACCTGCACCATTGGTTGCCAGGTTTAAGATGGACAAAATATCCGAACCTGTTGTAGCAGCTTCTGTTTGTAGATTGTTGTGCAATTGTTGGTTTTTCTTGCGAAGGGAATCAGTGGTTATTATCTGCTGATAGTCACCTATATGAATCATCATCTTCTCGCCCACTGCAAGAGTTTGTTTTTCTATCAAGCGATATGGAGAAATTGCAAGCGAAGAAAGGCAAGATCCCTGGTATGCCCAATACTCTACTAGCAATTGTCCGTTGCTGTCGAATGTGATATACACTAGCGATTGGATATGTGAACGCTTTGCCCAAGCTAGTAGGCGCTGTTTAGCGAGATTCACAGAGAGTATATTGCCCGATTCCAACGGGATAGCTATTGGACTCAATTGTTGAATGGTTTGACTGTTCTGCTCGGGTGAGCGTTTGAGTTTAGCAGCACGACGATATTCTGCGCGATTATGTGGTTCGCACGGGCAAAGATGAGATGGGTTGACCAACGCTAAACTAGCAATATAACTGCTTTTGCCATCAATGGGCAGAGTATGTTCAAAGGATAGGTTCATAAGAATATCTAATTAATGGTTATGCCGTTTGAAACGGGGAATTATGAACCAGCCAGCGCGCTGGCTGGTTGTAAATGCATCAATGTCTGCTGAGTTACTTTTCTAACTCATCCACGAGTTTGCTACCAAATTGGCGAGTTGTCCACTCTATATCATACTCAAAACCAATCTTTTCTGCTATCTCGCGAAGAGCAGCTTTGGTATTCTCAAAATGGCGATATGTCTCAATGCTACCATTTTCTCGCACTTGAATTACATAACCACCTATTGTTGCGCTATTGCCATCACCAAACTCTTTGCAGAGTTTTTTGCCAAATTGACGCACATTCCAATCTGGATTATATTCAAAGCCTGTTGTAGCAGCTATTTCGCGTAACGAGGCTTTCACATTATCATATATGCGGAACACCACTACGCTACCGCTATCTTCTACTTGAATAATATATTCACCTGAAATTGCTGATTTCTTTGCCATATCGCTTTGGTTTTGGTTCATTAATTATTATTGGAGACCTTGTAAGGCTTGGTTACCTTCTACAAGTATATCCCACTGTGTACACTCATAAACATTAGCTAAAACACTTTCAATTTTCTCCATTTCGTAACGAGATGACATTTCATTCAAATCAAGTTCGTTCATGCCTTCTGACTCACTACAATCTTCACCTTCATACCAGCGGTCAACGACAAAAATCAAGTCATTGTTTATCAATTTTATCTCTCTTACGACATCTAGCCTTACCCACCAACGAGTATCGTCATCACCACTTTCTTCCATGGCTAACCAACCACAGTTTGATGCCGCAGTATTATCTGGTAGATATTCAAGATCAAAATCTTCAATCTCAAGATAACTTTCGTCTTTGGCCCATGAGCAGTAATCGCTGTCAAGAATTACAAATGAGTTCATTCCTAACTCTACCATACGAAATTTAATGTTCAAGAGTGTCTCCTTGAGTTCGTCTGAAATAGGGAATTTGTACTTCTGGTTTGCAAGCGCAGCCTCAACGGCCTTAATCACATTACTGCCTAATTGTGATGTACGCCAATCAGGATTTACTTCTAGACCTACTTCTTCTGCTATCT
>JAXJWX010000078.1:0-4633 GCA_036307765.1 Paludibacteraceae bacterium | reverse complement strand
CTTCTCAACTGTCTTGAGTTGGGTAACAACGCAAGGACCAGCCTCAATAACGGTGCATGGGATATTCTTGCCATCAGCACCGAACACGGATGTCATTCCGATTTTTTTACCTAATAATCCTGGCATTTTAGCTGTGATTAAAATTGTTAATAATTATTTTTCCACTCTCGCCCTCGGGATTCCGTGTCTCGCGACCTTGTCTATCCGCGGGAAGTGGCCTGTTGTTTTGTTGCGGACCCATTCACCTCCACTCCTGATTCTCGTCATTGGAACCGATTATCTCTTGTCTTGGCTCTTGGCTCCTTGTTTTTTTGTTCTTTGTTATTAAACCTTGATCTCTACTTCCACACCGCTGGCGAGCTCGAGCTTCATCAATGCCTCTACAGTCTTTTGGTTTGACTCATAGATGTCAATCAAACGCTTGTAGCTTGACAACTCAAATTGCTCACGGCTCTTCTTGTTAACGAAGGTTGAGCGGTTCACAGTGAAGATGCGTTTGTGAGTTGGCAATGGAATTGGACCACTTACTACTGCACCTGTTGCTTTTACGGTCTTCACAATTTTCTCAGCAGACTTATCTACCAAATTGTGGTCGAACGATTTCAGTTTAATACGAATCTTTTGACTCATTGTTTTAATTGTTTTTTAATGTTGTTTTACTTAACCCAGAGCCCGTACATCCAAAGAGTCATTTGCTCAGATGACTCGCTCAGGGTCTTTACCTTATTTATTTATACGCGTACGTGCGCACATGCACGAGGCGTTTTTTTAGTACCGGAAGGTCAGTCACCCGACCAACCGGTTATTTAGTCTTACACGAGATCAACGCGACCGCCTACCTCTGTCAATACAGTCTTAGCGATGGTGCTTGATACTGCGTCATAGTGTGAGAACTCCATGCTGCTGGTAGCACGACCAGAAGTGATGGTACGCAATGCGGTTACATAACCGAACATCTCGCTCAATGGTACCTTAGCCTTGATCACACGTGCACCTGTACGAGCGGTATCCATACCCTCTACTTGACCACGACGTTTGTTCAAGTCACCGATAACATCACCCATGCTCTCCTCTGGAGTTACCACCTCAACCTTCATGATTGGCTCCATCAATACTGGCTTAGCCTTAGCGCAAGCGCTCTTGAATGCCATTTGAGCACAGATATCGAATGAGAGTTGGTCAGAGTCAACTGGGTGGAAGCTACCATCCATCAGAGTCACTTTCAGTTTATCTACTGGATAACCAGCCAATACACCGGTCTTCATAGCAGCAGTGAAACCTTTCTCTACAGCTGGGATGTACTCTTTAGGTACGTTACCGCCCTTAACCACATCCACGAATTGCAAGCCACCTTCGAAGCCCTCGTCTGCTGGCTCAACGCGAACAATAATGTCAGCGAATTTACCACGACCACCTGATTGCTTCTTGTAGGTCTCGCGCAATTCTACTGGAGCAGAGATTGCCTCGCGATATGCTACTTGAGGACGACCTTGGTTACATTCTACCTTGAACTCACGTTTCAGACGGTCGATAATAATCTCCAAGTGAAGCTCACCCATACCAGAGATCACAGTTTGACCTGTTTGCTCGTCAGTCTTAACGGTAAATGTTGGATCCTCCTCAGCCAACTTGCTCAAACCAACGCCCAACTTATCGAGGTCAGCTTGGCTCTTTGGCTCAACTGAGATACCGATCACTGGTGCTGGGAACTCGATAGACTCCAATACGATTGGTTTCTCCTCAGAGCACAATGTGTCACCAGTACGAATATCCTTGAAACCTACACCAGCACCGATATCACCAGCTGCGATAAAATCTACTGGGTTTTGACGGTTTGAGTGCATTTGGAAGATACGAGAGATACGCTCGCGTTTGCCTGAACGTGGGTTGTAAACATACGAACCTGCCTCCAACTTACCACTGTACACACGGAAGAAGCACAAGCGACCTACGTATGGGTCAGTAGCAATCTTAAACGCCAATGCGCACAATGGCTCGCTCTCGTCTGGGGTGCGGGTCAACGCATCACCTGTTGAAGGATCTGTACCATCGATCACTGGAGTATCTACTGGACTTGGCAAGTATGCACATACTGCGTCCAACATGGTTTGCACACCTTTATTCTTGAACGAAGAACCGCAAACCATTGGGAAGATTTGCATGCTCAAGCAACCTTTGCGGATTGCAGCACGGATCTCGTCCTCGGTGATAGTCTCAGGATCAGAGAAGTACTTCTCCATCAAAGCGTCATCAAACTCAGCGATGGTCTCAAGCATTTTGTCGCGCCACTCAGCTGCCTCATCAACGAGGTTTGCTGGGATCTCCTCAACGCTGTATGCAGAACCCATAGTCTCGTCGTTCCATACGCATGCCTTCATAGTTACGAGGTCAACTACACCTTTGAAGGTCTCCTCAGCACCAATAGGAATTTGGATTGGACATGGGTTAGCACCAAGAACCTCCTTGATTTGGGTAACTACGTCGAAGAAGTTAGCACCAGAGCGGTCCATTTTGTTTACGTAGCACAAACGTGGTACGTTGTATTTATCAGCTTGACGCCATACAGTCTCAGACTGTGGCTGCACACCACCTACTGCGCAGAATGCTGCCACAGCACCGTCCAAGATACGGAGTGAACGCTCTACCTCCACGGTGAAGTCCACGTGGCCCGGAGTGTCAATCAAGTTGATTTTGTACTTATCGCCTTTGTATTGCCAATAAGTAGTTGTAGCTGCAGAAGTGATAGTGATACCACGCTCTTGCTCTTGCTCCATCCAGTCCATGGTAGCTGCACCATCGTGCACCTCACCAATCTTGTGTGTCAGACCGGTGTAGAACAAAATACGCTCAGAGGTAGTAGTCTTACCAGCATCGATGTGCGCCATGATGCCGATATTTCTGTTTAATTTAAGATCTTGTTTAGCCATTTGTTTTCGTTTCTCTAATACCGTATATATTATATCGCGCGCATGCTATATAATTAGAAACGGAAGTGTGCAAATGCACGGTTAGCCTCTGCCATGCGGTGCATATCCTCTTTACGTTTGAACGCACCACCTTGGTTATTAAACGCATCCATGATCTCTGCTGCAAGTTTCTCAGCCATTGAGTGGCCACCACGCTTGCGAGCGAAGAGGATCATATTCTTCATTGAAATAGACTCCTTGCGGTCAGCACGAATCTCAGTTGGCACTTGGAAGGTTGCACCACCGATACGTTTAGACTTAACCTCTACCAAAGGAGTAATGTTGCTAAGAGCTTGTTTCCAAACCTCGAGAGCTGTTTGCTCGCTTTTCATTTTGTTGGTAACAATCTCCAAAGCGGTGTAGAATACGCCGTATGCGGTATTCTTCTTACCGTCGAGCATAAGGTGGTTTACAAATTTTGCCACCATCACCTCACCAAACACTGGATCTGGCAGGATAACTCGTTTTTTTGGTTTTGCTTTTCTCATTGTTGTTTGTTTTGTTTTTTTGTTGATTGTCTTAACTTCAGCAGGTTTCTTCAGCCTTTAGCCTTTAGCCTCTCGCCTCAAGAACTTACTCCACCCTGCTTACTCAACCGATCAACCCATTAATAATCTGTCCCATCGTATGGAACTTTTAGTTAGTTTTTTTCGTCAGAACTTGCCGATACCCGATACCCGATATCCAATACCCGATATCCGATATCCGACACCCGAATTACTTCTTAGCTTTAGGACGCTTAGCGCCATATTTGCTACGACGTTGCAAGCGGTTAGCTACACCAGCGGTATCCAATGTACCACGAACGATGTGGTAACGTACACCTGGGAGGTCTTTCACACGACCACCACGCACCATTACAATGCTGTGCTCTTGCAAGTTGTGACCCTCACCTGGGATGTAAGCGTTCACCTCCTTTTGATTTGTCAAGCGAACACGTGCTACTTTACGCATAGCAGAGTTTGGCTTCTTAGGAGTTGTTGTGTAAACGCGTACACAAACGCCACGACGTTGTGGGCAGCTGTCCAATGCTGGAGACTTGCTCTTGTCGATAAGTTCTGCTCTTCCTTTTCTAACTAATTGTTGAATTGTAGGCATTTTAACTTTTAATTTTGGTTAATAATTTTGTTTGTTAATTGTTGTTTTCACGCTCTCTCGCATTATGCCCGCGTACACGCGCCGCGAAAAAGCATGCAAAGGTACTACTTTTTTCCGGAATGGGCAACTTTTTCTGCCTAAAAGTTACACTTTTCTTGCATTTTTTGCCCAAAAAATTAAAATTGCTAAACCGACTTTGCAAAATCACGCCTATTTTTCGCCCCTAACTCACTTTTTTATCAATCACTTACACACCTTTTCAACAGCGCATATTTGCTTCTTGAAATTAGGGAATTATATACCAATTGACACCATTCATTATTTCCCTGAGCGCGGCAGGGAGTTGATTGCCGCGCAACGTTGTTTAAGTTGTTTTTTTAATAAATAATTCTCGTTGTTTTTACTTGTACTACCAACACGTATATAGTTCCCATATTTTGGCTTATGTAACATTTTGGGTACCTAAAAGTGGTTTAAGTGATTATAAATGATTATCTTAGCGGCAAAAAATAAATTTTTAGCTGCTTTATGATAAAAAAATGCCCTATTTGTGGTGGTCAAAAAACGAT
>JAXJWX010000077.1:0-1944 GCA_036307765.1 Paludibacteraceae bacterium | reverse complement strand
CACGTCTTACGACAAATTTGGTTGTAATAGGAAGTTTTTGAGCAGCCAAACGAAGTGCCTCTTTAGCTACATCGAATGGTACGCCGTCGATCTCGAAGATGATACGTCCTGGAGCCAATGGAACTACGAAGCCCTCTGGAGCACCTTTACCTTTACCCATACGTACGTCCAATGGTTTCTTGGTAATTGGTTTATCAGGGAATACGCGGATCCATACATGTCCTTGACGTTGCATATAACGTGTTACTGCGATACGGGCTGCCTCGATTTGACGACCTGTCAACCAGATGGTACCAAGGCTCTTGATACCGAATGAGCCAAATGCGAGCTCAGTACCACGCTGTGCATTGCCTTTGATGCGGCCTTTTTGGCAGCGGCGGAATTTAGTTTTCTTTGGTTGTAACATAACTGTTGTAATCTACAAATCGGTTTAACATTATTGTTTTTTGTTTCTGCGGAAACCACCACGACGGTCATCACGACGGCGATCGCCACCACGACCATTCTCTTGCTTTTGTGTGAAGTTTGGAGCAAGGTCTTTCTTGCCATAAACCTCACCACGGCAGATCCAAACCTTTACGCCGATCATACCTACCTTGGTGAGAGCACCAGCGTGGCAATAATCGATGTCAGCACGGAGAGTGTGCAATGGGGTACGACCCTCTTTGTACATCTCGCTACGAGCCATCTCGGCACCATTCAAACGGCCGCTGAGTTGGATTTTGATACCCTCAGCACCCATGCGCATGGTAGAAGCGATAGCCATTTTCACTGCGCGACGGTATGCAATCTTACCCTCGAGTTGGCGAGCGATCTTTTTAGCTACGATGGTAGCATCAAGCTCAGGACGCTTAACCTCGAAGATGTTGATTTGCACATCCTTCTTGGTGATTTTCTTCAGTTCCTCTTTCAATTTGTCAACCTCTTGTCCACCTTTACCGATAATAAAACCAGGGCGAGCAGTGCAGACAGTTACAGTCACAAGTTTCAGAGTACGCTCGATTACGATACGAGAAATACTTGCCTCAGCCAAGCGGGCATTCAAATACTTGCGGATCTTGGTATCCTCAAGGATTGTATCTCCGTAGTTCTTACCGCCAAACCAGTTGGAATCCCAACCACGTACAATACCGAGGCGGTTACTAATTGGATTAATTTTCTGTCCCATTTCGTTAATTACTTAGCTTCGTTAGTATTCTTAGTATCTACAAAAATAGTAACATGGTTAGAGCGTTTGCGGATACGATAGCCGCGACCTTGAGGAGCGGTCAACAGACGTTTGAGCATCATACCGCCATCTACCATGATTTGACTTACATACAGAGTCTCTTGGTCAGCTTTCTTGCCAGTTTTGGTCTCCCAGTTAGCGATAGCAGATTTCAAGAGTTTCTCGAGAGCGCGTGATGCCTCTTTAGTAGAGAAATGCAACGCACCCAGTGCACGGTTCACTTCCATACCACGAATCATATCGGCAACAAGGCGCATTTTGCGTGGAGAGGTAGGAACGTTGTTGAGCTTAGCAAAGTATTGACCCTTGCGAGCCTCTTTCATTGCCTCAGCTGTATTATGTTTTCTAGCACCCATTTTGAATTCTAAAATTTAATTTGTTGTGAATGACTCATGGATTAACGGTTACCCGAGTGACCACGGAATGAGCGGGTTGGAGCAAACTCACCGAGTTTGTGACCTACCATGTTCTCAGTTACGTACACAGGGATAAACTTGTTTCCATTATGAACTGCGATAGTGTGACCTACAAAATCAGGAGAAATCATAGATGCACGGCTCCATGTCTTGACAACTTCTTTCTTGCCAGACTCATTCATAGCCAACACCTTATTCTCCAACTTTACGTTGATAAATGGTCCTTTTTTCAATGAACGACTCATAAAATTTCTCTTAATTTAATAGGTTATTTCTTTCTTCTTTCGATAATGTATTGGT
>JAXJWX010000076.1:0-48456 GCA_036307765.1 Paludibacteraceae bacterium | reverse complement strand
TGTGGGGTTGGAGTGCAAGAGATAGCGTCGGCTTGTGATTTGTTTCCGATTCCCCAGCCGTCGAGAATCATAAGTAATGCTTTTGACATAGTTGTATATTTTTTTAGTTTATTCACTGTTTTCGCCGCAAACTTCGGCAAATTAATAATCAACCTGCAAAGGTAATGCTTTTTGTTGATATATGCAAGAAAATGGCGACTTTTTCACCATTTTTAGTTTAGAGGACTGCGCAAGGCACCTATAGTTTAGAGGTTAGGGGCAAGGAATATTTGCCAGACCACTGGCAAAAGCAAAACAGGTAGTGGGAAATTTTACTCGGCGAACTACCGCAAGTGCACCCCATAACGCGAGCGTTATCGGGGACCCCGCCGAGCACTAAACAGGTGGCGGGAGGCAAGTGCCCCAATGGGATTGGGGTATGTATCATGGCTTTCCTACGGTATGAATATGGTAATCTATCGTTTATCTAACGTATATCTATCGTATATGTAACGTATATGTAACGTAGTTGATAACGGAAGAGTAGCGGGGGGATAATAGTTTCTTATCTCACTATGCTCGAACGAATTTTCCAACATCCCACCGAAGCTATGTTCGTTAAATGCAGCCCATGTGCAATTATTTTATCAAAAAATACATTTTTTTTCTAAAAAAATTTGCCCATGTGCATTTTTTGTAGTACCTTTGCGGGCTTTTTCGTGTAAAAGGCATACCATTCATTATTTTATTAACCCGAACAGGCAACTCGTGTAGTTGTAGTTCACAAATGACAAAAAACAAATGGCAACAAAAATTCGTTTGGCTCGTCACGGTCACAAAGACTACGCTTACTACCACATCGTAGTAGCAGACAGCCGCTCGCCACGCGATGGCAAGTACATTGAGCGCATCGGCTCTTACAACCCAAACAACAACCCTGCTAAAGTTGATCTCAAGTTCGACCGCGCATTGTACTGGGTAAATGTAGGTGCTCAACCTACAGACACTGTTCGTAACATCCTCTCTGGCGAGGGCGTTATGCTCATGAAGCACTTGAACGGTGGTGTAGCTAAGGGTGCATTCACCGCTGAAGAGGCACAAAAACGCTTCGAGGCATGGAAAGCTCAAAAAGATGCTAAGAATGGCAAAATCAGCCAAGCAGAGGCAGACAAGAAAGCTGCTGCTGCAAAAGCATTGCTCGCTCAAGAAGTAGAGACCAACAAAGCAAAAGCTGCTGAGGTAGCAAAGAAGCGCCAAGAGGCTGCTGATGCACTCGCTGCTGCTGCCGTAGAGGCTGCACAAGAGGCTGCTGCCGCTGAAGCTGAGGTTGCTGCTGAGTAATTGACTTGGGTAACGGGTATCGGATATTGGATATCGGTTATCGGAAGGGAAAAGGGTTCAAAACGATGTTTTGAGCTCTTTTTTTTGTATATGTGAGAAAAAAGTAGTACCTTTGTCCCGATTTTGGAATGATAGGCAAAGAAATGTTGAATGTATCCATCGTACTATATAACCCCAATTGGTCGCAGGTGGTAGCACTAACTCAATCACTGCTGCGTTGCGACAGCGTGAGGAAAGTGTATTGGGTGGACAACTCGCCCAAAGAGACAGAAGTGCTACCCATCGCCTCCGTGCGGGTGGAATACCTATTCAACAATCGCAACATGGGCTACGGAGCTGCGCACAATATCGCTATCCGCGAGAGTATATACGATGATGTGCCGTTTCACTTGGTAGTGAACCCTGACATAGAAATCACCGACGACACACTGCCCACATTGCTCGCTTTCATCGAAGAGCATGCAGAAGTGGGTATGGTGATGCCCAAAATAGTGTCGCCCACAGGCGAAGTGCAATACCTATGCAAACTGCTACCCACGCCGCTGGATGTGTTTGGCAGGCGATTCCTGCCAAAGAGTTGGATGAAAAAGCGCAACGAGCGATACGAGTTGCGACATACGGGCTACGACAAGATGATGAATGTGCCCTATTTGAGCGGGTGCTTCATGCTGCTACGCACCGAAGCCGTAAAGAAAGCACGGCTGTTTGACGAGCGATTCTTCATGTATCCCGAAGATATAGACCTGACACGACGGATACACCGAGACTACCTGACCGTGTATTTCCCACACACAACAGTGGTACACCACCATGCCAAAGCATCGTACCACAGCGTGAAAATGCTATGGATACACGCGGTGAACATGTGCAAGTACTTCAACAAATGGGGATGGTGGTGCGATAAAGAGCGAGAGGAGATGAATGGGGTGTTTAGTGTTTAGTGAACGCGGCAGAGCCGCTGCTGTTTAGAGTTTAGAAGTAGTATGAAAAAGTTTTATATAGAGACATATGGCTGCCAGATGAATGTGGCAGATAGCGAAGTGGTGGCTGCGATCATGCAGACTGCCGATTGTCAGATGACCGAGGAGTTGGCTGACGCAGATATAGTGGTGCTGAACACCTGTTCTATTCGCGAGAACGCCGAACAGAAAGTGCAAAACCGTTTGCAAGAGCAGCGCGGCGGTCGCAACAGAAAGAAAACCAACAAGATAATCGGCGTAATCGGTTGTATGGCTGAACGCATGGGCGAAGAACTGCTGCGCGACTACGGCGTGGATTTTGTGGCTGGTCCTGATGCATACATGGACATCCCTAACCTGTTGGCACTCTGCCAGCAAGGGCAACCCGCGCTGAATATTCAACTCAGCACCACCGAAACCTATCGCGAAGTAATGCCAGCACGCATAGGCAAAACGATTTCGGGTTTTGTGAGTATCATGCGTGGTTGCAATAACTTCTGCTCGTACTGCGTGGTGCCATACACCCGCGGTCGCGAGCGCAGTAGAGATGTGGAGAGCATCAAGAACGAAGTGCTGGACTTGCAGAAGAAAGGCTACAAGGAAGTGACATTGCTGGGACAGAATGTGAACTCGTATCGCTACACGCACACGAACGAGCAAGGCGAAGAAGAAGTGATAGACTTCTCTATGTTGCTGGAAACGATAGCCAAACTGGTGCCCGATATGCGTATTCGATTCACGACATCACACCCCAAAGATATGTCGGACAAGACACTGGAAGTGATAGCCGCACACCAGAACTTGTGCCGTTTCATCCACCTGCCAGTGCAGAGTGGTTCGAACAGGATACTCAAACTGATGAACCGCAAGTACACGCGCGAGTGGTACTTGGACCGCATAGCCGCTATTCGTCGTATCTTGCCCGATGCGGCTATCAGTACGGATGTGTTCTGCGGCTTTCACAGCGAGACTGTGGAAGAACATCAAGAGACCCTATCGCTGATGCGCGAGGTGGGCTTTGATTCGGCGTTTATGTTTAAGTATAGCGAGCGCCCAGGTACGCACGCACAAAAGCATCTGCCCGACAACATCAGCGAAGAAGAGAAAGTGCGCCGACTGAACGAAATCATTGCTTTGCAAACGCAACTGTCTTTGGAAAGCAACTTGCGCGAAGTGGGCAAAACAGTGGAAGTGTTGGTAGAGGGCTTCTCCAAACGCAGCCAAGAGGATATGTATGGACGCACGAGTCAGTACAAAACCGTAGTTTTCCCACGCGAAGGAAGGCATATCGGCGAACTGGTGAAAGTGGAAATAATGGAGGCATCAGCAGCCACTTTGAAGGGAAAAATAGCAAAATAAGCAAAAAAATCTTATAAAATAGCATTTTTTTGTTAAAAAATTTGCACAGATAAGAAAAATGTAGTACCTTTGCAGCGAAAACAATAAATTTTCATAGTTAAGGTTTAGGTTTAATGGCAACGAGAGGCTGGGAAGTTTCTCGTTGTTTTTCAAGTGAATCGTAAAAATGGAAGTATTGTTTTCGTTATTTTTTTATTACTATTATGGCTGAAAAAGATCAAATACAAGAGAGTGCATTGCTCCCAGATATGAGTGATGCGGAAGAGGCTCGCAAGGCATTTATTGCGAGTGAGATTTTTAATAGAAAATACGAATAAATATATATGGCAACAACTTACATGACCGCAAGCGGTCTTCAAAAACTGAAAGAAGAGCTCCAACACTTGGAGAGCGTGGAGCGTCCACGCGTGATAGCTGCGATAGCAGAAGCTCGCGAGAAAGGCGATTTGAGCGAAAATGCAGAATACGATGCTGCAAAAGAAGAACAAGGCGTTCTGGAGAGTCGCATCGCCATGCTGAAAGGCAAAATCATGGACGCTCGCATCATTGACGAGACAAGCATCAATACCGACGAGGTGCAAATCCTGACCAAAGTGCGCGTGCAAAACCTGAAGACAGGACAAGAGAAAGTGTATCAACTGGTGACCGAAGGTGAAGCGAACATCTTGGAAGGAAAAATAGCAACGACTACACCTATTGCCAAAGGACTGATGGGCAAGAAAGTGGGCGATACCGCAGAAGTGGTAGTGCCTGCTGGTAAATTGCAATTCAAGATATTGGAAATCAGCATTTGATGCAAGGTGAAAACTGAAAGGTTATGACTATTTTTTCGAAGATTATCAATGGCGAGATTCCAAGCTACAAGGTAGCTGAGAATGAGAAGTTCTATGCATTCTTGGATATTAATCCATTGCAAAAGGGACATACCTTGGTAGTGCCCAAACTGGCAGAGCCAGAAGCCGATTATATCTTTGACTTGGAGGACGATGTGCTCAGCGAGATGCTGGTGTTTGCCAAACAAGTGGCTCGCGGTATCAAGGGTGCTGTGGAATGTAAACGCGTAGGCGTAGCAGTGATAGGACTGGAAGTGCCCCATGTGCATATGCACCTGATTCCAATTAGCAAAGAAGGCGATATGTCGTTTGCTAACCCCAAAATGACATTGCCCGCTGATGAGATGGCGGAGATAGCCAATGCGATTGCAAAAGCAATGGAGTGCTAAACAAACAAAAAATGACTGCCGAGGCAGTCATTTTTTATTAGTTCTTAGGCAACCATGTTTGGCTTCGTCCTAAAAGACCCGCTTTATCCAACGAACCACGAAGCACCAGTTTGCCATCCTTGAGATAGACTTTGGCATAATAAAACTTACCATTGTCGGGGTCAAGTACTTTGCCACCGCGCAACTCGCCATCCTTCAATTGCATATCGCGGATGATAGTCAAACCTACAATAGGTTGATTGTGCTCTGCGCCCTCGCAAGCTTCGCAGACAGCAGTGGCAGCTCCTTCGCCAAAAAGTTCGATAATCTGACCATAATACTTGCCGTTGTCTGCTTGGTAAATACGCACTACTGATTGCTGTTCGCCAGTAGCATCATCTACGGTAATCCACTCGCCCATGATAGGAGTTTGAGCCAACATCTGTGTAGCGAATAGCACCATCGCTACCAATAACATTTTTGTCCTTTTCATATTTAATTGACGATTAACAATTAGTTGTCGCGTGCAAAAGTACAAAAAAAATGTGGAATATGCATAATCCGCGGCAAAATATTTTGATATTTGCATAAAAAATAGTACTTTTGCAGGGAAATAATTGAAAATTCAAAAAAATGAAAATAGTTTTTGCATCCAATAATGCCCATAAGCTGGAAGAAGTGCGTAAGATTCTTGCACCGATAGAAGTGCTGGGTTTGCGCGAAGTGGGTTTTGATAGCGAGATTGATGAGACTGGTACGACACTGGAAGCCAATTCGATGCTGAAAGCACAAGTAGTATGGCAATGGCTGTTAGAGCAAGGTGTTGATACCACTATGCTGGGTGTTTTTGCAGATGATACGGGACTGGAGATAGCTGCTTTGGGCGGAGCCCCTGGTGTGTATTCGGCACGTTGGGCAGGTGAGCCATCCAACGATGCGCGCAATCGCCAGAAAGCACTATGCGAACTGACGGGTGCGCAAGATAGAAGTGCGCGTTTTCGTACGGTGATCACGTGGATGGATGCGCACGGAGCACAACAAGTGGAGGGCATTGTGAATGGTCGTATGGCAGAGGAAGAGAGTGGTGAGGGAGGCTTTGGCTATGACGCACTGTTTATCCCAGAGGGGCATAATGCTACTTTTGCTGCCTTACCCGCCGAAGAGAAAAATGCAATCAGCCATCGCGCACGCGCGTTGCACGCGTTGCGCGCGATATTAAAATAAGGTAACGTTATATAAAGTTGTAAAAAATATTATTATGAGAAAAATACTTTTCACAGGACTGCTCACTCTGTTGACTATAAGTGTATTTGCCAATCGGTATATTGATACATCGGAAGATAACTGGACTTATGGTCGTATGCACCAATGGCGTGTACATACAGCTTTTTCCCAAACCAAGAGTGTGTTGGTTATGAAGGATAATGTGTATGCAGTATCAAACAATTCGTTATTTTCTGTAGAAAAACAATCTCAGGAAATCAGTTACCACAATCGTTTAACAGGATTGAATGGTTCTGTAGTTTCTCAAATAGGATACAACCCGACATTAGATGCGATTTTGCTGGCTTATCAGAATGGACAATTGGATATTATTACATCGGATGGTGATATTCGTAATATTCCTGATTTGTATCTCAAGCAAATGAATTATTCTAAGCTTGTTAATGAGATGTACATGTATAATCAAAAGGCATATCTAGCAATGGACTTTGGTATCATGGTTCTGGATATGAAAAAAGGTGAGATACAAGACACGTATTCCCTTGGTAATGAAGATGCTGAAGTATCTGTACAGTCTATGACTATTTTAGGTGATAGTATCTATGCTGTATCTCCTAAATTGATGTATGTAGCATCACTCAGTGCAAATCTGATGGATTATGCATCGTGGAGTAGTCAAGCTTTGCCTGCTGGAAATGCGGTAAAAGACTTGTGCGTACATGAGGATAAGTTATATATACTCAGGGATTCAACGGTTTATAGTTATTTTAATAACCAATGGAAAATCTGTAAAATGTCATTTGGTGTGGAAAAGTTGCGAAAAGCGGGTGATGAATTATTTGTACTTCCTAAGAATAAGGCTGGTATAGCTACAATAGAATCTGATTCGTTATTATTGGAAGATTATGGTATTTTTTATGATATAGAACAGGATGGGCATTCTTATTGGTTTTGTACATCGCTTGTAGGGTTGTATTCAACTCTATTAGATCGTTCTTTTTATCCTCACGGACCAGTAAATAATACTGCATATCGAATGCGATTTTTTGGTGACAAATTATATATCGTTCCAGGAGGTCGTTGGGCAGCTCAGAATAATAACGAAGGTTATATCATGTATTTTGAAAATGGTAGATGGACTAATATTTATACATCTCAACTACTTCAAGCAATAGGACATATACCATATGATTTTATGAATGTAGCACAAGACCCTAAAGATGCTAATCATTATTTTGTTACAAGTTTTGGTTCTGGATTATTGGAGATGTACGGTAAAGAAGTGCTAAATATGTACACCCCAAATAATAGTCCATTACGGTCTGCGGCGGCCAACATACAAAAATATACACGTACAGATGGAGCTATGTATGATGATCAGGGTAATCTTTGGGTCCTAAATACATCCAATAGTGAGGGGACAAAGAATGTGCATGTAATCAATCAAGAACAAAATAAATGGGTTGCATTTAATTTAACGTATAATGGTGAATTAGTAGTATTGCATACTCCAGGTGAGATTATGGTGGATAATCGTAATCCACAATGGAAATGGATTCCTTTGTGTCGTTATAATCCAGGTCTGATATTGCTTGACGATCGTGGTACACCCACTAACCATGCTGATGATCAGGTTATTTATCGCACCACTTGGTATGATCAAAATGGTGTACGGATAGCCCCTGCAGAAATACACTCGTTGGCGCAAGACTTGGATGGTGTATTGTGGGTGGGTACCAATGAGGGACTCTTTTTAATACCATCTAAAGTTGATTTTGCCACGTCTGATCGTTGCGAAAGGGTTATTATTCCACGAAATGATGGTACAAATTTAGCCGATTATCTATTGGATAAAGAGAAAATAACCAGTATTGTGGTGGATGGGGCTAATCGTAAATGGATTGGTACGGCGAATTCTGGTGTCTTTTTGCTATCAGCTGATGGATTAGAAACAATAGAACATTTTACTACTGAAGACTCGCCTTTATTGAGTAATACTATATTGTCAATTGCCATTCAAGAGTCAACGGGTGAGGTGTTTATAGGGACAGGCGAAGGATTAATGTCTTATATGAGTGATGCTATACCTGCCTCAGAAAATTTCTCAGGCATATACGCTTATCCCAATCCTGTTCATCCTACTTACAAAGGATATGTAGTAATCAAGGGATTGATGGCCAATACAGAAGTTCGCATTGTGGATGCGAGTGGCAATTTGGTAAAGGTTCTAACAGGATTGGGTGGTGAAGTGTTATGGGATATGACTAACACACAAGGAAGTAGAGTCGCATCGGGTGTATATACTGTCTTATGCAACACTACAGATGGCAGTGGATACGGTACGACCAAAATATTACTGATGAATTAATTACCGTAGAAAAAATCTATTTGGAAGTAGCACCGCGCTGCTTCCATTTTTTTTGGATTCAATCATAAAAAAAGCAAACAGGCAAAACAACGGTGATAGCTACCCACAATGTAGCCACACACACATATAGCAGATATTGCCAATATCTTTTCATTTCATCCACGAATTAGATTCATAAATTCCTCGCGTGTTTCGGCTCTATTAAAGGCGCCTGTAAAGTCACTAGTAGTAGTGATAGCGTGTTGCTTTTGCACTCCACGCATCTGCATACACAAGTGTTCTGCTTCAATAACAACCATTACACCTAAAGGGTTGAGTGTTTCTTGAATACACTCTTTTATTTGGGTGGTCATGCGTTCTTGGACTTGCAATCGATGAGCAAAAGCATCCACTACTCGGGCTATTTTGCTTAGTCCTGTGATTTTCCCATTGGGAATATACGCGACATGCGCTTTACCAAAAAAAGGTAATAAATGATGCTCGCAAAGCGAATAAAAAGTGATATCTTTTACCACCACCATCTGGCGATAATCCTCTTCAAAAAGAGCTGATTGTAGGATGGCATGTGGGTTTTGTTGATAGCCTTGTGTGAGAAATTGCATGGCATTACCCACTCGTTGTGGCGTGCGTAATAATCCTTCGCGCTGTGGATTTTCGCCAATATGTTGAAGTAATTGAGTGATGTTCTTGGCTATATCCTCGGTAGTGGATGGGGAAGGAACAAATGGTTGTGTCATTGTAGTAAGATAATTTTGTCAGGTACAATATACGTGCTACTGATTAACTCTGGAAATAATTGCAGGAAAATGGTCTTGTACTCGTTTGCCGATTCTCTACTTTCAAAATTACCAATTCTCACTTTCCAGAAAGGAGGTTCAGAAATAGTATATACGGGTACATCAATAGCAGTTTCGATATGTTGTTGTAATTCGGTAGCTTCTTTTTTTGCTACTTGTTGATGATTAGATGCATATATCTGTACGCGAAAACCATTTTTCACTTGTTCTCCCCGTACGTACCCGATTCGTTTATCATGCATTAGTTGGGTCACTAGTGAATCTTGACACACTATGGCGTGTGCCATCTCCTCTATAATCAGTGGCAAGTTTGCTAAATTTATAGTATCTACAATATCGATACTATCTAATCTCTCTAAACTATCTACCTGCTCTTGTGCCATTCCTATTGCAAACAGCATCCATGTTATACCTAATGTCAATATTCTTTTTTTCATATACCTTTTCTTTAAACTTTAAACTAATATCTAAACGAACTACCTCCTACAAATTCGCGCAAGAATGACGTAGGTGGAATTTCACGCTCGGGTATTGATTCAAAATAACTAAGGTATTTTCTTAATCGATGTGCTGTGGTGTATTCGTCGCAATATTTGGGTACTTCATCTAGAATGGGTTCTGCATGGCGTTTTAGTACTGCCAATTCAAATAACAATGCCGAGTTGAACATCACATCGGCTTCCTCTTGGAATGGGGCAATCCAACGATCTTCTCCACGCTGTACACTATCTAAACGGGCAATTGTTTCGCGGGCAGAGTAACCGCGATAACGATAATCGCGTACAATACGGCGAATCAGGCGTACATCGCTCGTAGGAATCCAATTATGATTATCCAGATTTACAGTGGTCAATGAACTCACAAATATCTTAAACATTACTTCACGCGGGATATTTGGCATCAGGTCGGGGTTGAGGGCATGCAATCCTTCTAATATGACCACAGTGTCTTTTTCCAATCGAAGGGTATCTCCGCGAAATTCACGTTTGCCTGTTTCAAAATTATAGAATGGTAGTGAAATGGTTTTTCCTTCCAATAGGTCTGACACGTGTTGGCGGAAAAGGGGTAAGTCAAGTGTGTTCAGATGCTCAAAGTCCCATTCGCCATTTTCATCTCGGGGGGTATCTTCACGGTTAACAAAATAGTTGTCCATAGAAATAACTACGGGACGTATGCCATTCACCATTAGTTGAATTGTCAAACGTTTGGAAAATGTGGTCTTTCCCGATGAACTAGGACCCGATATAAGTACAAATCTAGGTACTCCGCATTCACGATGGGCTATTTGGTCTGCTATTTGTGCAACTTTCTTTTCGTGCAATGCTTCCGATAGTTTAATCATCTCAAAGCTCTTTTGATTCTTGCATGCTTTGTTGAATTCACCTACGTTGCTGATGTGTAGTAGTTTGTTCCATCCTACATATTCATTGAATATTCCAAATCGTTTATCCTGTACACTGCGCTCTGCTAGTTCGTTGGGATTTTTGCGTGATGGAATACGAAGCAAAATGTTGCCGTGATACATTTCTATATCGAAGATATTGATATATCCAGTAGAAGGCATGAGTGCTCCTGTGTAATAATCAATATAATCACCCATTCGGTAGTAGCGGCAATAGGGGTTGCCTAGTGTCTCAAAGAGGGTAGTTTCGCCTTCTTTGCGTTCGCCAAACAGACGGATTACTTCTTTGGTCTGTCGCTCTTCGGTCACTATCGGGCGATCCTCCGCAATGATGGCCTGCATACGGCTTTTGAGTTGCTGTACGACATCTGGGGTGATGCGTTTGGCTTCGTCGCGTGATTCGCGGATCGTGCAGTAAAATCCTTTGCTAATAGGGTGTTCAATACGCAAGTCACATGTAGGCCATAATTCTCGTACCGCACATGCCATTACCATGCTTAGCGTACGGATATAGCAACGTCTTCCGCTATCGCTGGTAGCATCAATAAATTCGATGTCTTTGGGTTTGTAAATAAGAAAATTGAGGTTTTGTACCTTGTAGTTCACGCGTGCTGCAATCACGGGGTAGGGAAGATCTAATGCCAATTGGTGGTACAAGTCATGTAGTGAAGTGCCACAAGGGATTTGAACAAACTGTTTGTTGTTCTTGCAATAAATGGTGACTAAATGTTGCATGTTTTCTCCTTTCGCTTTTCTTTCGACTGCCATTTGCCTGCAAAGTTACTACTTTTTTCTGACATGTACAAACATTCGACACAATTTTTTATGTGATAGTGTGAAAGTATAGAATTGACTATTGGGTATGGGATATAGTGGATTTTTTAGACGAAGATAGTTGTATGCTATTTTATTGCCTGCCCCATAAGATTATACCATGTGTTGTTGTGTATGATATATATACCTTTCGTGTTCACAATTTTTTGTGTTGTACAATTTAGGTTAGTTGGTGAATCAATGACACTGGTGAGTGGATTAACGCTTACCGTCAAGCCATCTAATGCGAAATACAGCGGGGTGTTAGCTCCCCATTCACTCACATCAGTAGTTGTCATTCGGAAACTCAATGCCGCAGCCTTGCCTAAAGTAACAAGAGATACTTTCTCCCAACCGTTATTTTTCTTTCCGTCCACAGCCAAATAATAGGTCGTGGTAGATATGGGTTGCATAGTACTATCTAACGCATCAATAATGAGTGCTAGTGTATCCTGCTCTGTAAATACTCGCGAATTAAATACTCCTCCACGCGCAATAGCCTCCATGGTATTGCTGTTTTGACAAATATATACATAGTCAGGATAATATTCTTGATTAAAAAGAATGATATTTGATGAATAACCCAGTGACTCTGTGACCCAATCCGAAAAGTAGCCTATCACATAAGGCGTCCCTATTCCAGCGACTCCGCCCTTAGCCACGCAGCCAAACACGTTGGCTGTATCTTGCGACACTTGGGAAAGGGTAAATCCTTCCCAACTCATACCGCCATATGAGTTTTGGCTGGGCATATGTGAGAGCATAAAACGTGCGTCATTTGTGTAGATCAACTGACACATGCCACTATCATTATAGGTGCTATCCCATACGTCGGTACAATCGTAGTAACCATCGCCATATGTTGTGCTATACATAACTGGATTGGAAACCAAATCGGTAGCCGTACTCAAATCCATAGTTATCACCTCTGCAGAAGCAATTAGACCACTAATGTAAACAAACGCTAAGAGTATTAACTTTTTCATATATGACTTCTAACAATAATGCGACCTAACTATTACAAAAATAACAATATCATCAACTGTCCTGTCAGTACACGCAAGAACATCGTCAATGGATAGACGGTGGAGTATGCCACCGCAGCGCGATCGTTATTAGAGGACAAGGTGGTTGCATATGCTAATGCTGGTGGATCTGTCGTGCTACCAGCAATCAGCCCCATTAGTGTGAAATAGTCTAATTTCAGCCACAACCGCCCAATAGTACCTACTATCAGTAGTGGTAATAGCGTGATAATAACACCATAGCCAATCCATACATATCCTCCTTCCAATAGGGTTGGCACGAAGGTCTTGCCTGCACCAAAGCCCACTGCCGCTAAGAACATCGCTATACCTATCTCGCGAATCATCAAGTTTGCACTACTAGTCGTATAGGTAATCACATGCATTTTTGGACCGAAACAACCGAGTAAAATGGCTACTATCAGCGAACCGCCCGCTATACCCAACTTAAAGGGTTGTGACAATCCAGGCAACATGATAGGTAGTACACCTATTGCTACGCCAAATGCAATGCCTAAGAAGATTGATGCTAAATTAGGTACATCTAATCGCTTTGTAGAGTTACCAAATAGTTTCTCCACTTTATCCACTGCACGTTCCTCGCCTACCACTGTAATGCGGTCGCCTAGTTGCAAATACAAGTCGCGCGTAGCCAATAGTTCAATCCCTGCGCGGCGAATACGTGTAATAGACACGTGATAGGTTGCACGCACATTTAAGTCGCCAATGCGCTTACCATTCAGTTCTGGCTTAGTTACCACTACATGACGCGATACCAAGTGTGCTTGTGCTTTCTCGTTGGTTGGAAGCGATGTTTCCATACCGAGTAACAATACACTTGGTTCATTCTCTTTATCTACCACTACACGTATCCGATCACCTACATGCAACACAGTGTCCACATCTGGCAACTCATCTTCACCGTTCGGACGAACCAGACGTGATACAATGAGGTTCATATGGCACAGCCGGCTCAAATCACGGATATGTGCGCCTTCTACTTGAGGATTTGCAAGCAGAATATCAATATATTCAATTTCCTTTTGTACCTCACTCTCATTCTTCACATGTGCCTCTTCCTTATCGAGCTTGATACGGAATATCCAACGTATCGTCAGTATAGAAAAAATGATACCGACCACGCCCAACGGGTATGCCATAGCATAGCCACTGGCAATATCGGGATTGTTCATGCCTGTGATGTCGGCAAACGCTTGCTGTGCCGCACCTAATCCAGGAGTGTTCGTTACCGCACCAAACAGTACACCTGTCATGGTTGCAATATCTACGCCAGAGAATAAGTGAATCAAATAGGCAATCACACAACTCAAGAGCACCACAGTCATTGCTAAAAGATTAAGTTTGATGCCGCCTTGGCTAAACGATGAGAAGAAACTAGGTCCCACTTGCAAACCAATGGAATAGACGAATAATATCAGTCCAAAATCTTTGGCAAAAGTCTCCACCACAGGGTCAAGATGCATGCCAAAATGTGACATGGTAATGGCGCAAAAGAGTATCCATGTTATACCCAGTGTGATACCTTTGAATTTCAAGCGGTGACTAAGGGATATACCACAAGCTATCGCCAAAGTAAGGATGAATATTGAATGAGGTACTCCTGTACCAAAAAACAGACTATTTAACCAGTTCATAATACATTTATTTTGAATACGTCTGCAAAATTACAACAAAAATCTCACCTATGCAAGTAAATAATAGAAAGTTTCAAAATTGACACTTGAACCTATCAACTCTCGTTGTTTTTTGGTAATTATGTAAAAAAAATTACACTTTTTGCTTTTTTTCTTGGTCATTTCATTTTTTTGTAGTACCTTTGCAGCCGCTTTGAACATTGCTTAAGTAATTTGTTGAAAGTGATGGGTCCTATAGCTCAGTTGGTTAGTAGCACCTGACTCATAATCAGGGGGTCCTTGGTTCAAGCCCAAGTGGGACCACAAAAAGAGTTGCCTAAGAAGGCAACTCTTTTTGCTTTATATCCCATGAAGTAAGAATTATTCTTAGAAATTCCACTTGATACCTGCCAAGAAATGGATACCTTGTGACTGATAGCCATAGAAGATATCATTCTTGCGGTTGAGATAATCATTGAGTTGGAGATAAACTAACAACCAACGATTTATAGCATATTGACCACCGATATTCAGCGAAATGATAGGGCGTAGTTCAAATGCGGTAGCATCACCTGGATATGTTCGTACAAAAGCCATTCTACTACCTGCGAAATAATTCTCGGAATAGATGCTCCATTTTGAGTCAATATGAATATCCAATCGCGCTTTGATATCCCAATTTGGGCGATCGTATATAGGCTGTTCCGAAGTCCAGAAATAGTAGTTTCCTGTCGCGTTAAGTTCAAGGACATCGCGGTAATGGTAGTGTAAAGAAGCACCTAATTTCCATCGTTGGATATCGCTCAGCCATAAACTATAATATGCTAATCCCTGATTGTCATAACGTTCTTCCGCATGCATATTGCATGTCCGCGACAAATATGCATATCCTCCGTAAATATCAATCAATAACGTCTTTGCTGGGCGTATCTTGAATCCGACTTGTACATCTATAGGCGTATAGTCTCGTGGGGTCTGCCATGCAAAACCTTGTTGTATATTCAAATAGCGGTTATATCCCAAATACTCTTCCGTAGTCCCGAGTCCGTAGTGTCCTGTAGCGTTGGCATAGATATGGAAGATATTGTTCATCATGTTCCATTCAAATTGTACATTAGGCGATGGTGCAAAACTGAGGTTTTCAATATTGCTTAGCAGTTTGCCTGTTCCAACATTCATGTCAATATTTACACCTGCATGTAGGCGTATATGTTGATTTTTATATTCGTAAAATGGTTCTACTCGAATATTATGGCGTGTAGATGGTAATTGCGGTCCATTTTGTTGGGTAGTGTAGAAACTATTTTGTAAATATGCTTTGACACCTGCACTATGTTGTTGATGGGTCCACCATATGTCAAGGTGTGATCTAAAACTATGTTCTGCGCCCCATTCTGAAACAAGGAATGCATTATATCCTGTCTGTACGCGATATTGGATTGCAGACTTGCTGGTGGAGCAAACTCCAATTGTGGCGGCCACATTCCAATGCGTTTGCCATGTGTCTAGATGGAATGGGAATAAAGTATATGCATCGTTTCTTCCTTCTATTTCAAAATAAAGGTCTGCTTTGGAAAAATGTCTAGTAACCAGCATGTCCAGTTTAGATTGAGAAAGGGCGTCTTTTCCCCAATAAGCATCATGGTTGGCATAGATGTTGAGTGACATTTTCTTTTGATGATGGATATGATAATTAAAAAGAAAATGGGTGTTGCGATGTCCAGTGGCAGCTTGGATGATACCATTAAGCGGTGCTTGAGGGATAAAACGTGTTTCTGCTGCGGATAACTGATTGACATTATATCCAATAGACAAGGGCTCAGAGTAGGTAGAATAAACAACAGGATTGAGTTGTAATTCATGAGTAATGATTGCGGGACGCTGATTGATTTTACCTGCGCTTTGTATCACAGGTTGGAAGTCGCGTTCAACGGTTACAGTTCGGCTAAGTGTTGTGTCGTTTTGTGCTATCAACTCTTGGTTGTTGGCAATGGACAATAACCAAATTGCAATGAATAATATGATAGACTTTCTCATAGTGATTCCTCCTCTATTTCTTCAGTTTGATCCTCTATAACCATTTTTTCTGTATCTTCTAATGCCGCTAATTTCTCTGCAATGATAGTTGGTATATCATCTTCTTGGCGATAATTGCCTTGTAATGCCAAAAGATATTGTTTGGCTTGGAAGATGTCATTTCGCTGTACATTGATGTCAGATAGTAGAATTAAACTTTTCGCTAACCAATATTGCTGTGATGTTTGCATTTGTGTGAAAGACATCACTTCTTGTTCTGCCAATTCTACAGATCCTAATTGGAAATAAGCTTCTGCTAATAGGTACTTAGATTCTGCGCCAATAGATGTACGTACTTCTTTGGATAATGGTGTGAGATCTACGACGGCCAAGCCATATTGTTGCTTATTCAAATGAGCTTTTGCTCGATAATAAAGTGCTTCTTGTCGTATAGCTTCTGAGATATCATCTTGATTAAGCAATTGCGTAGCCACATCAACAACATTTGTCAAGTTATCGGTATATTGTCCACATCGTAGCATGCCTAGTAAAGCTGTTGTACGATTTGCTGAGGACGAAGCAAAGTTCAACATGCGTTGGAAATAGTAGTGTGATGTGCGATATTCTGCTTTATCATAAGTGAGTTCTGCTACTCGCATACATGCTTCTTCCATATGAGGATTGCCCTCAATATCTGCTAATGTGCTATATTGTTCAATAGCAGAATCGTATTGGCGTAATTGGTAGAAACAGTTTGCTGCATAATATAAGGCAGTTATGCAATAACGTCCCTGTGGACAAAACGACGTGAGATACGTTGTTAAGCCAGCCGCAGCTTGTTCATAGTTACCCATAATATATTGTAGTTCTGCAGTTACATATACCAATGAGTCTTCCTGGGTAGATGTTTGCATGTTGATTTTGTGTAGTGTTTTGGTATATGCCAAATAGTCATTGATGTCATTGGTTTCTACGTAAACTTGTTCCAAACTCTCTAACGCAGTGTAGGCTTCTTCTGTACCAGCATATTTTTCAATAGTTTGTTTGAAGGCTTGTATTGCATCATCATACTGATGTAATGTGCGATGAGCCATTCCTAGTTCAAGCGATGATTTAGAAGCTTTATTGCTACGGGGATACTGATTGATAATACGTGTGTACATTTTGATTGCTTCAGCATTTTGGTCGAGTTGTAAATGTGCACGTGCAGTTTCATAGAGCGCATCATCCGCATAATCGGAATAGGGGTAATTAGAGGCTAATTGTTCAAGAATTTGAATCTTCTCTGGGTAGCGATGCAATAATCCTAATGCATACCCTTTTTGAAAAAGAGCATAATCGGCACCATAGTTAGCCAACTGAATCACACAATCGTATGTACCAATAGCATCTTCAAACTGACGATTATTAAAAAAGCAATCCCCCAAACGGTTGAGTGCATCAGAATAGGTGTGCTGTTTATTGTCAGCTTTTTGGATGTATTGTTGGAATGCGTATTTTGATTCTTCGAGCATTTGTTGGTTGAAAAGTGCATATCCTTTGAGATACAAAGATGCTACATAATTGCGCGAATCATCTAGATTGGGTTGTTTCTCATATAACTTCAAATCCTCTAAACACTCAGCATATTTCAAAAGGCGATACTTGCTTTCAGCACGTACAAAGTAGGCATCTGTTTTATAATCTGTTATTTGTTGTTCGTTGTCAATTACTTGTGACATCCATTTGATAGATTCTTGCATATTACCTCTCAAAAAAGCATCTATACCCATTTGATAACGTAAGTATTGCATTGTTTCATACATCTTACCATCGGGATTTTTAACTTCCGTTAATGCTTCAAACGCTGCTTTGTAGTTTTTGCTATTCATGTACATATCTGCCATGAGAGCATATACTTTATTGGCATATAGCGTGTTAGGATACTCACGTAAGAAGTCCTGAAAAGCTGTAATACTTTCTCCTAGAGCTGACCCTTGTAAATAAGTGATTTGTACATAGTTGTACATTGCTTCTTCGCGTAGGCGAGGATTGATATTAAATCGCATAGCTGCGGCATAAGATAATTTAGCCTTTTCTTCATCGCCTATGCGAAGATAGCTATGTCCTAAATGCAAATAGGCACTCTCTGACAAAGAATCTTTTTGCTCTTTAATCTCTTTGAGTAGCAGAATTGCTTCTTGGTATTTTCCAACTTGATAACTAGCAACTCCCAGCAGGTATATGTCAGCGCGCAAAGGTTCTTTTTCTTGTTCAAGACTTTGTTTGTAGTATGCTGCAAGGTGTTCTACTGCTTTTTGATATGTACTATCTTGATAATACATCTCACCTAACATGCGATGTAGTTCATAGTTATTTTTATTTTCAGGAAACGTATCTAATAAGTGGTTGGCGCGTTCATATACCTTGTCATATTCGTTTTGTGCATAATCAATTTGAATAATGTAATAAGGTACGATTTGCTGGTAACCACTCAATTGTTCCACAGATAGAAACTCGGCCAAGGCGCGTGAGAACTCTTTTGTACAGTAATAACAGTATCCAGCATAATAGCGTGCGTGAGGAGTATAAGGTGAATGTTGATTTTTCAAACGTAGTAAATATGTAAGTGCCTTATCATACTGTTTTTGTTTAACTAACGCATATCCCCAATAGAAATAAAGCATTGGTTGTGCTTCGCGTGATAGATTTTTAGCATTTACCTTGCCGAATGTTTTCGTTGCTTGTTTGTATTTCTCTTTTTCTACTTGAAGCACTCCTTCCATGAGATACACTTCATCACTATATGGCGTATATGGATAGTTTGCCATATACGATTTGATATTATTAGGTGTCGTTTTTACACGCTCTTCAAACTGCTGCTGCAGTTTTCGAAAGTCCATTTCGTAGTCTTGTGCGCTGGCTACAGCGGTGGTGAGAACGATAGTAATGATATAGATTATTATTCTTTTCATCCTGTAGAGTACTCGAATAGTGCGGTTATTGTATGGTTATTGTTGTGCGAATGGCTTTGTAGATAGAGGTTTATTTTCTGCGATTGCGCTTTTTGCGTTGTTTATCGCGCTGATGTTTACGATTGATAGCCTGTACAACAAATACAATCACAATCAGCGCCAATACTACCAAGATAAATATCACCAATCCCATACTGAGGTTATCGCCTTTTACGCGTGACCACATCGCCAACATGTCTTCGGTCTTGTCGCCGCAGTCGTGCATCAATGCGCAACGCTCAATGACTGTTTGGTCAGGATAGAATACGTGATTAGCATGCACTGCCTCAGCACCTTCGCCAAAGAAATAAGTGAGATTAGATGTCGCCTCTATCTCCTCGTCGTTGGCCCACGCAAGAATTGTAGAGTCTGCTACTACGCTCACATAGCCAATCTCCTCCATGTTCAAGATAGCGTTCTCTGGCATACACATATAGTTGATGAAGTAGCTCGCTGCTTTGGTGTTCTTAGCATACACAGGAATACACCAGCCGTCGAACCACACATTGCTACCTTCTTGTGGCACGAAATATTCAAGGTTTACACCCACTTCGGCTGCCTCATCAATCGCCCATTGTGCATCGCCTGACCAGCTGAGGTTGAGCCACGCTTTGCCTTTGGTCATTTCTTCTTTGCCGAAGTCCACTTCCCAACCTGCGATATTGTTCTTCATACTGGTCAGGAATTCCTCCACGCGTTGGATACGATCATCCGTCACATTGGCAACCAACTCATCGCGACTCACTTCACCACGAGCAATCTCCTCGCGGTAAGCATACAACACGACAACCGAGTAAATATCGCGGAAGGCATCTTTCATAAATACTTTACCCGCAAACTTGGGATTCTGCAAACCGCCTAAAGAGAGAATCTCCTCCTTATTCACCAATGCTGTATTATACAAGATACCCGTCGTACCCCACATATAACCCACAGTGTAGTCTGCCACGCACACGCTGCTGTCGGGTGCCATCTGTTGGAACTTATCCACCGCAAAAGGTGATACCAGTTTCGTGTAGTCAGGCGTATTGCCAAAATCCTTGTTGATAGGTTGCAGCAACTTATTGCGCAACATACGCTCAATGATATATTCCGAAGGACAAATCACATCGTAGTCCTCGTGACCCACCTCAATCTCGGTAAGCATCGATTCGTTGATATCAAAGGTCTGATACAATACCTCCACTTGTTCGCCCGTTTGCTCATAGTACCACGCTGGGAAACCATTGAGCACATTCATGTCGATATAGTCTGCCCAGTTATACACCTTCAGCGTATGCTCGCGGTCAGCAGCAAAAGCGTTAGATACCAATACACAAGGTAGCACCAAAGCGGCTACAGCAAAAAAGAACTTTTTCATTTCGTTTTGTTTTGTTGTTTATGGGTTCGTATATTCATTATTATCAGCAAGACCAAGATAGTCAAGAAGATCAACGAGAATAGCGGTCGCAACTCAGGTGTCAAACCGCCCTTGCGGGCATCTGCGTAGATAAAAGTGGACAATGTCTCTAGTCCGCTACTGCCTTTGGTAAAGTAGGTTACACCGAAGTCGTCAATACTCAAAGTCAAACTCAAGATAAATCCGCTAATCATACCTGGCCACAACTCTGGCATCATCACTTTGCGAAGCGCTTGGAATGGAGTAGCGCCTAAGTCCAATGCTGCTTCGTAGATATTCGGATTCATCTTCGTCAATCGTGGCATTACGCTCAGCACCACATAAGGAGTACAAAATACCACATGCGCGGCAATCACAGTACCCAGTCCGCGACTGATGCCCAAGAATACGAATAGCAAGAACAAACTGATACCCGTCAGGATATCGGGGTTAATCATCGGGATACTATTCATAAAGGTGAGAATCTTGCGATCGCGATTGCGCATATGATAGATACCTATCGCAGCCAATGTCCCCAATACGGTAGAGATCAATGCGGACGACAGCGCAATCACCACCGTGAAGAATATCGCACGGTATAGGTTGGGATCCACCTTCACCTGTGCCACAGCATCATAGCCCGTAAATAGGTTCTCGTACAAACCAAATGTAAATCCCGTCCAGTTACCAAACACTTTGCTTTGTGTAAACGAGAATATGATAATGAGCAGGATAGGGGCATACAATACCACCAATAGCAACCACAAATACGCTTGTGCTGCTATGCGCGAACCCAATCCTCGCTGCTCAATCTTCGATTTCTTATAATTTTCAAACATGTCTCTAAACACTAAACTCTAAACACTCAACGATTTATATCTTCCTTATCTCCTCCAAAGAAGCTGGTCAATCCTATAATGATCAGCATAATCAGCGACAATGCTGCACCGTAGTTCCACATCGCTATACCGCCCTCGCCGAAGCAGCGTTGGATGAGCGAACCAAACAGTGTCACCTTGTTATGGGTCAACAACTCTGCGATAGCGAAAGTCGAAACCGTTGGCATAAACACCATCACAATACCCGAGTAAATACCTGGCACCGACAATGGCAAAGTCACTTTCATAAACACCTGATGACGCTTCGCCCCCAAGTCGTGCGCGGCTTCAATCAAACTGGTATCCATCTTCTGCAAGGTGTTGTAGATAGGATAAATCATAAATGGCAAGAAGTCGTACACCATACCAAAAAGCAGTGCTCCTTCGCCCAATGGCAAACCGAACATTCGGAACAGCTCCACCGTCGCAATCGTGCGAAGCAGGAAGTTAATCCACATCGGCAGAATAAACAACATCGCCATCACCTGCGGTGTCTTAAAGTCTGCCATCGCCATGATATATGCTGCGGGATAACCCAATACCAAGCATATAATTGTAGTAATCAGCGCAATAGCCAACGAATAGATAAAGGTGTTAATCGCCTCCGACTTGGTGAAGAAACTCACAAAGTTCTGTATCGTAAAGCTACCATCAGCATCCGTAAAGGCATACACACCAATCAGCACCAATGGCAAAATCACCAAGCACAGCATAAACAGCGCATAGGGCCATGCCCATGTACTACGCGACTGAAACACCATTCTTAATTTATTATTTTTCATCTCTAAACTCTAAACAGTAGCCCATAGGGCGTTCACTAAACAAATCAGTCTTGGTTCTTTGTTCCTTGTTCTTGGCTCTTCTTATACAATCGAATATAACTTGGAGCTACGCGAATACCTACTCGGTCGCCGTCGTCCCACACATCGTTGGTATCCACAAAGATATCATCGCCATCGTCCGTGCGAACGGTCAGATGGTAGTGATCACCCTTGTACAAGATGAAATACACCTCGCCGCACAGCACACCATCTTCCTCGTCGTCTTGCAGATTCACGCGGTTGAAGTCCACTTCTACTTCCACCTCTTCGCCTACTTCGAATCGCTCTGCCACACGCTCTGGGATATCCCATTCCTCATCTAAGAAACGCACGCGGTTATCCTCCAGCACTTCGCCATCGAAGGTATTGCACAAGCGCTCTTTTTTCATTACCTGAATATCTTCGGGCTTCACCAGCAGTCCCACTTTCGTGCCTGGCTCAAAGGCGTGATAGTCTTGGATCATCAACTCATATCCGTTGTCCGTCAGCACAGTCATTTCATAGTGCACACCCTTAAAGATGCAACTATGCACTTCGCCATGCAACTGCCAGTTATCCTCTTTGCCTTCTTGCAAAGTTCCGATATAAATATCCTCAGGACGAACTACAACATCCACTTCGGTATCCTCGCCAAAACCTTTGTCCACGCACTCGAAATCATGCTCGCAGAAGTTCACCATCTTATCTTTCACCATAGTGGCATCCAAGATGTTACTTTCTCCGATGAAATCGGCAACAAAGCAGTTTTGTGGCTCGTTATACACATCGGTTGGCGTACCTATCTGTTGGATCTTACCCTCGCTCATCACCACCACGCGGTCGCTCAAGGTCAAGGCCTCTTCTTGGTCGTGTGTCACATAGATAAAGGTGATACCCAACTTCTTGTGCATCGCACGAAGCTCCATCTGCATGTCCTTGCGCATCTTCAAGTCCAACGCAGCCAATGGCTCATCCAGCAACAACACCTCTGGCTCATTGATAATTGCACGCGCAATTGCCACACGCTGTTGCTGACCGCCACTCAAGCTATCCACATCACGGTACTCGTAGTCCGTCATACCCACAGTCTTCAGCGCCTGCTTTACTTTTTTCTCTATGACTTTCTTATCTTCCTTCTTCAGTTTCAATCCGAAAGCCACATTGTCAAATACATTCAAGTGTGGGAACAGCGCGTATTTCTGAAATACCGTATTCACATCGCGCAAGTGCGGAGGCATCGTGGTCACATCTTCGCCGTTCAGCAAGATATCACCCTCTGTTGCCACTTGAAAACCTGCTATACAACGAAGTAAGGTAGTCTTTCCGCAACCCGATGGACCCAAGATAGTTACGAACTCGCCTTTCTTGATTTGAAGGCTCACATCGTCCAAGGCAAATTTACCGTCCTCAAACTGTTTGGACACATGATTTACCTCAATGATAAAATCCGATTTCTGCATTTCTTTTTTCGCTATGGTACACTATAAGTGTAATACATAAAAGTTCGTTTTTGCCAATTTGGGTGCAAAGGTACAAAAAATATTACACATACGCAAGTGCATGTGCAATATTTTTTTCGTGCTCTTTATGTGGTGCTAGGGTTAATAGTCCTGCTCCGCTAGATACTGGAGGATAATCTCGCCTATTTTGGGACTTTTATACACGAAGGAGCCATGGTCTTCGTTGGGTACAATGAGCATTTGGCCTTGTGGGATGTTCTCTGCAATCATACGGGCGTGTGACTCATCAATAAGGTCAAATTCACCGATGGTTATTAGCGCGGGGCATTGGATAGTTTGCATGTCTTTCCATGTCATTTGTGGCTCAAATAGCATCATCTTTGTGAGCGGTGGAATAGAGTCCTTGAGTAGTTCTTTGCTAAATTCTGCCCAAAAGTCTGCTTTTACTCCTTCGGGGAAGATGTTGGCACCTGCTGTAATGATGAGTCCTGCGGTACCAGGGTGAAGTACTTCCATTTGCAAGGCGACATTGCCGCCATCACTCCAACCGAAAATGGCAGGGTGGTCAAGGTTCATTTTATCGATGAATTCGGCTAAATCGTTCGCCATGTCAATATAGTGATACTCTTCAACAGGGGTGTTGGCTCCCTGTCCGCGAGAATCAAGGGCATATACCAAATATCCAGCAGAATCCAACTGATCAACTGTTACGGAAAAATGGTCATGTTCGCCAGAATTACCATGTAATAAGATTACAGGTTTATCATTTTCGTTGCCCTTTAGTTGATATACGATATTCACGCCGTTGACATCAATATTGTCGATTTTATCGTAGTTTTTTGAATGTAAGCATGTCATATACAATAGGACAATGCTAATGAATAAAAGTGTGAGAGGATACTTTGTTTTTTGAATGTCTTGCATAGTGTCAGTGTGAATGAGTTACAAAAATGCCCAACACTTTCATGTCAGGCATTGCAATTTTGAGTTTATTCTTTTAGTACCGCGAGCGGGACTTGAACCCGCACAGCCATCACTGGCCAAAGGATTTTAAGTCCTTCGTGTCTACCGATTCCACCATCGCGGCTTGAAATCGGCTGCAAAGGTACAATAAAAAATGCACATTTGCAAGCGATTTGAGCAAAAAGTTTATTTTTTAGCGAAAATCATAGGTAAAAGGGGCGTATTATACGGGGGGTACTCCGCAAATGTTGAAATTAGTTTTGTATCTGAAATAGTTTTTTTATATAACCTCTACGAATCATCTCTAGAGTAGGGAGATGGTGTATGGTGGGCGAATCAATGAGCGCAATGGTATCGCAAAGCGACTGCGCAATGTCTAATTCATGAGTCGAGAAAATGATGCACTTATTATCTTTATGCGCTAAATCAGCAAGCAATCGGCATAGGTCATATCGGTTGGGCATGTCCAAAAACGAAGTTGGTTCGTCCAACAAGATGACTGGCGTTTGTTGCGCCAAAGCGCGGGCAATCATCACACGTTGACATTCGCCATCGGACATCTTATCCATGGTGCGGAAGGCATAGGAAGCCATGCCTACTTTCTCAAGCGACTGCATGACAAGCGCCTCGTCCTCGGGTTGCATGCGACCAATCCAATTGGTATAGGGCGCTCTGCCAAGCGCCACCAGATCGCGGCATGAGAGGTTGGCAATACGGATACGTTCGGTAGTGACAAAAGCGACTTGTTGCGCCAGTTGATGGGGAGCGATACTCTGAATATCCGTGCCATTGATGAGAATAGTGCCCTGTTTGAGGGTCTCAGAACCAATGATAGCACGCAGCAAGGTGGATTTGCCTGAGCCATTGCGACCAATAAGCGCCGTGGTGGTGCCACAGGTGAAAGTGGTGGACACATTTTCTAATAGCAGGTGCTGGCTATCGTATCCTAATGCTATATTTCTTAATTCAATCATATTCAATTTAATATCCCTTCCCGTGGCGGTCCCCCGAATTGGGGTGCTCTCAGGGAGGGGTTGGGGGTAGGCTTATACTATGGATTTATTGCGAATGACGACCCAGATGACGATAGGGATACCGAGTAGGGCGGTGATGGTGTTGATGGGTAGGGTGAGCCATTTGGAGATGATGTCACAAGTGAGCAGCACAACCGCTCCGCATAATGCAGAGGCAGGCAATAAGATACGATGGTCGGCATTGCTGAAGAGCATACGCGCAATATGCGGGATGGCTAAGCCCACAAAGCCGATAGGACCACAGAAAGCCGTCACAGTACCTGCCAACAAGGTGGTGGAAAGGAATATCAAATAGCGCGAACGGCGGACATTCAGTCCCATGGTGCGGGCATATTGCTCACCAAGCAGGAGCAAGTTCAGTGGTTTGATTACTGCCACTGACACGACCAAACCAATCAATACTGCGGGCAACAGAAGCATGAGTTGGCTACTCGTAACATCGCCAAGCGAGCCCATTGTCCAGATAACAAAGGACTTGAGAGCTTCTTCGTTGCTCAGATACTGCAATATCTGCACCACTGCACTTACGCCTGAAGAAATCATCATACCCAAAATGAGGATGACCATGATATCTTTGATTCGGGTACTGACAGAGGCAACAAAAGCAAGAATCATTGCTGCACCTAACCACGCAGCACCAGCGGTACCGATGGAAGACAAGGTACTGTTGGTCGCAACGCCCAATAGTGGCATACCCAAAATAAAGATTGCCACACCCAAACTAGCACCCGAACTGATACCCAACACATAAGGACCCGCCAAAGGGTTGCGGAAGAGCGTCTGCATTTGCAAACCACTGACTGACAATGCCATGCCTGATAGAATAGCCACAACGGCTTTGATGAGGCGGATATCGAGCACGATAAGGCGTGTGGAGGCATCCACATCTCCGCCAAACAATGCACCCAAAATATCACGAAGCGGGATACGTATAGAGCCGATGAGCAGGTCAAGCACAAACAGGCTGACCAGCAGGAGGGAAAGGATAATGAATAATGTGGTAGAACGTTGCTTCATATTACTCTATTTTTCGATAATAGACCAATTCTTCGGATATTAATTCGGGGTGAAAAATCTTAATTAAATCACGCAAAATGACATCTGGTTGCACTACACCCGACTCCCAATAATCGTTGCCTCCACCAGTGACTTTGCGTTTGTCGCAATTATAGACTTCGCCCCGTTGCACGCAAGGCATCTTGGCAAACTTAGGGTGTTGATTGCGAAGATCTTGCAACGAACTGACTCCCTCTACATGGAGCCATATATCTGCCTCTGTGGTCAACAGAGCGGCTTCCTCCACGTCGATAGGTTGGGAGTGGTTGGATGTGTTCTTCTTGTAGATATAATCGCCTCCAGCGTCAGCAATCAGGCGAGCAAGGTAACTGGTAGTAGAAGGCATGAACCACGAATCGGCATAGGGCGTGTTGAGCATCACTTTGGGTTGGGGCGATGTGGCAACGGCTGCCATAGATTGGAGGTGATTGTAGCGCTGAGGTACCTGAGAGAAATAGGCAATGCCTTGCTCACGGCAGCCAACTATCTCTGCAATGGCAACAAGCCATTCGGTTTTGCCAAGCGGGTCTTCCTCTACATACTCGCCAATGTAGATATAGGAAATGCCCAATTCATCGAGTTTAGATTGCATAGTGCAAGCGCCCGTCACGCCATAGAGCAGCACAATATCGGGGCGCTGAGCCACGAGGAGTTCAAAATTGATATTGCCATCGTATCCCACATCGGCGATGGAATGGCGGTTGGCTACAATATAGGGATTGCTGACAAAATCCTTGCCCGACACACCCACTACACTCTCTACAGCCCCTATGGCATCCAGCATGGCGATATGGCTAGATGACATACATACGATACGATTGGCATCGCCTTGCAAGACTTGACCTCGGAAACCGGAGGGCGCTTTCTCGCCTCCGCGGGCGATAAAGAGCATTGTCTCGACATCGTTGGCGCTTTGCCACGGATTAGTGACACAGATAATCGTGCTCTGCTTGCCTTCTGCACCCATAATGCGGAAGCCCGTAGCGTAAGTGGGGGTATAAACTGCAACATTATAATCATCTATATTGCTCGAAGTGCCACAAGCGCACATGCACCACACGATGGCGTAGAGAATGAAAGTATGTATATATTGTTTTGTCATAAGAATGTTTATTGTTCAATATTTATGTCACGGGCATGGGATATTTCTGTGGATATTTCGCCAGTCCAACCGCATTGTTGGTGTACGCCCGTATAGACGCGCACGAAGTCCACGCAAGGCAAATGGATTGGCTTACCATCATCTGTAAATGCCCAGTCGATGTCAAACGAACAGCGAGCAATACTATCGTTCGGATGGCAGTCGGCATAGCCATATTCAAAGGGCTGTTGTATCCAGTATGCACCTTTTCCGTTGGGGTCATAGGCATTGTCAGGCAAACGAGAACCAACAAAAGTGAGCGCGGAATCCGCAAGCCACTGAGGGAAATACTCCTGCGTATGGAAGGTGTTTTTATGCAAATAACCCGATTGTTTTTGGTTGTCTGTCCAACGGATATAGGTGGTGTCGGTGAGGGAGTTTTTCTTATCGGGTTGTGGCGTATGGTTAGCGGGTGTGCGGCGGTAGGTGAGGGAATAATGGTGTAGAGTGTTGGGATTAGCGTACTCACTACCAGCAAGTTGATAGAAGGGGTCATCGGGCAAACCATTCTGATTAATGTCGATGCTGACCATCACAATGCCTGACTCGCTACTACCACCTTTGCTGGTAGCAGATGCATAGAAAGAGTTTCCCTCGATGAGGAAGTCAGCCTGGTTGGGAGTATTGACAACAGAGTGGTCAAAAGCGAAAGTGACATACCCGCCCCATGCGCCAAGCGAGATAAGGGTGCGGTTGGTGCCTGCAATGGATTCTTCCACTTTTTGCAGCATGGTGGCATAGGTGTCGCCCTCTGCATACTGCGGCATGGTATTAACAAACTGACCAGGGGCAGGGTTATATTCCAATACGCGCGATATATACGGAGAATAGGCAAGTTGCTCTTCCCATACCACTACCTTGAATTGGTGAGTGACAGGGTTTTGTTGGTCAATGATATTCAGTCGAAAAAAGTATGTGCCTGTGTCCTTTTGGCAGAAGATAAGATTACGCTCAGTGGAAAAAAGTATTTCGTCTTGGCTCTTGGCTCCTTGTTCCTTGCTCTCGCAAAGCCACCACTCATAGCGTTCACCCTCATACTCAGGATGGAGAACAAGGGTACGCATGCGCTCGATGGCATAGGTGTCATCTATACCAAGTCCAACCATAGGTATTTCGGGTCGCTCGCAACTAACGATAGACAAAACACATATGAGCAGGGATATCACCCGTGCGCACAGACCATTTGCGTTTGCCTTCGCGCGAGTAGCAATGTAGTTGACCGCTTGAAACATAGTTTTTTGCATCTGTAATATATATGTCGCCATTATATGGATTGACTTGAATGCCGTATGGAATCTTGATGTTTTTCTCGGTTCCATCGGTGATAAAAGATTGGATATTGGTTATTGGATATTGGTTATTGGTTATTTGGGATTGGATATTGAAGACTCCGTAGGTGGTTTGGTTGGACATTGTTTCATCATTCCAATGCGCGCTGTAGAAGTACATGGAATCGCCAACAATGACCATTTCGGATGGGGAGACCCCCTCTATCTCCCCCTTCAAAGGGGGAGTCCTCCCTCCCTTCGAAGGGAGGGTTGGGGAGGGTCTTAGGCATACCAGTTGTGGTTGTACCTCTTTGTGGTCGCCGCGAGAGGTGATCCAAAGGCGGTCGTATGGGTCTTTGCGTACACGGTGAGGATTGACACACACAGGTATCTTCTTTACTTGTCGGAAGTCCGTTAGATCCACTACCGAAAGTGTAGAGTCATAGTCTGGTGCGCGATAGCCGCCTGAATTGGCGACATACAGGTAATCACCAATAATCTCAAATTCTTCGGGTTGATAACCCACTGTTACTTGGCGTGTAATACGGAGTGTAGCGGTATCTACTTCGAAGATGGCACCTAATTGAGCATTGGGATCAATGCTCACGGGACCGACATACGAACTGATATACGCCTTATCCCCATGAAAACGGATGTAACGGCAATTAGGGATGTCTATCTGCCCAATGCGACGGCAGGTGTGCAGGTCCATTACTTCGACTTTGTGCGAGCAGTTGATGACCGCATAGAGGCGATTGCCATAGACTTGGATATCGTTGCCTACATCGCCCAACTCTTTGATGACATTCGGATTGCGTTCGCCGTAGATATTGCGGATATAAATGCCCTTGCTGAAGTCGAGGTAGTCAATAGTGGCTTTGTTGCTACCCATATTGCCTTCATTGAGCAGGTACATGCCAATGGGTTCGTTGGGCGCGAAACTGCTCAATTCTCTTGATTCCATCGGCAAAACTTCGTACTCTGCAGGGAAGATAATCTCATCGCTACGGCAGGAGGTCAGCAATAAAATAGCTGATACTATCGTGCATAGCAACAACCTATGCTTGATACTTTTACCAAGCATATACGCCTTTGCGTACCTACAATCATATGAAAAACTGCGTGTCATGTCTAAGCCCTATTCCTCGAGAGCGTTCAACTTCGGGGTCCCCGACGAGCCTCGTGGGCGAGTGGGGATGCCCTTATGCATGCAGCAGGTCTTCTGACTTATTGCTCGTTTGCTTAGCCTTCCCACCTGATAGGCAGTGACTTAGATACAAAACAAACGATATTGCAAATCACAGCAGCGGGTCTGTGTAGGACTCTCACCTACTTCCCTTGACCGAATGCGGGTGCAAAGGTAGTACTTTTTTCTCTATTTTCCAAATTTATAGCAATGTTTTTGGATTATATCTTTATTTCCTCACAAGTTCCCTGCAAATTAGGCGACCACTATAGGAGATCTCTAGGACTTCTATGGGCTTTCTGTGGCTTTAGTGTCTCAAATATTTGTGCCTCTATAATAATGCTGCAAAAATCTTCGGCACGGAAGGGGTTTTGTGCCGAAGATTTGTGAATTTTGTTATAATATGGTACTTAAAGCAAGCGGAAAGCGTTGATTACCAACGCCTCCCGCTTGAGTGATTTTTTTGCTATTTTTTTTCTTTGTGCCGAAGATTGTGCCGAAGGTTCCAATTATCACCTAAAAAATCACATTTTTTTGCTCATACTCTTGCGTATGTTAAATAAAAATAGTACCTTTGTGAACAATAATTGTATGTATAGCAGAGAGTTACAAAACAAACTTTTAGAGTTAAGTAAGCATTGGTCAATCATTTCGGTGACAGGACCACGTCAGTCAGGTAAGACTACGCTATGCAAAATAGCTTTTCCTGATCAAATGTTAAAAATGTATAAAAATGCTGCCATATAGTTATAGGTTTTGCATAGAATTTGTACGAGAATATAAAGATTTATTAAATATAACTACATGATTTATTAAACTTAATTGTATGAAGAAACAATTCATTCTATTTACTGTATTGGTCTATAACGCAATATCGTTGTTCGCCTCAAATAACACGGCAGACACATTTGATTGGCGCGGCGCTTCGGTGTATTTTGTCATTACTGATCGGTTTTGCAATGGAGATACCACCAATGATATCAACTATGGGCGCATCGTTGATTATGGTACTGAACAATTGAATGCTGCCACCTTTCATGGCGGAGATTTCAAAGGTATGTTGCAAAAAGCCAAAGAGGGGTACTTCGCCGATTTAGGAGTGGATGTTGTATGGATGACTGATGTCTATGAACAAATCCATGGTTGGATGTCAGGCAGTGGCTCAATCAACGATTTTCCGCACTATGGCTATCATGGTTATTATCCACTGGATTACACCCAAATAGATAAGAATTATGGAACAGTAGAGGAGTTTCGTGCATTGGTAGATACACTGCATGCACAAGGAATACGCGTGATGCTTGGAGCTAACTTGAATAATCCAGGTTATCCGACTCTATTAGATGCCATACAGTATGATTTTGCAGAAGTGGGATTGACCCCGCAACAAGCAGCAGAACACATACGTGAGTGGAGTTTTGATGATTTCTTTGCGCAGCGATTGACATGGTCTGGTTGGTATGACCGTCCATGGATTCGTATGCCAGATGAGCATTGGGACGAGAATAATCCGTTAGAGGCAACGTTGTTTGGTATGCCTGACTTCAAAGAGGAAAGTACGGAGATGGTTCGTATCCCTGCGTTTCTCAAACGTAAATGGAAAGCAGAGGGCAAAGCGAATGATGCGTGGGTGAATCCTTCTGCACGAGTGCTACGCAAAGACCGAAAAGCCACTGTACAAAAATATTTAGTAGATTGGATTGCCTCGTGGGTTCGCGAATTTGGTATTGATGGTTTCCGTTGTGATATTGTTGAGAATGTTCATATAGATAGTTGGAAAGCTCTGCATATCGCCTGCAACGAGGCATTGCGAGAGTGGCGTTTGGCTCATCCCAAAGATGCCGCAGCCCAATGGACAGAGGATTTTTATATGACGGGCGACTTCGATTGCGCATCAATAGATTATAAACCCGAATATGCAAGTGCGGGATTTGGTAGTATGGTCAATTTCTATTTCCCTAAGCACGGCGATTTGGATGGGATAGTATATACTTGGCAAGCGTATGCCGATAGCCTGAATATGTACACGAATTGGCACCCATTTAGCTATCTCAACAACTCGTATCATCGCGATGCAGACATGTCTAATATGATTGATTGCGCTACCACGCTATTGTTGGCTCCAGGTGCCGTGCAAGTATTTTATGGAGATGAGACTGGTAGAAAATTGAGTGATGCGCGCTTCAATGTAGATAGTGATCAAGCCTTTCGTTCAGATATGGATTGGAGCGATATTAATGAAAATCAGTTACAACATTTTCAGCGTTTAGGGCAGATACGCAAAACCTATCCCGTGATTGGCACAGGCAAGCAACATACGATAGATGTGCATACTTGTGCACGATACAACGATAATGATACAGTGGTTATTCGTGTACTACCGATAGCAGGACAAGCGATTTGCCTTGACAACACTTTTGCGGAAGGCGCAGAGGTCGTAGAACTCTACACTGGACAAAAGACGAAGGTTCACAATGGCAAAGTTGTTTTCCCTTATTTTGCAAACAATATTGCGATTATCAAATTAGTTTGCTCAAGACTTTAGCGAGAGTCCCACAAGTTCCCCGCAAATTTCAGGACCTGAAGGAGTGCGACGGAACGCACTCCGAGCGCAGCGCCCGAAGAGTCCCCACTCTGAGGAATCAGCGCAAGCATAGAACAGAACAAGCATATCTATAGGAGATTTGTGGGCTTTCGGTGGCTTTCTGTTTCTTGTTTGCACGTTTCACTTCCGATTTTTGATGCGCCTCTATAGTAATGGTGTAAAAATCTTCGGCGTTGAAGAGGTTTTGCGTCGAAGATTATGTCGAAAGTTAGGCTTATGTAACATTTTGGGTACTTAAAATGTTACATAAGCCAAGAAAACGCCTTTTTAAGGAAAAAAGTACCCGAATACTACTCGGGAGTAATGAACAAAGAAAAGTGAGAAAGCATACAATGAGCGGTCGCGCCTAACCAGTTGCAAACAACCGATTTAGTATGTGATGCTTACGGTGCACTTGAAGTTGCGTTTGGGCATGGGGTAATTGATAATCACATCGTAGTCTTGCGAAAGCAGATTATTGATATCGAGTGCGAGGCGCAAGGTTATAGGCGAAAGGCGATGAGGCGATGAGGCGAGAGGCTTGATTTGCCATTCTCCAAATACGCTCAAATCGTGGGTGTACCAAGGTTGGGTGTAGTTGTAGATGATGTTCTCCTGTTGGTTGTAGCGTTCGCCGACATAGATAAAACTATAGTTTAAGCCATACTGCTGCCAGTCATTTTGCCAACCGAACATACCCACAGCACTACCCGAATGCCATGGGATATAGGGAATCTGGTCGCCATAATAGGTATCGTTTGGATCGGTAACATCAATCGCCGTTTGGTAGGTGTATTGCGCTTTGGCAGTGAGGTAGAAGTTCTTGGGTAATACGAAATGCAGTTGTGCATTCACGTCTAAACCGTTGATTTTTACCAATCCAAGATTAAGCATTGTCCAACGGAACTGCTGACCTTTTGGGTAAGCGATGATCTTATCAGATATGCGGTTGTAGTAGTAATCGGCATTGAGGCGGAACTCCGAGCCCTTTTGCTCTGCAATACGGAAAGGTTGCGTAAAGCTCAATCCAACACTATGTTGCTTTGCCAGCTCAGGTTTGAGGTAGGCATTGCCCATGTCGGTGTAGTAGAGGTCATTGAAGGTTGGGTAACGGTAACTCTGTTTGTAGAAGGCGTTTAGGCGGAGATCAACGAGTTGCGTAGGGCGGTAGGAGAGGAAAAGTGCGGGAGTAAAATGACCCTCTCTACCTCCCCCTTCAGAGGGGGAGAACTCCCTCCCTTGAAGGGAGGGTTGGGGAAGGTCCTTTACAAAAGTCCCTAATACGCTGGCTTGGAGGCGCAAGTAATTCTTTATATTGATGGCAGTAGCGGCGCTGAGCCAATGGGTGAAACGATGGGCTTCTGCAAACATGCTGAGAGCATTGTATTGCAGGTCATAGGCGGCACTCACGTCCCACCAATCGAAGATACGTACTTTGTGCGCCATGGTGAAGTAAAGTTCTTGTTGGAGGTATTGATTCTCGACATGGATGAGCTTGTCATCGTTGTTGATATAGCGGGTATAGTCGTTTGCGTATTTGGCATTCACGCGCACGGACCAACGGTTGAATAGTTCGTCTTGCCATGTGGCTTGTACAAAAGAGTTGCGGTCCCAAAGGCGTTCGCCATTGCGCCAGACATTATTCACAATCGCTCCTGGCACACCGCGCTCGGAATTGTAGTGATAGAGTTGGAGTTTCCAAAAGCCTGTGTTGCTATAGTAGTGATTGACAGCCGCTTCCACACGAATGGCATTGATGTCGCCGTTCTGACGGATGGCTGTGGTGTCGTATGCCACTTCGCCCGAAGGAGTCACGCGGCGGTAGCGGAAGGGGTACTTGCCATCGGAAGATATGAGTTCGGCGTTCATGGTCAGCGACATCGTTTCGCTGAGTTTGACATCAAGCAATAGACTTGGGTCAATGAGGGCAAAACTACCTGCACGCATTTGTGCTTTGACATTCACAGTCTTGCCTTCGGCGAAGCGTGGACGGCGGGTGGTGAGGTAGATACTTCCTGCCGCACCAAACTCGCGGGCGGATTGCCAAATATCGGATTTCTGACCATTGTAGAGTTGGATTTCTTCGATGTTTTCGAGGGAGTACTTGCCGAGGTCTATTTGTCCGTTTTGTGCGTTACCGAGCTGAATACCATTGTAATACACGCCCATGTGATTGGTGCCCATGCTGCGGATATTGACGGTTTTGATACCGCCCACACCACCATAGTCTTTGATCTGTACACCTGAGAAATAGCGGATGGCGTCGGCAACACTGAGGGCATTCATCTTCTTGAGTTGTACTCCGCTAAGTGTCTGAGGAATAATGATATCCTTCTCTTTGACGCGAGCGGTGATGGTGTACTCCTCCAACTCCAAATGACGGTAAATAGAGTCAAGATACAAGGAATCGGCGGCATTGTTTTGAGAGAATGCTGCCACACACGAGAGTGTGAAAAATACTATGGATACAAATCTACGCATGTTGTCTGACTCTATACCACGAGAGCGTTCCAGGTGACAAAGGTACAACTATTTTTTGATTTATACAAATGGAATAAGAAAAATAAAGTGATTAGATGCTAAATAGGTATTCCAAAGCTTCTTGAATAGCATCTGTAGTGAGTGTTTGGTTGATAATAGGTGAGCCAATATCGTGTAGTAGTGTAAAGTTGATTTGAGGTGATGAGGATGGAGTGACTGTGTTTTTTTTGTCGTGTAACATCCAGTCTATCAATTGTTCGCGTTGCTGACAGTTGTACTGTGGACGACCGTAGTATTCCACCATCATGTGGGTGAGCATGGTCAGCACTTCGCGCGGACAGCCAGCATGTACCACGCTCAAATACACTTCTGCTACCATACCCCAGAGCACACAATAGCCGTGGGCGTGTGGTGTAGTGTGGTGTAGTGTAGAAGACTCGATTGCATGTCCGATGGTGTGTCCGAAATTCAGTATACGCCGAATATTTTTTTCGTGTGGATCGGCAGATACAATTTGCTGTTTGATGGCTATGCTATCTGCAATCAGTGGAGCCAGCGTTGCTATATCTTGTTCATGAATGTTCCATCTTAGTAGTTCTTGCCAATGTGTTGCACTAGCGATGAGACCATGCTTGAGCATTTCGGCAAAGCCGCTCAGCAATTCGGTTGCAGGTAAAGTTCGCAGAAACTCAGGATGAATTAACGTGGTCAAAGGTGGCGTGAATGTGCCAATGACATTCTTTATCCCTTGGTAATCAACACCTGTTTTTCCACCCGATGAAGCATCTACCATGGCAAGTAAGGTGGTTGGAATATTCAAAAAACGAATGCCGCGCATATAGGTTGCTGCTGCAAACCCGCCTAAATCTGTAATCATTCCCCCGCCCAAATTGATTAGCACCGCTTCTCGCGTGGCATGATGTTTGAGCAGGAAATCCCAAACCAACTGCACTGATGTCAAGTTCTTGCTCTGTTCGCCTGCTTCAATTGTGAGCAAATGATAGGGTATTTGACCGATGGAATCGGCTAGAATGGGCAAACAATGCACCACAGTATGGCTATCCGTCAGCACAAATAATTGCCCTGTGGGTAAGTCTGCGAGTATTGTAGGAAGTTGAGACAATTCAGGTGTCATGGCTGTTTTTTAACTAAAAGTTTGCAAAGTTACGATTTTTTTTGTAATTTTGCACCCTAAATTAGAAAAATTATGCAAAAAAGATTCTTTTTTACTGTTTTGATGGTTATTTTTTCCCTTTCCTGCATGGCAGAGGGATTGACTTATCTGTCCACCGCGGACTTCAAGAAAAAAGTGTGCTACTATGATTTGACATCGGGTCAACAACCTCAATGGAAATATATTGGCGATAAACCTTGTTTGATAGATTTTTATACTTCTTGGTGCAAATGGTGTGACGAATTACATCCAATATTAGAACAAATAGTCAAGCAGTATGAAGGGAAAATCTATGTGTATACATTGGATGCGGAGAAGGAACCAGAATTGGCAGCGCTATTTGGCGTTACTGGTTATCCAACAGTAGTTTTTTGTCCAATGGAAGGGAGTCCACAATCTATTTCTGGCTATCGACCATTAGAATTTTGGCAAGAAGTTATTCGGTATATATTCGGCATAGAGTAACAGCAGAAAGTGTAGAAAAACAATGCAAGTAGAACTCATCCTTCTCGTACTTTCGCTCCTCTTTTTTGCGAGCATTTTTACTGATAAAATTGGTTACAAGTTTGGTGTGCCTGCCCTGCTGCTCTTTCTGGCTGTGGGTATGCTTTTCGGCCCAGATGGCATTGGTCGTCTCATCAACGACAATGGCGTGGGTTATATGCTGAATGTAGGTTCGGCTCAGGCCATTGGAACGATAGCGTTGTGTATCATCCTTTTCTCAGGCGGTCTGGATACTAAGCTCTCTGACATCCGTCCTGTGATGGTGCCAGGTCTGACCTTGGCAACCATTGGCGTGCTAATCACTATGCTCGTTACGGGCGTGATTACCTATTACGTGTTTGGTTGGCTACACTCGGTGGCTAGTGTGAGTATCGCTACTGCGTTGCTGATGGCATCCACGATGTCTTCTACCGACTCGGCTTCGGTATTCTCCATTCTGCGTACCAATAGTATTGGGTTGAAGCACAACCTACGTCCGCTTTTGGAGTTGGAGTCGGGGGCCAACGACCCGATGGCATATGTACTAACCACTACGATGATTGGTATCGTCACGGCAGCTGGTAATCAGGTCACAGCTTTGTCGGTGGTACAAGATATTGTTATCCAGTTGATTATGGGTGCAGTGCTTGGTTTTATATTTGGTAAGGGTATCGTCAGCATCATGCGTAAGGCAGATCTGGGTAACGAGTCGCTCTATCCTATCATGGTGCTTACGGCATGTATCTTTATCTTCTCTATCACCTATTTTCTCAAGGGCAATACCTACCTGGCAGTCTATATAGGCGGTCTGGTGATTGGCAATAGCAAGTTTACTCGCAAGCGCCAAACGCGCAGTTTCTTTGATGGTCTGACATGGCTCAGCCAACTGGTTATCTTCCTTGTCTTGGGCTTGATGGTACGCCCGCATGAACTCTTCCGTCTTGAGGTATTATTGCCTTGTTTGATTATTAGCATCGTGATGATTTTCATTTCGCGTCCTATATCCGTTTTTCTTTGCATGATTCCATTCAAGCAATACAAGCGCAACGATAAGATGTTACTTAGTTGGGTGGGATTGAAGGGTGCTGTACCTATCATCTTTGCTATTATGTGCGAGGCGAATGATGTGCCTCATGCTGATTTGATATTTAATATCGTTTTCCTGTGTACCATTGTTTCGCTCATAGCGCAAGGTACGTCGCTCTCTTCCGTTGCCAAGAAACTAAAATTGGCTACTCCGCCAGTTGAACTCAAGAAGCTTACGCACTTTAATATCGATTTACCAGAAGAGGTAGAGTCTTCTGCTACGGAGATAGAGGTTAAGGAGGAGATGCTGGTGCGTGGCAATAGCCTCAAGAACCTTGTTTTCCCCGATAAGACGTTGGTTATTATGGTGCGTAGAGGCGAAGATTTCTTTGTACCTACAGGTAACTCCGAGTTGGAAGTAGGTGACCAGTTGTTGGTTATCACCGACAACGATGCTATGCTAGCAGCCCAGTATCGCGAAGAAACCGAAGAGGAGGAGAATAAACATTGGGGCATGCAACTCATCAACAACACGTGGGACTTCGCCAAACAGAAGTGGCAACAGATGGTTGCTGGCAAACGTAAATAATTAACATACAATACAACACTATGAAACACATATCATTGTTCATTGCATGCTTATGCGTAGCATCGCTGTTCACAGCCTGCCAATCAGGCGTAGATTACCAACCTTGGTCCAAAGAGAAAGCCCAAGAATGGTACATATCGCATCCCTATCGTGCGGGGTGTAATTTTCAGCCTAGTACTGCTATTAACCAAATTGAGATGTGGCAATCCGTCACCTTTGATGCTGCTACCATAGACCGCGAACTTGGTTGGGCTGAGGAATTAGGTTTCAATCTCATGCGCGTGTATCTGAGTAGCGTTGTTTGGCAAAACGAACCTGAGTCATTTAAGGCGCATATGGACGAGTATCTGACCATTGCCGAGAGCCACGGCATTAAGACGCTGTTCGTTATCTTTGACGACTGTTGGAACCCTGAGTCTGCTTTTGGCGAGCAACCAGCTCCTAAGCCAGGTGTACATAACTCAGGTTGGGTGCAAGACCCAGCTGTCAGCCTGCGTGCAGACACCGCGACCTTGTTCCCCATCTTGGAGCAATATGTCAAGGACGTGATGACCACCTTCAAGGACGACGAGCGTATTTGGATGTGGGACTTGTACAACGAGCCAGGCAACTCGGGCCACAAGATGACCTCCATGCCGCTGCTGCGCAATGTCTTCCGTTGGGCGCGCGAGTGCCAAGTGAGCCAACCGCTCACCGTAGGCGTATGGTTCATGGAGTGTCCCGAACTCAATCAGTTCCAGCTCGCTAACTCCGACATTATCTCCTACCACAATTATAGCAATCTTGACAACCATCGCCAATGCATTGATACTCTTCGTCAGCACGAGCGCCCTATGGTCTGCACCGAGTATATGGCACGCCGCAATGGTAGCTATTTCCAAACCATTCTGCCACTGCTCAAGGAGCATAATGTGGCAGCCATCAACTGGGGTTTTGTCAGCGGTAAGACGAATACCATCTTTGCTTGGGACGAACCTATGCCTGAGGCAAAAGAGCCTCCATTGTGGTTCCACGATATATTCCGACAAGACCATACACCTTTTAATATAGAAGAGGTGAACACCATCCAGAGCGTCATGATTCCATCAAACAATGGCTACTATGAAAACAACCGCTAAGATTCTAACCCTCATACTATCTCTTATTATATTAGGATGTACCCCGAGTGAGCAACCCACTCAGAGCGGATTGCTGCGCAGTCATTTTCAGACCGAGCATGCAGGCATGCAAACTGACCTCTATACGCTGACCAACCAACAGGGTATGGAAGTATGTTTTACGAATTTCGGCGGACGTATTGTCAGCATCATGGTGCCTGATAAGGATGGTCAGCTGCTAGACGTCTGCCTCGGACATGACTCCATAGCCGACTATATTCGCTATGGCTATCAGGGTTGCAATTTCGGTGCGCTCATTGGTCGCTACGGCAATCGTATCAAAGAGGGTCGTTTCACCTTGGACGGCGTGGAGTACCAGTTACCTCGTAATAACGATGGCAACTGCCTGCATGGCGGAGGCGAAGTGGCGTTTCACAATCGCGTATGGCAAGCGCAGCCCATCAGCGACAGCAGCATTGCCTTCTGCACCGTGAGTGAAGATGGCGAGGACGGCTTCCCTGGTACATTGCGTGTAAAAGTGACTTACACCTTGACCGACGACAATGCTATCCGTATTGACTATGAAGCCATTACCGACAAGCCTACGGTCATCAACCTCACCAACCACTGCTATTTCTGCTTGAGTGGTAATCCCAGTCGCGATGTCATGGATGAGATACTCTACCTCAACGCCGAAGCCTACACCCCTGTAGATGGCAATGTGGCAGTGACGGGCGAAGTGGCTACGGTGGAGAACACCCCATTTGACTTTCGTACCCCAACCTGCATTGGCGAGAGAATCAACGATACTACCCACCAGCAGATTGTCAATGGCCGTGGCTACGACCACAACTGGATTTTGGCTACCAATGGCGATCTGAATGCCCTTGTAGGCGTATTGTACGATGCTGCGACAGGTATCGAAATGCGCATTCATACCGACCAACCCGGTGTACAATTCTATGCTGGCAACTTCTTGGACGGCAGTTTTATGGGTAAAAATGGAGTGGCGTACCCACGCCGTAGCGGTCTCTGCTTTGAGACACAACATTTCCCCGATAGCCCTAACCAACCTGCTTTCCCATCGACCACCCTGCGTCCAGGAGAGACATATACCACAACAACCATCTATAAATTTGGCATCAAGTAGAATAATACATACGGCATGACCGTTGCAGCATATTTACAATAATCTTTTCAAAATGAAAAAAACAATCTTCCTCACAGGTGCCACAGGCACTATGGGATACGCAGGTATGACAGAAATCCTGCGCTATCCTGAGAAATATCAATTGCGCATCCTCGCGCGCCCAAGCAAAAAAAATAAAGAAAAACTTGCGCCACTAGCAGATAAAGTAGAAATCATATGGGGCGACCTCATCAACTACAATGATATCCTTCGCGGTGTGACAGGTGCCGACATCGTACTCCACGTGGGCGGTATGGTATCGCCACAGGCAGACTACCGTCCTAAGGCAACTCTCCGCACCAATATCTCTGCTGCTACCTATATCCGCGATGCCGTCCTCGCACAACCAGAGGACAAGCAACCTAAAGTGGTGTATATCGGTAGTGTGGCTCAGATGGGTGACCGTCGCGAGCCATTGCACTGGGGACGCGCTGGCGACCCTATCTGCGTGTCGGCATACGACCACTACGGTCTGACCAAGGCGCAGGCAGAGCGTATCATCACCAATTCGCCTATCAAACAATGGGTGGCACTCCGCCAATCGGGTATTCTCTACCCTGCTATCTTGAAGAACTACGACCCAATCATGTTCCATGTGCCAATCCGTGGCGTGTTGGAGTGGGCTACTGTAGAGGATAGCGGACGACTATTGGAGCGTGTTTGCCGTGATGAGGTACCAGAGGAGTTCTGGAAGAACTACTACAATATCGGCTCAGGTCAAGAGTACCGCATCTCCAACTACGAGTTTGAGTGCCTGCTCTTGGATGCTATTGGCTGCCCTCGCCCTGAGAAGATTTTCAATGCCAATTGGTTTACCACGCGCAATTTCCACGGTATGTGGTATATCGATGGCGACCGTCTGGAGAACTATCTCCACTTCCGTGCTAATGTGCCAGTGAAGGAGTATTTCAAGCAAATGGCTAAGGACTCTTCTGTGCCAGCAGGTATTCGCTTCGCTGCAAAGACCAAGATTGCCAAACTCTTCCCCCGCTGCGTGAAGCTGGCTATGTACGCAATGGCTATGTCTAAAGAGCATGGTACACAATGGTGGATCAAGCATAATAAGACCGATCGCATCAGCGCTTACTATGGCACTCTGGAGGCATACAAGGCTATTCCAGATTGGAAGCATACCGACCTCTCACACAATAGCGAGGAGTATGTCTTGCTTGACCACGGCTATGATGAGCAAAAACCAAAAGCACTTTTCACCATCGAGGACATGCAAAAAGCAGCCGCTTTCCGTGGTGGCAAATGCCTATCAACCGAGATGGTACAAGGGGATTGGGATACTCCATTAGATTGGCAATGTGCCGAAGGCCACACCTTCACTGCTACTCCACGCCTCGTTTTGCTAGGTGGTCACTGGTGTGAAGAGTGTATGCCTTATCCATACAAGGATGAGCCTAATGCTCGTCCATGGCAATGGGATAAAGTGGCTAAGAAGAACCCATTCTTCGCACAACTTTGGTCTCCACTCCATGATGCCAATGAGGATAATGTCTATGGTCCAGAAGTGTTCGACGGCTGGGAGCAATAATCGTTGCAAGATATGTATTTTGACGAATTAGCATTATCGGATCAGGTGTTGGATGCCCTCTGGGATATGCATTTTGATACTTGCACACCCGTGCAAGAGCAGACCATACCTGTCATACTGGATGGACACGATGTGATTTCGTGTGCACAAACAGGCACAGGAAAAACGGCTGCGTATATCCTACCCCTGCTCACCAACTTGGAATACGACAATCACGACCCCAACAAACTCAATGCTATCATCATGGCGCCTACGCGCGAGTTGGCACAGCAGATTGACCAACAAATGGAGGGGTTCGGCTTCTATGTCCCATTCTCTTCCGTGGCAATCTACGGCGGCAATGACAGCGGTGCATGGGGCACGCAAGTGACTGGTTTGCAGAAGGGTGCAGATATTGTTATCGCTACACCGGGGCGACTGCTCAGCCAAATGAATATCTATGATATTGACTTCTCGGGTGTGAAGTATTTTATCCTTGACGAGGCAGACCGTATGCTCGACATGGGCTTCTATGATGATATTATGACCATCGTCAATAAGCTGCCCAAAGAGCGACAGACCATCATGTTCTCGGCGACTATGCCAGCGAATATTCGCAAAATGGCAAAAGCCATCATGCACAACCCTGTGGAGGTGCAAATAGCTATCTCTCGTCCACCAGAAAGCATCAAGCAACAAGCAGCTGATATTTACGAACCACAAAAGAACGATTTCCTCAAACTCTTGCTCAAAGACCGTGGGTTGAAGAAAGTGATCATCTTCGTGGGTAAGAAGCAGAAGGTAAAGGAGCTCACGCGTGCGCTACGCGCGAACCATATAGACGCGCGCGCTATGCATTCGGACCTCGAACAGAAAGAACGCGATGAAGTGATGTTGGACTTCCGCAATGGTAAAGTGGATGTGCTGGTGGCAACAGATATTGTTTCCCGAGGTATTGATGTGGATGATGTGCCATTGGTGATCAACTACGATGTGCCACGCGATGCGGAAGACTATGTACACCGCATTGGTCGCACAGCACGTGCTGAAAACAAAGGCGAGGCCATCACCTTAGTGAGCCCCGAAGATAAGCGATTCTTTAATAAGATTGAGCGATTTTTGCAGAAGGTTATAGATCGTGTTCCCTTACCTGCCGAGCTTGGAGCTGCGCCAGATAGTAGCGTATGTTCACTTGCTGCTGACGACCGTAAGCCGTCTTCCAAGCGCCGAAAAGGCGGCTGGAAAGCTGGGCGTAATCGCAAGCCGAAGCATAATCGCCAAGCATCTCATAAGCAATAGCGATATTCGCCGCAGCACATGCTGCGGCTTTTTTGTCCTTGCTATCTACAATAGTAAGCCACTGATTGATAGCACTATTCCAGCGCTGCAAGCGAAAAGCATCTAAGCCTGCTTGCAGGTCGGGCAAGTCGTAGATATAGCGGCGGGTCGTTTGCCACGAAGGGGCAAAACTATTACCAATGCGGTTGCCCAATTCGCGTGCGAGGTAAAGCAATGCCTCTTGGCGAGAAGGCAAGTCGCTCAAACTCTGTGCGCGAGTGTAATGGAGTTGACTCTCCCAGAGGAGTGTATCGGCTTGCGTGAAAGTAGCTTCGCGTGATTGTCCTGCATGGTGGATTGTCCAATGCGATTGGGCATAGGCCTGCATGTATGCGAAATAGGATCCCTCTTCTGTGAGGAAACTCTCCTGAACATCATAGAGTATCAGTTGATTGAGTATCAACAGTGCATCTGCCTGGTAATCAGCGCAGAGGCGCTCTGCTTGCGAGTAACTGAGTGGCTTGCGAGAGTAATAATTGGTGGATTGGTTTTGCGATATCTCCATCAGTTCAACGGCATCAAACTCGCCTGTCGCTTCCATGCTTTGGGTTGTGGCAAAGAGGCAGTAGAGTACACCGCGACTCAGGTCCACGTTTGTGCTCCCCTTGCTCTCGCCATCCCACATGGTGGTATGACCGAATTCTTGGGGTTGAGTTAGAGCGTTATTTACCACCAGAATGTGGCGTTTGTTCTGCAACTCGGTATGTTCAGCAGGGTGGCGTTCGTCCACCGAGAAATACCATTGCTGTTGAGCGTTTACATGGAGAGAGCAAAAAACCAAGAGCAAAGAGCAAAGACGGATTACTTTCGACCTTGGCAGACTCAAGTGTTTGATCTTTATTCTTTGTTCCTTATTCATGGTTCAAAACCAGTTTATAGTTTCCGTATTCGCCACTCTTTTGGATAGAGGTTGTTGCAGTGATTGCCTACGTTCTTGACGAAGCCCAGAGGGATATGTTGATAGGTGATGAGGATCACTTCTGTGGGCGTATCAGGTAGTACGATTGCTTCGTTGCGCAAGTAGCTAAGGGCGGTGTCCAATGGCAGTTCTGCTCTTATGAATGCTTCTTTTCTAAAGTCTTTAGTCATAGCTAATGCGTGCTGTGGGACAGGTTTTTTGCCGCGCAACTCGCATAGCCCGAAGCCTGTGCTGATGCATATGAATTGCTTGCTGAGTATATCAATCAAGTCTTTGTATTTGGTTGGATACGCCAGTATGAATCGGTCTTGTTGCCTAAATGTCCACTGTTGTGGGTGTTGTAGCCAGGTTTTGATAACCTCTTGTTGTTCGACAGGCTGTGTGGGTTGTGGTTTGAACTTGGGTAGTCTTTTGGCTAAAGGTCGTGTGCTATCGCCGATATTGGGACTGTGTTTGCGTAGTGCGCAGATATAGAATCCCTCGCCACGTGTTTTGTGTGGATAGAAGTGATAACCAGGATTGCCTTCTACTATTCCCCAGGAAGGGTGTATGGATACAGGCAGGATATCTGCTCCCAGGTTTTCGGCCATCCATAGCACATTATCTTCGTTCTCTTGAGGGTTGAAGGTGCATGTGGAGTATATGAGTAATCCGCCTGGTCGTAGGGCATCCCACACGTCGCTTAGTATCTTGCGTTGTCGCGTTGCGCAGGCTTGTACGTTGTCCAGACTCCATTCGGCTACTGCACCTTCGTCTTTGCGGAACATACCTTCTCCAGAGCAAGGAGCATCCACCAGAATACAGTCAAACACATTGGGCAGCTTAGCACCGAAATCGGTAGCCTGATTGTGGGTGACAACGGTATTGCCATTGCCCCATTTCTGTATGTTCTCTGACAGGATGAATACGCGTTGGCGTACCACTTCGTTGCTCACCAATAGTCCTTCGTTGCCCAGGTACTGGCTGATGAGTGTTGATTTGCCGCCAGGCGCGGCGCAGAGGTCCAGCACCACACTTTCACGTGGCAGGTATTGTTCTAAGACGTGCTCCACGAACATGCTACTCGCTTCTTGTACGTAGTAGCAGCCTGCATGAAAGAGGGGGTCGAGTGTGAATTGTGGTCTGTCGCTCAGGTAGTAGCCTTCTGTGTGCCAAGGTACTTCATCGGTGTCGCACTCGAAGGTGAGATAGTCAATTTTATCGTTTAGGCGAATGGAAGTGACGGGCGTTGATTGCAGCGCCTGGCATAATTGCTGAACATCTGTTTCGGATAGTTGTTCGTGCAGTTTTTCTATGAAGTCGGTTGGCAACATGTATATCTTCCCAAATTCGCTGCAAAGGTACGGAAAATTTACGATTTGACAAAGTAGAATGCACTATTTTTTCATTTTATTTGCATATATGCATTTTTTTTTGTAATTTTGCAGGTCATTTTCGGCATGATTGCTGAATAATTGTTTGCAATACGTTAACTATCTAATCATTATCCATAGTATGAACACATCTGATCTCAATGCTTCTCAACTGGCAGCTGTTATGTATAACGATGGACCTCAACTGGTGATAGCTGGTGCGGGTTCTGGTAAGACGCGTGTATTGACTTATAAGATTGCTCATCTGCTGGAGCAGGGTGTACCTGCGGGGCATATCTTGGCGCTTACCTTCACGAACAAGGCGGCGCGTGAGATGAAGGGGCGTATTTATCAGTTGGTAGGGGAGGATTGTGCTCGTTATTTGTGGATGGGTACGTTTCATTCTATTTTTGCTCGTTTGTTGCGCCAGGAGGCGGAGTTGTTGGGTTATACGCACGACTATAGTATATATGACACGACGGATTCGCGTTCCGTGGTCAAGCATATTGTCAAGGATATGCAGCTGGATGACAAGGTCTATAAGCCTAATGTGGTGCATGCGCGTATTTCTGTGGCAAAGAATAATCTGCAGTCGCCTAATATGTATGCTGCCAATCGCGAGTACCTGATGCGTGACCGCTTTGAGAAGATGCATGAGATGTCGCGCATCTATGCGGAGTATAATCGCCGACTGAGGGCGGCTAATGCGATGGATTTTGATGATATATTGGTCAATACGCATGCGCTGTTGCAGAAGTTCCCAGAGGTGGCAGAGAAGTATCAAGAGGTGTTTCAATACATATTGGTGGACGAGTATCAAGACACCAACCGTGCGCAGTATATGATTATCAAGCGTTTGGCGGAGAAGTACCAGCGCATTTGTGTGGTGGGTGATGATGCGCAGTCTATCTATTCGTTCCGTGGTGCGGATATAGGTAATATCTTGAATTTCCAGAAGGATTATCCCGATGCTCAGCTCTTCAAGTTGGAGCAGAATTATCGTTCTACTCAGACTATTGTGAATGCGGCTAATTCGCTTATCCGCCACAACAAGGGTCAGATTCGCAAAGAGGTTTTCTCGGATTTGCATATTGGTGAGCGTATCTCGCTGTCCACCTATATGACGGATCGTGATGAGGCAAAGTCGGTGGCAAAGCATATCCGTGCGTTGGTTTCGGATGGCTATTCGCACGACGGAGTGGCGGTCTTGTACCGCACTAATGCGCAGTCGCGTGTGATAGAGGATGAGTTGCGCCAGTTGGGTATTCCGTATCGTATATATGGAGGTACGAGTTTCTACCAGCGCAAGGAGATCAAGGATGTGTTGGGCTATCTGCGTCTGGTGTCGAATAGGGATGACAACGAGGCGTTTTTGCGTATCATCAATTATCCTACGCGTGGTATAGGTGATACCACGGTGGGTCGCTTGTATGATGCGGCTGTTCAGAACAAATGTTCGCTCATGCAGGTGGCATCGGCGCCTGAGCGTATGACCAGTGATTTGTCGGCAGCTACCGAGAAGAAGGTGGTGGAGTTCGCTCAGATGATTGATCGTTTTGCGGAGGAGATGTCCACAAAGGATGCTTTTGTTTTCACCCAGGACTTGCTTATGCAGACGGGTATCTTGCGTGAGGCGAAGAGCGATACGACGCCAGAGGGTGTAGCGCGATATGAGAACTTAGAGGAGATGCTCAGTGGTATTCATGAGTTTTGTGCTCGTCGTCAGGAAGAGGGCATTGATTTTACTCCGATAGCTGATTTCTTGGCGGAGGTCAGTTTGTTGACCGACCAAGATGAGCATTTGGATGACACACAGGAGCGTGTGACCTTGCTCACCATCCATGCCGCTAAGGGCTTGGAGTTCCGTGCGACGTTCATTGTGGGTATGGAGGAAGGGTTGTTTCCATCGGCATTCTGTCAGTCGGCTCATGAGATTGAGGAGGAGCGTCGTTTGTTGTATGTGGCTATCACGCGCAGTATGGAGCGTTGTTATTTGATGAATGCCAAGCAGCGTTTCCGCAATGGGCAAGTGATGTTCACGACGCCATCGCGTTTCTTGAAGGATATTGACCGTCAGTTTGTCTTGAATCAGGATGATGTGGCTCGTCGTCCATCGTCGGTGTCGTCGGTATCGGCAACGAAGAGTTCGCACTCGCATCTCACGCCGACTACGGGTGCTAAGGAGAAGAGCAAGAAGAAAGCTATTCGTTCGGAGTGGGCAAAGGATGATCGTGTTATGCACCGTGTTTTTGGTGCGGGTACGGTGTTGGAAATCTATCGCGAGAACGATAATGATAAGATAGATATTCTCTTTGATGGTGTCGGTAAGAAAACCTTGCTGGTTACCTATGCCAAGTTAGAGCGATTATAATCTCCCCCCCCCCCTTTTTTTTGTTCCGTGCCGTTCCGTGCAATTCCGTGGTCTTAAAT
>JAXJWX010000075.1:0-2631 GCA_036307765.1 Paludibacteraceae bacterium | reverse complement strand
TAATTAATGCTTATCGCATAAAAAGAGAAATACTTTAGAAACTATATTTTCGCCAATTTCATTAACGTGAGATTGGCGATTTTTATTTCCATAGTTTTTTGCAATATCGTCACTTTACGCCTTAATGCATTGACTATCAGTTTGTTTCCCAAAGTGATGAACTTTTTCGTAACATCACTATCGTCACTGCTGCAAAACAACTTGTTTTGGTCTTCAAAACCTATCATTTCGCAAAGCAAAACCTATCATTTCGCAGACCAATTCAACTTGTTTTGTGTTTTCCTGAAATCACTTGTCAGTTTTTGCTTTGTTAAACTGATTTTCTTGTCACTGTTTTATTTGCTTTACTAAAGAACTTGTCAACATTTTTGTAGCTTCCTAAAATGCTTGACATTTTGAAAAAATTGGACAAATCCTGAGTCCGCTTTTTTCTTCGGCAAAGTCTGATGGGGTTCGAAGCCCCATCAGGCTTTTTGGGTGTCATTGGCATAAAACCATCGTCCACCTTCTCTTCGGCTATGCAAAGATAGCAGATAATTATTAACCCTCCAAAGATCATCTTTCTTTTTTCCAAAGATTCTTGCCAGGCACTTCTCCATTGTACACATCCATCGGTTTCTTGTTTCCAATGCTCATGTGTGGACGGATGTTGTTGTAGAAGTCAATCATAGCTGCAATTTCATACTTTGCCTGCCCGTAGTCCTGGAACATTTCCTGGTGATAAAGCCACTCGTCCTTTAGGATACCGTTCATGCGTTCCGCTACAGCATTGTCCGTCGGATTGTAACACTCTGTCATGCTTATTCGTATGTGATGCTCCTTAAGACACCCCACATACGCATGACATGCATACTGTACGCCTCGGTCTGAGTGATGGATGGTGCCGCAGAGATTACCGCCGCCAGCCATGCCAAGAGCCATGCTAAGAGCCTTGGCCGTATTCTCTGCCTCAAGTGTCTCGGACAGACACCAGCCAAGTACCGCATGAGAGTATCCATCAGTAATAAGATGCAGGTAAAGCACATCGTCTTTTATCCAGACGTAAGTGATGTCGGCATACCAAACATGATTGGGGTATTGGGGCACAAGAGTCAAAGTCAGGTTTGGATACTTGAAATAAAGATGATTGGAGTCCGTCGTGTGTCGCGGTTTCTTCTTTGGCAGCATCAGATGGCGCCTCCGAAGAAGTTCCAGGAAGGAATCACGGCCGCCAACAAATTCACGCCCAAGTTCCTCTGTCAGAAGAACATGCAGCTTTACTCCGCCCAGGCGAGGAGCCTGCATGCGGTACCACTCCACGTACTGGACGAGTACTTTCACACGCTGAACCTCAGTATAAAGCACTTTGCGCTTCTCGTAGTACCATTGCCTACGCTTGTCAAACAGTCCGCAAAGGGTCTCCACGCTCTCGCATGGATACTCTTCACGAAGCGCATCTACTGCTTGACACCATCTTTTTTTAATATAGAGATGCCCTCCTCGCGCTCTGCTATCTCTATGACTTTCTCTAGAGCACGGCAACGCATGCGCTCAACTTGGAGACTACGCTCCAAATCCGATATGCGCTCCTGAAGTATCTCTAAATCACTTTTGCCTCTGTCCTTGCCTCCCATACGATAGGTGGATATGATTTCATCTGGCAAAGATAACTCTTTGCAATCAATTGGGAAAACTTTTTGCCAAGAACATATCACAGAACTGCCCGCTAAACCCCATTTATGAGCTATGAAATTTTTTGACAAACCGCTACTGTAATAATCACTTAAAACTTTTAATTTGAAGTCATCGCTGAAATGACATCCTCGTACATTTGCCATAATTATTCTAATAATTTAGTGCAAAATGACTGTCAAGTTATTTCAGTATAAGACATGATAAGAAAAAGTTCATCACTTTAATTAACCAACAGCTAATCAGTGGGTTACATCTAAAAGTGACGTTTTATGAGAAAACGTGATAAAAACATTTGGCACATAAGATATTGGACAGAAATTTCCAGAGATTATTCAACTCTCGCAAGTCCCGATTGAATTTTAAGTAAATGAAGATAGAAGAAGATAGTCCCAGTAAGAAGGCTTCTGACTGGCAGTTTGTAGCATTAAAACTGGCAGTCAGAACGCCACTTACTAATTTCAAGCGTGTAGTTTAAGGAATGAATAAAGAACCATACTCCACAATATTCACACCTGTGCCATATGCATATTTCTCAAAGAGTTGTTTCAGATACAGGGCACAGTTGTTGACATGCTCACGGTTGCCATCGTAGCCATTGATGAGCACCATGACATGGGTGGTTTGCATTGTCATCTTAGTGCGCTCGTGGTCGCTGGTGGGAGTGCCTACCCCACCCTCTGCATCGCGATATACAGGGAGGCCTGCTATATTGAGCATTCCTCTGCCTATGCCTTCGTATGGTTCGCCCTCTTTGCCTATACCCAGTGTGAGGGTATCACCAACAAACTTGTCAGCATCGAAGCCTCCGATGCTATAGCCAAACTTGATACTGGCAAGATTAACGAGGTCGACCAAAGTATCAATCTGATACAAATCCTTACCTTGCACCATGCGTCTAATCAGAGCCTCTGCGGCTGGACGGTAACGACTGGGGTCCTTGCCACATAGCTTATATAC
>JAXJWX010000074.1:0-1714 GCA_036307765.1 Paludibacteraceae bacterium | reverse complement strand
GATTTCAACATAGTGTCTCCAATTCAATTTGCATGACAGTGTCGTGCTATTTGGGGAAGCGATATACAACATATGGGGATAATGTGAAAATTTCACTTGCAGACCATACGAATTGTGTGACATCTACCATATTTAGGACCTCTATAATAGTCCTGGTTTTGAAGGAAAACTATGATTTTTGCTGCAATTTTTACTCATATTTTGCCAAATCTCGATTTTTTAATGCGATTTGGCAAATTATAATAGATTTTTGTATTATATTTGCAGTAGCTAAAAGTAAAAGTTATGATAATCGGTAGAAAAGAAGAGCAGCAGATATTGCATTCTGCAGTTCAGTCGGAGAACTCGGAGTTTGTTGCAGTGTATGGTCGTAGGCGTGTGGGTAAGACATATCTTATTCGCGAAACTTTCGGCTACAAGTTTACATTCCAACACACTGGTTTAGCAAAGGGCAACACCAAGGAACAGCTATTTAGTTTTGCTATCTCACTACGTGATGCTGGATATGATGACTGCCCCATACCGAAATCGTGGTTGGAGGCGTTTAGTCTGCTTTCGGCATATTTGAAGAACTCAACAGACGAGAAGAAGATTGTATTCTTGGATGAGCTTCCCTGGATGGATACCCCTCGCTCCAATTTTATCTCTGCTTTTGAGCACTTTTGGAATGGTTGGGCATCAGCACGCAAAGACATCGTTTTGATTATCTGCGGCTCTGCGACATCTTGGATCATCAATAAGGTGATTAATGATCACGGAGGTCTTCACAATCGAGTTACCAAGCAGATAGCCCTGCAACCATTCACTCTGAAGGAGTGTGAGATGTTTGCCAAAAGCAAGGGACTTGAAATGAGTCGATATCAACTCGCAGAGTGTTATATGGTATTGGGAGGTATTCCATACTATTGGAGTCTGTTGGAAAAGGGATTGAGCCTTGCTCAAAATATAGACAAGATCATCTTTGCCAAGAATGGTAAACTATCAAACGAGTTTAATCAACTCTATGCTTCGCTATTCAAATCGCCAGAGCAGTATATAGATATAGTAACTGCTTTGGGCAAGAAGAAGGCTGGTATGACCAGAGAGGAAATAATAGCAGCCACCGATAAGTATAGCAACGGTGCATTAAGCAAGGTTCTGGACGAACTCGAGTATTGTGGATTTATCCGTAAGTATAACGGTTTTGACAAGAAAAGCAAGCAGGCTATTTATCAGCTTATTGATAACTACACGCTTTTTTACTTTAAGTTTATCCAGCAAAATGAGAATAACGATGAGCATTTCTGGTCAGCGTCCATAGACTCGGCAATGCATCGTGCTTGGAGTGGTTTGGCTTTCGAGCGTTTATGTATGGCTCACACGCAGCAGATAAAGGCAGCATTGGGCATTGCGGGCGTGTTGAGTAATGTATATTCGTGGCGTAAAGAGGCTGATGAGACGAGTGATGGGGCACAAGTTGATTTGCTTATCGATAGAAAAGATCAGGTCATCAATCTATGTGAGATGAAGTACTCCTTATCGGAGTATGCCATCGATGCCGAGTACGAACAAAAGTTGAGAAATAAAAAGTCTGCATTTATATATGCAACCAATACCCGAAAGGCTGTGCATCTGGCAATGGTGACCACATTTGGTATTAAAGCCAATGCGCATTCTGGGATAGTGCAAAATGAGGTCAAATTAGACGACTTGTTTACATAATATCTCTTGGACG
>JAXJWX010000073.1:0-1561 GCA_036307765.1 Paludibacteraceae bacterium | reverse complement strand
TTGATTACCAACGCCTCCCGCTTGGGTGATTTTTTTGTTATTTTTTTCTTCGTGCCGAAGATTGTGCCGAAAGTTTAATCTCGCAAACATGCCAATGGTATTACTTTGACACCATCTTCGCGAGTATATGCAAGTTGTCCTCCTGTGATAACCATCATTAAGTCAGGTTCACATAAAGGTACTTGCTTTTCATATTTATTGTATTCACGAATTAGATCGCGTAACTCTATCAAATGATTAGCACCTTCTTCAATCTCTGAACTACCCAGTTTGAACTCAATCAACGCAAATTGTCCATTAGCAATGCGCAAGACAGCATCTGTTTCTAAATCGTAACGGTCGTGGTAATAAGACAAACTACCTCGCATAGCTTGTGAATAAGCTCGCAAATCACGAATGCCCATTGTTTCAAAGATAAATCCAAAAGTTTTCAAGTCCATCTCCAATATCTGTGGTGTCAATCCCAGTGCCGACACAGCAATAGAAGGGTCACAGAATTCGCGTTTCATACCGCTACGAATAGCGGATGCTGAACGAATAGCAGGACACCAAGCAGGTAAATCTTGAATAACGAAGAGGCGTTGGAAGGCATTCAAATAACTATCGAATGTACTTTGAGAAACGCTCTCAAAGTTGGCAACCACATCTTTTAGCATATTCGTCTTTTTTGCCAATGTGGAGATGTTACGTGCATATGATCGCAATATGGCTCGTGCCAACTCTTCGTTTCGTTGTACACCATCTACGGTAGAAATATCCGTAGCACAAAGACTATCAATATAGTTTTTGGCGACATTTAGTTTGGCAGTATTACTTTTGGCAATATGTGCAGCAGGCCAGCCACCACGACATGCAGCAAAGATTAATTCTTCCACACTGATTCGAGATGTGACACCATCAATGTCCAAATTAGGATTGTCAAACAATGCCTTAAGTGAAATTTCTCCTGTAGATTCCCCCGTTTCATACAAACTCATCGGATGCATTCTTAGCCGAGCTATACGACCCGTACCCGAATGCATGATTTGTTGATTATCCACAGAATTGCTCCCCGTCAAAATAAACTGTCCCATTTCTTGTCGCTCATCCACAGTTACACGTACTGCATCCCACAATTGTGGGATTATCTGCCATTCATCAATCAGGCGTGGCGTTTCACCTTTTAAAAGAAGTGAAGGTTTGGTTTTTGCCGTAGTAATATAAGCTTCGCGCGTATCAGGATTTTGCAAACGAATAACACTCTTAGCGTGTTGTTCCGCTGTAGTTGTCTTGCCACACCATTTAGGCCCCTCTATCAGTACTGCGCCTGATGAATCTAACAATTCCTCTAATAGACTATCAACTTTTCTCTCAATATATGCCATATAGGTTAATTTTTGAAATACGCTGCAAAGGTACTAAAAATAAATGACATCTGCAAATCATTACGTGTTTTTGTGGCATTTTATTATGTGTTTTTGTGGAATTATGTTACGTGGTTTTGTGGTAACTAACTGAATGCGATTTGAGAATATGGAGAGTAAAATGGTATATACAATACGCGGGAAGTGTAGTGTTTACT
>JAXJWX010000072.1:0-2431 GCA_036307765.1 Paludibacteraceae bacterium | reverse complement strand
TTGTTGTTCCATTGTGTACGGTGTGGTTGAATAGTAATTTTGGTATCTTCCTCATCGTGTACACCATTATAATAAAGGTGCAATGCGAGGGCAATAGCTGCGGTACTATCAGCAGTCAGCGTGATAGAATCGTCGAGCTTGCTGTGGGTGTGGGTTACTGTTTGCTCTGCCGCAACGTTCTCCACTTTCTTGGCTTTCACGCGTGGTTGCATGATCCAACCGAGAAGCTTCATCACATACACGAATAGAGCAAGTAGCGCCACCACCATACCGAAGCCAAGACCGGTGATAAACCAAGTCTGAGCTGTAATGCCGGCAGTTTCGGCTGCAACTTGAAGTAACATCATAATTACAATGGAATATTAGAGTGTTTCTTGAGAGGGTTGGTCAAGCGCTTGGTTTGCAAGTTCTCGAATGCGCGAACGATACGCTTACGAGTGTTGCGTGGCTCGATGATGTCATCGATATAACCGCGATTAGCTGCTTGATATGGGCTTGCGAACAAGTCTTTGTACTCAGCCTCCTTCTCAGCAATAAATTTCTTTCTTTCTTCTGGATCCTCGATAGCCTTGATAGCTTTTGCTTGGAGCACACCTACTGCGCCACTTGCACCCATCACAGCGATCTCAGCATTTGGCCATGCGTAGCATACGTCGCCGCGGAGTTGCTTACAGCTCATCACGATGTGGCTACCACCGTAAGACTTACGGATTGTCACTGTCACCTTAGGTACAGTAGCCTCGCCGAAAGCGAACATGAGTTTTGCTCCGTGATCGATGATACCAGCGTACTCTTGACCTGTACCGCAGAGGAAACCAGGAACGTCCACGAGGGTAAGGATTTGGATATTAAATGCGTCGCAGAAACGAACGAAACGAGCTGCTTTACGGCTAGCATCGCAGTCCAATACACCTGCCAACCAGTTTGGTTGGTTAGCGATGATACCGGTAGAACGGCCGTTGAAACGTGCGAAACCGCAGATGATGTTCTTAGCGTAGTCTTTTTGAACCTCCATGAAGTCGCCGTTATCTACGATGGTGTAGATGATGTCCTTCATGTTGTATGGTTTGTTAGGATCATCTGGAACGATCTCGTTCAAGCTCTCCTCTACACGCATTGGATCATCGGTGCAGTTCATGAGTGGAGCCTCCTCCATATTGTTTTGTGGGATGAAGCTTACGAGACGACGAACCTCTGCCAATGCCTCTTCCTCAGTAGCTGCTACGAAGTGAGTAACACCAGACTTGGTTGCGTGCACCTTAGCACCACCCAATTGCTCTACGGTTACGTCCTCACCTGTCACACTCTTCACTACCTTTGGACCAGTGATAAACATGTATGAGTTGTTCTCGGTCATCATGATGAAGTCGGTCAAAGCTGGGCTATATACCGCACCACCAGCGCAAGGGCCAAAGATCACAGAGATTTGTGGCACTACACCAGAAGCCAAGATGTTACGCTCGAAGATCTCAGCGTAACCTGCCAATGCGCAAGCACCCTCTTGAATACGAGCACCACCTGAATCGTTCAAACCAATGATTGGAGCACCGAGTTTAACGGCTTGATCCATTACGTTGCAGATCTTGAGAGCCATGGTCTCGCTCAGAGAACCACCGATCACAGTTGCGTCTTGTGCGAATACGAATACGAGGCGGCCGTCGATAGTACCACTACCTACTGCTACACCGTCACCCAAGAATACTTTTTTCTCCATACCGAAGTCGTGGCAACGGTGTGTGAGGAACATGTTTACTTCCTCGAATGAACCCTCATCGAGGAGCATGTTGATACGCTCGCGAGCAGTATAGCTGCCCTTTGCGTGATGTTTTTCTACTGCTGCTTCACCGCCACCGGCTGCTACCTTCACGCGGTTGTCAATCAGTTTTTGCAATTTTGTTGTATCCATTTTTTATAATGATTTTATTAGTCCGAATTACTTAGGTTGCTCGCAGAGCTCTGTCAAAATTCCTTTTGTGCTTTTTGGGTGCAAGAAAGCGATCATGAGGTTCTCAGCGCCTTTGCGTGGAGCTTTGTCGATGAGTTGGATGCCTGCTGCCTCAGCCTCTGCCAATGCCTCTTCTACGCTATCAACGTTGAATGCAACGTGGTGGATACCACCCTTGCCACCGTTCTTCTCGATGAACTTAGCGATAGAAGACTCTGGGCTAGTAGCCTCAAGAAGCTCGATTTTTACTTCACCTACTTTGAAGAAAGCGGTTTTTACTTTTTGGTCAGCTACCTCTTCGATAGAGTAGCACTTACCACCAGTTAAGAACTCGAAGAATGGCATAGCCTCTTCCAAACTTGTTATAGCGATTCCAAGATGCTCAATGTGAGTTGGTTTCATTGTTTTTAGATTGTTTTGTGACTTCGGATGGGGTTGAGTACTTATTCCTGTTCCTCGATCCTCAGTCGGGTTAATGTATAAAGT
>JAXJWX010000071.1:0-12245 GCA_036307765.1 Paludibacteraceae bacterium | reverse complement strand
CCGTAGTTACCAATCAATGGATAGGTCATCACCACGAGTTGACCTTCGAAGTTCGCGTCGGTCAGCACCTCTGGATAACCAATCATGGTGGTATTGAATACGAGCTCTCCAGCTACATTCTTCTCGTAGCCAAATGATGTACCCTTGAAGCAGGTGCCATCGGAAAGTTTCAATGTTACTTTTTTCATATTCTTGCCTTTAACCTTTAATCTTTAACCTTTAGCCTTAGCGAAGGATTGTCTCGCTACGATCTGGACCTACAGACACTACATCAATGCTTACGCCAGTCTCTTGCTCGATGTAGGCGATATACTCTTTGAGCTCCTTAGGCAATTCCTCGTAGGTGCGGCATACGGATACGTCGCACTTCCATCCTGGGAACTCCTTGTAAATAGGTTTGATATTGTCTGCATCAGCCTCAAATGGGAAGTAGTCGATCTTCTCGCCATTGAGCTCATAGCCCACGCACACTTTGATGGTATCAAAGTCGTTGAGCACGTCACTCTTCATCATGATAAGCGATGTAGCGCCGTTCATCATCACGGTGTATTTGAGTGCCACGAGGTCGAGCCAACCGCAACGGCGTGGACGACCCGTAGTAGCGCCAAACTCGTGACCAATCTTGCGGAGTTCCTCGCCTACCTCGTCAAAGAGCTCGGTGGGGAATGGACCTTCGCCTACGCGTGTGCAGTATGCTTTGAAGATACCATATACCTCGCCGATATGTTGTGGAGCTACACCCAAACCGGTACAAGCACCAGCGCAGAGGGTATTGCTGGAGGTTACGAATGGGTAAGTGCCGAAGTCGATGTCAAGCAATGAACCTTGAGCACCTTCTGCCAAGATACCTTTATCTGCGCGAAGCATGTTATTCACCACGATCTCGTTGTCCATGATAGGGAACTGCTTCATCTCCTCGATAGCATGGAGCCATGCGCTATCATCTGGCAACTCAATACCGCCCAATTGCTCTTGGTGAGCAGCGCGGAGGGCGTTGTAACGCTCAAGGAAGTCTGGACGCAGGATATCACCTACGCGCAGACCATTGCGCGCAATCTTATCGGTATAGGTAGGGCCGATACCTTTGCCAGTGGTTCCTACTTTCTTATCACCTTTCTTCTTCTCAGAAGCGGCATCCAACATACGGTGGGTAGGGAGGATGAGGTTTGCACGCTTACCAATTTGCAAACGGTTTTTTACATCTACACCCATTGCCTCGATAGCGTGGATCTCCTCCATGAGGATAATAGGGTCAATCACTACACCATTACCAATGATATTGGTAGTGCCATCGCGGAAGATACCTGATGGTACGGTGTGGAGAACGAAACTCTTGTCGCCGAAATACAAGCTGTGACCTGCGTTTGGTCCACCTTGGAATCGTGCAACTGCTTCATAACGTGGGGTCAATACATCGACGATCTTACCTTTGCCTTCATCGCCCCATTGCATGCCTAATACGACATCTACTTTTTTCATATAATCTGTGCCTTTAAACTTTACACTTTAAACTTTCCACTAAATTCCCACTTGCTCGAAGATATAATCCACATTCTTCATGTAGTAATCCAAGCTGAAGCATGCATCGATCTCCTCGTTGCTTAGGTGTGCTGTCACGCCCTCGGTGAGTTTGAGGTTCTCTTGCATCTCGCCGCCTTCCATTAGCGTCTTCATCGCTACGGGTTGCACGAGGTCGTATGCTTGCTCACGTACAAAGCCCTTCTCGATAAGCGCGTTCATCACACGTTGTGCAAAGATAGCGCCGTGGGTGAGACCGATATTGTGGAGCATGTTCTCTGGATACACCACGAGGTTGTCGAGGATACCCTCGAAGCGTGCTAACATGTAATCCAAGAGCATGGTTGCATCTGGCAATACGATACGCTCGGTAGAGCTGTGGCTGATATCACGCTCGTGCCAGAGGGCGATGTTCTCGCTTGCGGTGCACATGTATCCACGCATTACGCGCGCGCATCCGCATATATTTTCAGAGGAAATAGGATTGCGTTTGTGTGGCATCGCAGACGAACCTTTTTGTCCTTTCTTGAATGCCTCTTCCACCTCGCGCACCTCTTGGCGTTGCATATTACGTACCTCCAATGCCATTTGCTCCAAGGTACCTGCAATCACTGCCAAAGTAGCCAAATAGAACGCATGGCGGTCGCGACCCAACACTTGTGTTGCGATAGCCGCAGACTCAATGCCGAGGTGCTCACATACATAGGTTTGGATTGCTGGTGGAATGTTCGCGTAGTTACCTACCGCGCCTGAGAGTTTACCAGCTTCTACGCCCTTCGCTGCCATCTCAAAGCGCTCGATGTTGCGGCGCATCTCCTCGTACCAGAGTGCCCATTTCAATCCGAAGCTGCTCACATCGGCGTGCATACCGTGGGTACGACCAATCACTGGGGTGTACTTGAACTCGTTGGCACGGCGTTTCAATACCTCGAGGAAAGAGTGGAGGTCCTTGCGAAGGATCTCGTTGGCTTGTTTCAAGAGATAACCATTAGCAGTATCTACCACATCGGTAGAGGTCAATCCATAGTGTACCCATTTGCGCTCCTCACCCAAACTCTCGCTCACGGCGCGGGTAAATGCTACCACATCATGACGGGTGATCTCTTCGATCTCGTGGATGCGGTTTACATCAAAAGTGGCTTTTTCGCGAAGCAACTTCACATCCTCTGCTGGGACTACGCCCAAGGTGCTCCATGCTTCTGCAGCCAAAATCTCTACTTCGAGATAAGCGTTGAACTTATTCTCTTCTGTCCAAATGTTGCGCATAACTGCGCGGCTGTAACGTTCAATCATATTTTTATAAATTCACTTTGTTCATTTGTTGTTCGCTTCGCTCACGAAAATGATTCGCTTCGCTCATGAAAGTGGTTCACTTCGTTCACGTACGCTTTAGCCACTTTCGCACCATATGTGCCACTTTCGCAGCTCCGCTGCTATTTTCGTCGCCAACGGCGACCACTTACACCAACTTCAAGTCGCCTGCAACTTTAAGTTGGTCAAAAGCCTCAATCGCTTTCGCTACGGCTTTGTCGGTGTTCTCGTCGGTAGCGAGGATCACGCCATAACGACGGTGTCCGTGTACCTCTGGTTTGCCAAAGAAACGTACTTGTACACCTGGCATAGCCAATGCTTCTTCCACGCCGCTGAATACTACTTCGGTTGCGTCGCCTTCTACCACGATGGCTTTGGATGCACTCGCACCGAAGAAACGCACCTCAGGGATTGGCAATCCGAGTACGGCACGCGCATGCAACGCAAACTCGGACAAGTCTTGCGAGATCATCGTTACCATACCCGTATCGTGTGGACGAGGACTCACCTCTGAGAAGATTACATGGTCGCCCTCTACGAACATCTCCACGCCGAAGATACCATATCCGCCCAACGCGTCTGTCACTTTCTTTGCTATATCCTCTGCTTGTGCAATAGCCGTTTCGCTCATGGCTTGTGGTTGCCATGACTCGCGGTAGTCGCCATCCACTTGGTGGTGACCAATTGGCTTGAGGAAGGTAGTTCCACCTGCGTGGCGCACGGTGAGGAGAGTGATTTCGTAATCAAAATGTACGAAGCCCTCTACGATCACGCGACCTGCTCCTGCACGACCACCCATTTGTGATTCGGTCCATGCAGGCTCTACGTCTGCTTGGCTCTTCACGGTCGATTGACCATGACCAGAAGACGACATAATTGGCTTCACCACGCATGGGATACCGATCTCCTCGATGGCTGCGAGGTACTCCTCGTGGGTGTCTGCAAACTTATATCTGGCAGTAGGTAAGCCCAACTCTTCGGCAGCCATACGGCGGATGGCCTCACGGTTCATAGTTAAAAAAGCCGCGTTAGCCGTAGGGATAACGCGGTAACCTTCTTTTTCTAATTCGACGAGAGTAGGGGTAGCAATAGCTTCTACTTCAGGGATAATCATAGTTGGTTGCTCAGTTTCAATCACTTGGCGGAGTTTTGCGCCGTCCAACATATTGAATACATGTGAGCGATGTGCCACTTGCATAGCCGGAGCATTGGCGTACTTATCGCACGCGATCACTTCCACGCCATAGCGCTGGAGCTCGAGGGCAACTTCTTTGCCCAATTCGCCACTGCCGAGCAGGAGTGCCTTGGTGGCTACAGAGGTAAGGGGAGTTCCGAAATTCATGAAAATATAATGTTATATTGTTGTCCTTATTTCGGGTTGCAAAGGTACTACTTTTTTTTGAAATATGCAAATCGTTTTTTATAATTTTTTCAAACAATTTTTAGATTGCCTTCTTTACTTGTCAGTTCTATGATATGGAGTGTAGTTTCATCGCTGTCGTTTTGTACTGATTGTGCAGAGGGTTAGTAAAGACCATATAATAGAGTTTTTTGTCTATATTTAAGCGAAAAATAGGAAAAGCGTGTAAAAATATATGCAATTTTATAGGAAAAGCGTGTAATTTTTGTATAGAAAATATAGGAAAAGCGTGTGTGTCTCTTGTGTAATTCAAAATAAAGTTGTATCTTTGCAGCGTTTTTTTAGAATGAAATATATGCTACAGCGTAAATTTACCACAGAATTATCCCGTTTTTTGCAAGAGGAGCCTGATAAGATTATGCTCGTCAACGGAGCCCGTCAGATTGGAAAATCTTACCTTATCCGCTATGTGAGTCAGCAACTATTTGCCAATTACGTAGAGATTAACCTGCAAGAGGACAAGGAAGGTGCTCGTACCTTCGCCAATGTACATTCGGTACAGGATTTCTATGTGCAGTTGGGTATCTTTGCTGGACAACGCTTGGGGAGTCGTGAAGACACAATTGTGTTTTTAGATGAGATACAAGCATATCCCCATTTGCTGACATTGCTAAAGTTCCTCAATCAAGATGCACGGTACCGCTACATAGCCAGTGGCTCGCAGTTGGGTATTGCTTTGAAGATGACCCCCTCTACTCCTATGGGAAGTGTGGCTATCAAGCAGATGTATCCTTTGGATTTTGAGGAGTTTTTATGGGCAATGGGCGCTAACACACACTCTATTGCTGCGGTTCGTTCGCAATTTGAGAAACGCGAGTCGGTGAATGAGTCAATGCATGATTATCTATTGCGATTATTCCGATATTATCTAATCGTGGGTGGTATGCCAGAGGCAGTCAACCAGTTTGTGCATAATCAAAACATAGCGAAAGTGCGTGCTATACAGCAGGATATCATTGAATTGTATCGCATAGATGCTTCGCAATATGACGAAGAACAAAAATTGAAGATACGCACTATTTATGATCTCATTCCATCAATACTGGAGAATAAGAAAAAACGTGTGGTCTATCGCGATATTGAGCATAACAAAAATAAGCGTTATGAGCACTATGAGGAGGAGTTTGATTATTTGACTGCTTCAGGTGTGGCAATGGCGGTGCGTGCTATCAGCAATCCGCATTTTCCTTTGAAGGAGAGCGAGCAGAAGAATCTGTTGAAATTGTATCTCAATGACGTAGGGTTGCTAACATGCTTGTTGTACGGAATGAATGCGAATACTATTTTAGAGGATATCAAGAGTATCAACCTAGGAACTGTGTATGAATCGGCTATTGCGCAAGAATTACATGCGCATGGGTGTCCGTTGTTTTACTATGATAATAAGAAGCTCGGAGAGGTGGATTTTATTATTGATGATTATACCAACTTATCTGTTCTGCCAATAGAGGTGAAGTCTGGTAAAGACTACTATGTGCATAGCGCATTGGATAAGTTTATTGCTAATGAGGATTACTCGGTGAAGGAAGCAATGGTTCTTTGCAACCAACGCGAGGTAGAGATGGATGAAGACGGAATTACATACTTGCCAGTTTATTATTCTATGTTTATTGCAGGAAACAAGAGTACGGAGGATATGATTCTTTCTATACCCAAAATGCCTGAATAGCTATAATACTTGGAAATATATACATTGCGCGGAAAGTGTAGTGTTTTGCGGTTAAAAAGATTGATTTTAGCTGCAAAATCAGTGTCTTATTGCTATTTTTAAGCCGCATTATGGTGTTTTGAGGTTACCAAGATAGCTTTCAATAGCTGGGCATTGCTGCGGGACAAGGCAGGACACCAGCCGGTATGATGACTAATCCATGGTATGAGATTTCGTAGATGGCTTGTTTACCAGCGAGATACAAACGAAATGGAGATTCTGAAAAAAACTACAGAGAGATTATCTCGTGACCAGCTGTCCAGCAATTTCTCAAAACATATACATGTACCCGCGCGCGGGTGAAGTTATAGAAACAGCTGGCCAGCTGGGCAGCTGTCCACAAAAAGTATTAGCGAATAACTATTAACCGCTATTCTATGAAAACCCAACAATTGACCACTCAGGAAACCCTTTACTCACGTATATATAACACGCGGGAAGTGTGGTGTTTTCTATGCTTCCCCACGTGAGTGTATTTTTTTTGAAAAAAGTTTTCGTGTGCCGAAGATTGTGCCGAAAGGTGAGTGGTTATATCCGTAGTAGGCTAAATGTGCGATAGAACATCTTTATTGCTATTCTATATCATACCAGCAACAAAAAGGATAACTTTTATTTATTAACCGAATAGAGGGTCCAGCAAGAACCACAAGCAAAAGATAGCTATAATAATGTCAATAATCCAGCATAATAATTCGTCCATAGTAATCATTTTTGAGGGTTAAACATTCATTTTTTTGAATTACGCTGCAAAGGTACTGCTTTAAACTGCTAAAACTTGTCAGTATATCAATAAAAATGTAAGAAAGCATCAAAAATTTGAATTATTTTTTGTTAGATTTGCATTTTTCGTGTAACAAAGCAATATTTGTTCGTAATTCATTTAATGTGCGTGCTGATACATAAGATTCTTGTTCTAAAATGCCAAGGTTTTTATCTAAATGTGACATAACATCTCCCTTATTTTTAATTTTTACCATCTTAGGTGACGGTAATTTGCGTTTTGACACAACTTGCTCATTAAGCAACTTGATTATTTTCCGCGTTTCAGATATTAGTCTATTCAAATAGTTATTTCTATATATTCCCTTAGGGGGTAATGGCAAGTCATTTAAATTATATTTAATAATTTCTGCTATTTGTTTTTCTATTCTTTTTTTATTTCGTTTAATTTTCTCTGCTTTTATATCTTCTTTGCTCTTTACCTTGTTCTGAACTATCTCTGGATTGAATGTTTTTACTATAGGGATGTTATCTATATCTGTATCTATTTCGCTAACATTATTTTCGTACCCTAAGTAAGTTTTAAGAATTCTACTACGCTGAGACACTTTAAGTCTACGTATCGCTTTTTCGTAAATACAGCGTACTCGTTCACGGGTAAGAACATATTCTATACCGATTTCTTCATATGTCTTCTCATTTTGACCGATACCGAAACATTTGCGAATAAAATCTGCCTCACGCGGTGTTAAAGTTCTCAATGCACAATCAATGTCGCAAGCTAATGACTCATACCATAATCTCACATCTGCATATTCCTCACTTTCTAAGTGATCAATATCAATGTTAATATCATGAGAATCCGCTGTCGAATAATTCAGTAATTCTCGGCAATACCCAATTCTTTCTATAGATTCTCCCAATTCTAAAGACAATTCCTCTGATGTTATAGGTATTCCGTGTTGGACGATGTATTTGTATTCAATTCTTATCATTCTCTCCATCGTGGTTGCTACATCGTAAGGTATATGTATGAGAAAACGATAAGATAAGATACATTCCTGCATGCGGAATTCAATTCCACGCATTGTATATGTTGCAAAAGGAACATTGAAAGATGGATTATAGGTTCTTAGCGCATTACATAAAGCAATAACACCTTCTCCGATTAAATCCTGGATATCAACAGTAGGGTATGAGGCCACATATTTTTCAGCAACGGCGTAGATAAGGGGTAAATTAGATTCTATAATAGCGTCTTTGGCTTTTTCATCTCCGTTTTGAAATTGTAGAAACAAATTCTTTTCTTCTTGTGAATTTAAGGGTGATTTAGAAGTAATGAATGATATATATTTATCTCTAAAAGTACCTTCTTTGGGAATAAATGCCTTATCGTTGGAGAATTCTGCATGTATATCCTCCGCAATTGCCTTATCTTCAGTGGTTTGATATAGGCTTTTCTCTATGGTCTCTTGAGGTATCAAGATCTTAAAAGTTTATTCGATACTAAAATTAGTTTCTATAGAAATATTAGCAACAAAAAAGCGGGACTGCACTGTTGCTGTTCCGCTACTTGAGGCTCTGGTATTGCCTATTGTTCCGAACAAGCAACACCGAAGCCCACGCCGATATGTACGCACACGCACACACCTAATTACAATGTGTGCGGATATGGATATACATACCCCGAGGACATCAAAATGCTGCAATGTGTTGGAACAATGTTAGAAATTACCAGATTCCAAGTAGCCAACTACAAAGCGCTTATGACGCCTTTATTATGTCTGCTACCCTTCGCCAGTTGCATTGTTTAGGATGGTGTAGCGTTGTGTAGAATGGTGTAGCATTGTAGCAGCCAACTCACGAACTCTACTATACAACCCTAACGCAGACATCCCCAGCGCAGGTTCACGGTGCAAAGGTAATCAATTATTTTGGATTGAGCAAGAGAAGAGCGATTTTTTTGCGTTTTTTGACTCGGCGGAGTACCGCCGAGCACTTGACAGGTGGCGGGTTGTCTCGCGGGGAAGTGCGCTTTGTGTCACGGTGATCATACGGTGAGGTCACGGTGAGGTCACGATGAGGTCACGATGAAGTCACGATGAGGTCTCGATGGAGATAGGTGGCAGATAAGGGGCAATAGATAGGGGAATAACGGGGGAACTGATACTATAACTAAAAACAACAAGAGTTATATTTTAATCAACAACACCAACAACATAATCCAACAACTTGCAGGGCAATCAACTCCCTGCCCTGCTCAAGAAACACATGCATAGTTTAAAATCACGATTGCTTGCGGGCAAGAGAGATTTCATGTTTGATGAAATCGTATAGTCGGGCAGGTACTCGTGGTTTGCCATTGGCTTTGGGCATACGCTGGTGTTTGCTTGCTTCGCGCAATGCTTGCAAATGCTTCTCGTGCCAAAGCGCTTTCTGTTCTGGATCATGCAAAATAGCACAAGCCTCCTCATTGATACTGCGGAAATTTTGTACGACAGGATGGGCTGCCATCTCTTTCTTCTTGGCTTTCGAATACTCAGGTTTGCGGCAATACGCTGCCCAGCCCGTTCTACCAGGAATAGGGCGAAGATAGTGGTCCTTGTCAATGGAACCACCAAGACTCTCTAAAAATGATGCTACGTGTACAATCATAGTTGTGGATTTGGTATTAGATTGTGGATAGAGTGTAGAATGGGTATCCTACACTCTATCAAATGATTAAGGGATAGCCCCAGGGGGTATAATTATTTGTTATTCATACGATTAAGGAAGCACTCAATCGTGTTGCGCATGAGCATGGTGATAGTCATAGGGCCTACACCGCCTGGGACAGGGGTGATAGCACCTGCTACTGGCAATACTGCCTCGTAATCCACATCGCCCACGAGTTTGCCGTCCTCGGTGCGGTTGATACCCACATCAATCACGGCTGCACCTGGTTTCACATACTCGGCAGTCACCATCTTTGCACGACCTACGGCTGCTACGAGGATATCCGCTTCGCGGCATACGGCTGCCAGGTCTTTGGTACGACTGTGTGCAATAGTCACAGTAGCATTGCGGTCAAGCAAGAGTTTAGCAACGGGCTTGCCCACGATATTGCTGCGACCAATGACAACGGCTTTCTTGCCTGCCATCTCCACGCCCGCTTGGTCGAGGAGTTCGATGATACCTTTTGGGGTACATGGGAGGATGCAATGTTGGTTGAGCCAGAGGCGTGCCACGTTCTCAGGGTGGAAACCGTCCACATCTTTCTCGGCTGAGATAGCTGCGATGACCTTGTCCTCAGAGATATGTTTTGGCAAAGGCAATTGCACGAGGATACCGTCCACGAGTGGGTCGTTGTTGAGCTTGTCGATCTCCGCGAGGAGTGTTGCTTCGCTCACATCTTCAGGGAGTTCCACGAGGTGGCCGTCGAAACCACAGTACTCGGTTGCTTTGATCTTGCCACGCACATAAGAGCGGCTGGCAGGGTTGTCACCTACAATGATGACCATGAGGCATGGACGGCGACCATATTGCTCCGCCAATGCATCTACTTCGATTTTCATCGCATCCTTGAGGGATTGCGAAATCACTTTACCATCTATTATCATAAGTTTTAGTTTTATTGTGTAGTGTGGTGTCGTATTGGGTAGTATTGTGTAGCATAGTGCATTCTAGATAACAATTCTACACAACTCTATACAATTCTACACGATTCTATACGCAGCTCCGCTGCTCAGAGCGCCCAGTGGGCGATGTCTTTGCGGTAGAAGAGGTTGTCGCAATGGATTTTCTCTATCTCCTTATATACTTTAGTTTGTGCCTCAGCGATGTCTTTGCCCGTAGCAATGCACATCATCACGCGACCGCCATTGGTTTTCAGTACGCCGTTGTCGTTCTTCGTTCCCATGTGGAAAACAGGGCCGTCGAAGAGCTCAACTCCTTCAATCACAGCGCCTTTTGCATAGTCGCCAGGGTAACCCTTAGAGGCAAGTACAACACCGATAGTGGCTTCGTTGCGCCATGCCAATTGCCCATCGCCCATAGCCAATTGCCCAGTCGCGATTCCGTAGAACACATCGTAGGCATCACTTTCCAAGAGTGGCAATACCACTTCGGTCTCTGGGTCGCCAAAGCGAGCATTGAACTCGATGACCTTCACACCTTGTGCGGTTTTCATCAATCCGCCATAGAGCACACCAGTGAGTGGTAATCCCTCTTGGCACATACCTTTGGCAACCGCCTCGAGTACATACTTGCGAGCAAAAGCCTCGTCTTCTGCGGTCACAAATGGTAGCGGAGTGTAGGCACCCATACCGCCCGTGTTTGGCCCTTCGTCGTTGTCGTATGCACGTTTGTGGTCTTGTGAGAGTGGCATTGGATAGACGTTCTCGCCATTCACAAAGCACATGAACGAGAACTCAGGTCCTTCCAAATAGTCTTCAATCACTACTTTGCCTTTGCCGAAGGCTTCATTGCAAAGCATGTCTTGGAGCGCCGCGTCAGCTTCCTCTAAGGTAGTAGCGATCACTACGCCCTTGCCTGCTGCTAATCCGTCGTACTTGAGTACGGTTGGCAGTGTGCCTGCTTTGACATATGCCAATGCCTCAGCATAGTCGCTAAAGGATTGATAACCAGCGGTAGGCACGTGGTATTTGTCCATGATGATTTTGGCAAACTCCTTGCTGGACTCGATTTGAGTAGCAGCCTTGGTATGACCAAAGATAGGCATACCTTCCTTGCGGAAAGCATCCACTACACCAGCGGCGAGGGCAGCCTCTGGACCAACCACAGTGAGATCCACTTCCGTCTCTTTGGCAAAGAGGAGCAAGCCCTCTACATCGGTGTCCTTGATCGCCACGCACTCAGCGAGTTGAGCAATACCTGCATTACCGGGAGCGCAGTAAATCTTCTCCACTTGTGGGCTGCGCGAGAGAGCATACACGATAGCATGCTCTCGTCCGCCTCCACCTATAACTAGTACTTTTTTCATTTGCAATTAATGTTTGAAGTGGCGTGTGCCAGTCATGAGCATGCAGATGCCGAGCTCGTCTGCTTTGACTACGCAGTCGTTGTCACGGATGCTGCCGCCTGGTTGAACGATAGCGGTTACACCATATTGTGCAGCCAATGCTACGGTGTCGTCGAATGGCAAGAAGCCATCAGAAGCGAGGATAAGACCTTCGGTCACACCAGCAGCGTGCGCTTGCTTCATAGCAATCTCAGCGCTACCTACGCGGTTCATTTGACCTGCACCGACGCCCAATGTTTGACCGTTCTTGACTACTACGATTGCATTGGATTTCACGTGCTTAACGATGTTCCAACCAAATTGCATATCTGCGAGGGTTGCCGCATCTGGTTGCACCTTGGTAGCGCACATGTCGGCTGTGATCGTCTCGATTTGTGTATCGAGGTGTTGTACGAGCAAACCGCCGTTGACACTCACATATTGGTCGATGGCCTCGGTGCTTGGAGTCATGTCCACTTGAATAACACGGAGGTTCTTCTTGGTAGCGAAGATCTCCATTGCCTCGTCAGTAAAGTCAGGAGCAATAACGATCTCGAGGAAGATTGGCT
>JAXJWX010000070.1:0-2831 GCA_036307765.1 Paludibacteraceae bacterium | reverse complement strand
TATCCCAAGTTACTAGGAGGGTGTTATATGCATCGTCCCCAGGATATAGAGAAGGTACTGCGTAAATTTCCAATCGAGGATGTCTGGGGCATTGGTCGCAAGACCGCCCGAAAACTACAAGATAGAAACATCTCCACCGCCTGGGAGTTTACACAGATGGACGAGGGTGTGGTGCGAGGTTTGTTCGGCATTGTTGGTTTGCGCACCTGGCAGGAGCTCAGAGGTATTCCGAGCATCGAGTTTGAAGATACCATCGAGGCGAAGCAGTCGATATGCGTGTCACGCAGCTTTGCCAAAGAGATATGCGATGAGGCTATGCTTGCCGAGCAAGTGGCTAACTTTGCGGCCTCGGCAGCCGAGAAGCTTCGCGCACAACACTCCGCTTGTATCGAGATGATGGTCTTCGCCTACACAAACCGCTTCAAAGAGAACGAGCCACAGACCTATGGCTCGGTGTTGGTGTCGTTCCCCGAAGCCACAAACGACCACCGAGCGATTATCGCAGCAGCTGTCAACGCCACACGCGAGGTCTATAAGAGAGGCTTCGGCTACAAGAAGGCAGGTGTTGTCATCAGCAAGCTGATTCCAGAGTCGGGCGTTGTTCGCTCGTTGTTTAGCGATACAGCCGCCATAGAGCGCGAAAGTAAGCTATCCTCGGCCATGGATGCCATAAACCATACATTCGGGCGTGGTGCGGTAAAAATGGGCATCCAGGGCAGCGGCCGAATAAAGTCATCGAGCGAAAGCCAATCCCCACACTACACGACCCTCTGGTCTGACATTCCCAAGGTAACAGTAAAATAGCCGCCCCATTGCTGGGACGGCTGACAGAGTGAATACTAAAGGTGCTACGAGATATAACATGCAGCATCTTTTAACTTGAAGTTGCCATCTGGATGCAATCTCCGTGTGCGTTCCATTACCTCCTCCATAGTCATTATAGGCTTTGCTTTCTTGGGCGATGCCAACTCAAATTTGCCATCAATACGAGTGGCCAGACTTCCCATATCCTCGGCAATCTTCTCGTTTATTACCTTTGCGTAGATCTGCGTGGTGCGTATGCTACGGTGGCCTAGCAGCTTACTTACGGTCTCAATGGGTACACCATTTGTCAGCGTAACGGTCGTAGCGAATGTATGTCGAGCCATATGGAAGGTTATGTTTTTGTTTATGCCACAAACATCTGCAAGTTCCTTGAGGTATGTGTTGCATTTCTGGTTGCTAGGAACGGGGAGCAGTTTTCCGCGAAGTTGGCGCATGCCTTTGTACTTGGCAATGATGATCTGAGGCACCTCCAGCAGAGGAATGTGAACGGGGACATCGGTTTTATTACGAAAGGTCTTAAGCCAAGTTCTACCATCCGAGTCTGTGTAAACATTCTCCTGCTTTAATTTTGCAACATCACAATGTGCAAGGCCAGTGAAGCAACTGAATACGAAGACATCGCGCATGTGCTCCATGCGAGGTATTGTGAACTTCTTTGCCATAATACGCGCTAGCTCATCCTTGGTTAGGAAGCCACGCTCGTTGTTCTCGTACCTTATTTTAATAGTAGCAAATGGATTTCGTTTTGCCCAGCCATTATCAATTGCCACTTGGTAAATAGTGCGCAACTTCTGCAGCTGCTTCATCGCGTAGTTATTTGCGATTGGGTACTCATTTCTATTATAGGTATCGAATCCCGTGATGAAGAATGGAGTCACCTCATTGAGCAGGATGTCCTCCATTTTGGTTGTCTTCTTAATGTACTCTTGCAAACGATTTCTAACAACCACATATCGGCCATAGGTTATTTCGGAGGTCGAGATGCCGATCTGTTTCTTGTATTCCTCAAGCCAGCGGTCAAATAACTCCACAAAATAGCGGCATGATCCATCATAATCTTTGCCCTGCAACGCGAGCTTGAGTTTCTCGAAGGTTACCTCCTCGCCACTGCGGAGCATTTCGGTGTGCTTTTGCATGATGGCAAAGCGCAACTCTTCGAGGATTTTGTTGATTGCTTTATCCTCTTTTAGATTGCCAAGAGCTTTACCATTTCCCCAGCGATCGGGGTTAATCCATAGTTTTGTTGAGATTACGCGCGATTCTTTACCTACTGTAATGCGTGCGAAGATTGGAACTTTGCCGTCAGCGTTTGGTTTGTTCTTCTGTGCTATCATTAGCACCTTGATTGTTTGCGTTGTCATATTCACTCAATTTTTAGTTGTGTTTTCTCTGCTGCCTGCAAATGTAGCAGGTGCAAATCCGATCGAGAAATTTTTTCGGTGACAATGTTGCGCCACCATAGGTCACCAATGCGACACCGAGCGTCAATGTTGCGACAAGGGGCGACACTCACTCGTTATCGTAATGGCTTAACTTCCTCTCAATGAACGGTTTGCAGTGCAAACATAACATCACTATTTGGGACACGCAAGTTATGTTGGATCTTTCTGCGATATGTTGGCAAACTATTTAATAGTCGGGGAGATAGGGGTAAAATAGTGACCTACTAACTGCCTGGACGAATTTCTCACTAATAGGTCACTAAACTATGTCATTCTGGGGTGACATTTTGCTTGTCAAAGGCGACAGAAGCACGACAAAAGAGCGACAAATTAAATCGCGCTGTTTCAGAGAGTTATGCGCGTTGCGCTTGTAACTTGTTGATATAAAACAAAAAAGGGAAAACCTTTCGATTTTCCCTTTCAGTGATTCCGGCGGGATTCGAACCCACGACCCACAGCTTAGAAGGCTGTTGCTCTATCCAGCTGAGCTACGGAACCATCCTTTGGGCAATTTTTTCAAAATGCTGCGCAAAAGTAATACATTTTTTCCAAATACGCTACATC
>JAXJWX010000069.1:0-18273 GCA_036307765.1 Paludibacteraceae bacterium | reverse complement strand
TGGCTTCCCCATTCGATTTTCTTCTTGCCTGCCTCCACTTTGGCTTGTGCCTGACGACGTTTCTCGAGCTCGAGTTCGTAGAGTTGGCTACGCAAGTGTCGGAGGGCATTCTCGCGGTTTTTGGGTTGGTCGCGTGTCTCGGTATTCTCAATCACGATCTCATCGGGTTGGTTGGTGAGTGGGTTGATGAACTTATAGTGCAGACGCACACCCGATTCCACTTTGTTCACATTCTGTCCACCTGCACCCGATGAGCGGAAAGTATCCCATGATATGCCTGCTGGATCTACATGTATGTCAATCGTATCGTCAATGAGTGGCACCACGAATACGGAGGCGAAGGAGGTCATGCGCTTGCCTTGTGCGTTGTATGGACTCACGCGCACGAGGCGGTGTACGCCGTTTTCGGATTTCAGGTAACCGTATGCCATGTCGCCTTCGATGTTGAAAGTCACGGTTTTGATACCTGCCTCGTCGCCTTCTTGCAGGTTGGCAATGGTCACTTTGTAGTCGTGCTTCTCGCAGTAGCGTTGGTAGAGGCGCATGAGTTGTTCCGCCCAGTCTTGTGCCTCGGTACCGCCTGCTCCAGAAACGATTTTCAGTACGGCAGGCATCTGGTCTTCTTCATGCGAGAGCATGTTTTTCATTTCGAGGGCTTCTACCTCTTTGACAGCGTGGGCGTATGCGGTATCTACTTCGTCTTCGGTCACGAGTTCTTCTTTGCAGTAGTCGAAGGCAAGTTGCAGTTCTTCGGTGGCAGCGCGCACACCTTCGTAGCCTTCGATCCATGCTTTGATGCCTTTCACTTTGCGCATTTGTGCTTCAGCGGCTTTGGCATCTTCCCAGAATCCAGGGTCTTGTGTGCGGAGTTCTTCTTCCTCCAGTTGCACGCGTTTTTCGTCAATAGCCAAGTATTGTCTGAGCTTATCGGCGCGTTGTTGAATTTCTTTTAATTGTTCTATTGTTATCATATGTTTTCAGTTTTCACCTTTCCGTTTCCCAAAAAGAGGCTGCAAAGGTACTAAAAATATTGCACATATGCAAATCTTTTGTGTAATTCCTCATCCGCTACGCGACCATTTTGCAATCATTTCGCGACCACTATATCCTATCAATGTCTTATCCGTATCCTATGTATATCTTTTTTTTGGGCGAAGACATGCTTTTGATCTCTTTCGAAACCACTCGGTTACCACTCTGATGTTCACTGTACCCCCCATGAAAAAATCCGCATAACCGATTTGTCTTTCGATTGTGCGGATATTTTGTGATTGCAACTAAGACTTTTTATTCTTGATAATAAGACAAGAATATTTGTATAGCTTCTTCCATAGAAGCAGCATTCATGAGTTGGTATTCGAGAGTAGGATATGCTTTTCCTAGGGTATTTATGTAGTTTATCAAAACACTTTGAATCTTGGTTATATACAAAGGTACTAAGAACCGCAATCTTAATAATCGTACTTTTTTACCGCCTTCTCGTAGTTCAATACAGGGTAATTATACATCTCATACAAGCGGTCGCGGAGGAAGTCCGTGTCTTTATTGGAGAGATGGATAAGCTGCAAGCGGCTATCAATATACGCGTCAAACTCCGTGCCGCGAGGGTAAATCTCATACGCCGCATGGATATGTTGGTCAATGATTTGGCATACAAACTGAATCTGCTCGTTGCGGCTCAGTTCGCGCAACGCAGGGGTCTTGGCCAGCGCAGCATCAATATCATGGTTAATCGATGGCGTGAGGCGATAGACAATACGCCCCTTCTGTCCCTTGATACCCACCGACATGGACACCAAGTCGTCCTTGCGCGATTTTTTCCACTTTGGATTATCGCGTTTGAGTTGCATCTCGCGCGCTTTGAGATAGTCGCATGGGTCATACTCATACGATATGCTGACAGGGCAGATATTCAGTTCCTTCACACTCTCAAAGAAGTCTTCCGCATCAATCGTGAGCATCTTCAATACGCCAGGTTGGGTGAGATCGTTGCCGTCCTTGGCGCGTCCCTCTCGTTGCGCTAACCATATGGATTTATGGCGTTTACGCAAATGTCGGATATACTGCGAAAGCGTGGTGGCGTTGTTAACTTGATCGCGGAAGCCACCATTTCGAATAACCACAAAGGCACGCATAAAACGTACTACATGCTCAATCCACCATTTGCCAAAGAGGTTATTTCCAATACCCACATAAGGGCGAATGAAATAGCGTATACGCAAGAGAAAAGTGAGCCATATAGCATCCATACAAATGTCGCGATGATTGGTCATAAAGAATGCGCCATGGCGAATGTCTTGCTCAATGAGTTTCTTATCGCCGTGGTATTGCAACTGGATACCCTTCGTAGTTTTTCGGCGCATAATCAGAAGGGTAGGGTATAGGATGAGGAAATCGACCAGCGGCAGAATCCACCCCGAGTAGTATGCGCGTATGTGTTTAAATTTCTTCATTGTATTTTGTATAGTTGTCACTAAATTATTGCTTATGTGTCATAATGTCGAGGATGAGGTCGTCGGTCACTTTCATACCATCGTGACCAATGCGTGTGAGGTTGCGGATAGTGCGATCAATATCGTCCTCTACAATACCTTCGGTAGAGTCTGCAAATGAGTGTTGCATCGCCAAATACGCACTGAAAATAGCCGTAGCCACACCGCTGGTGACTTTTAACGCACAGCCAGGCTTGGCACCGTCGCAGATCATACCAGAGATATTGGCAATCATGTTTTTGATAGCATAGGTAATCTCTTCGTAGTTTCCGCCCATGAGATAGGTGATACCTGCCGCCGAACCTGTGGCAGCCACCACGCAACCGCATAACGCCGACAAACGACCAAGCGACTGCTTGATATAGATAACCGTGAGGTTGCTGAGCGCCAAAGCGCGAAGCGTGCGCTCTTCGCTGCAACCGTTCTCCTTCGCGTACAGATACACAGGAATAGAGCATGAAATACCTTGATTACCTGACCCCGAGTTGCTCATCACTTGCACCATCGCGCCCGACATACGCGCATCGCATGCGCCGCAAGTGTAACTGATGATCTTGGTGAACAAGGTGTTGCCAAAGAGCTTTTCCATTTCGGGCGTTGCAGTCAGCGTATTTGCTCGCAATAGTCGTCCTAATCCATGACCATATTGGTCTGCAAAAGATGTCTCCGCAGCAGCGGTATTCATCTCTGCACCATCTGTCAAGAAGGTAATATCATGGATATCCACCTCCATGGCAAAATCATACACACGACGGAGGTTTAAACCTATCCCCATCCCCTCCCTTAAGGGAAGGGTGTTTTGCGCGGTACTGAAGTCCTTCCCTTTAGGGGAGGATTTAGGAGAGGCTTCCTCCACAAAATTCGTATGCCCATCCATAATCGTGGCTTGTGCCGTTTTGTCACCTTTTCGCACTTCGGCATGGATATAGAGGATACTTGGTGCCTCGTAGTTGATATGAATTTGTGCAGGCACGCGCAACATATATTCTTTGGCATATGCCACTGCCTCTGGCGTTGCATCGCGCAGCACCTCCAACAGATACTCAGACTTACCGACCGTAGCGCCCAGCGCAATCGCAATAGGCAATCCCGTCATGCCTGTGTTGGGAATACCTACAGCCAAGGCGTTCTTATAGACATTCTTTGACAGATAAACTGTTATCTCGTCTGGCTCTACGCCTAATAGTTCTTTAGCGCGTGCCACGCACAATGCCACTGCAATTGGCTCTGTACAACCAATGGCAGGGATAACCTCGCGGCGGAGTAGTTGAAGAAGTTCTGGATTAGTCATATTGTTACGATGATTATTGGATGACATATGTTTTAATTTCTCCAGCTCCACTTAAAACCTGAAAAGTGTCTAGTGGTTGGACATAGGTTGAACATAAACTTTTGGTAGAATCTACAATCTCAACGATATTAGCTAGGTGAAGCAGTGTGTGAAATATAGTACTTGAGTTTTGTGTTATATGTTTATTTTGTTCTAATGTGTTGATTTTTTGTGGGTGTTGTTGTTGAAACTCGTTAGAATACCATATAAAACAAGGGACATGATATTCTGCTTCGCTAAGTTCGTATGAGCCATGTAGTGATAACTTTCTTTCATCATCCCAGAAACTCTCACCATGATCAGAGATATAGATCAAGACAGCCGCATTGTTCAATGCATCCATCCAAGATATAAGTTCGTGTAGCACGTAATCTGTGTATCGAATACTATTATCGTAGCTGTTGATCAATAGTGATTTATTTTCTTCCTTGAGAATATCATAACCATCCGTAGGCTTTGAGGCAGGTAAGAAGTATGAAAAATCAGCTGGATAGCGTATGCTATATTTGAAATGACTGCCTAAAGAATGTAGTAATATTATTTGGCCGTTGCTGTTGTAGTGCTCTATGGCTTTGTTCACCAGATTTATATCATAATTATTTACAGCATCCATGCCCCGATTAAAAATATAATGATAGTCACAATTATGCATAATACGCATGGTGAATGGAAAATAAGAACTATTAGAAATATATGCAGTATGATATCCAGCTTCTTGAAATGCTTCTAATAAAGATTTTTCTTTATGTAGTATATCAGAATTGCTAACTGAAGCCCTTGTGAGCATGTATGGAATGGAATAGTTTGTGAGGTTAGCTTGGGTGTATATTGATGTAAATGAAATGATATTATTTTCTTTCAAAAGGTGTGGTGTAGTGTTGCGTTCGTAGCCATTAATACTAAGGTGGTCGTATCTTGTAGCTTCGCCGATATATAAAAGGTATAGAGTGTTGTCGATAGAATCGCGTTTGTTGATGCCAAAAGAGAAGGTTGATAAATCCTCTTGTGCCTCATTCCATGCTTTGTTGTCTTGCCAAAGTAGGTGCGTGTTAATATACAAATTATATGGATATATTTTTAGAAATTTCAACCCAAACTTTTCCGTTGATTGGCTCATTACTTCCTGAAAAGTGAAAGTAGGATTGATTTTTCTAATCAACAAGGTTTGCCCTCCATATATTGCCATTGTCGTAGTGATTATTGCTAAAACTCCCCAATAGCGTAATTTGGAGTTAAATAAGGGCAGATTTGGAATAGTTATGCAAAGGTAGATGTATATTCCCCATACTAAAAAAACGGCTAAGCATATTGGCCACATAGTATGCAATAGTTCGAATGCTTCTAATACATCTGTATTGAGAATGGAATTTAAAAATAATTTAGAAGCCGATTGCTTGTTTAGATACAAACTAGCAATATCAATAGGCATGAAGAGAAAGCTTAAGAATCCTTCAAAGATAAAATATGTACGTATTTTGAGAATGAGTGCTGGCAACAGCAAGCCAACCATGACTATTCCTAAATAACCAATTTTCATAATCAAGGAGCCTTCCAGATCTATAGCCATAACCAAAGCGCAGAGATTAGGGATGAGCAATAGAATGAATAGCAATGTTATGTGTATAATATTTTTTCTGGAGAAAGACATTGATTAGCTATTAATTAGTCATATCGTTTAAAATGGAATTTAAGTCGGATGATGGTATAGAGAATGAGCAAGCGGTGAGCGATGTTTTTGCTATTTTGGCGCTTTTCCTTGAGTGTGGCAAATAGCAATTCTTTGGCTACGAGATTGCGTGTGGCAGTCGTGGAATTGGTGTTTGCAAGGTAGTTATAGCCAGTGTATGGCAGCATTTTGTAGGTGGGCTTAGCTGCCCAAAAATCCAATGAAAATATGACATCCTCATAGATCATACCCATAGGGAAACTCAAATGGTGCAGGGTAAAAAACTCGTGTCGATACAGGCGCATACATGGTGAGGTGAATTGGTAGAAATGCCTAGGCAGTTTCTGAATTAATACTTTCCCTTGCTTGGTGACACGTCTATAACCTATTTGTACACAATCTAAATTGCCTATATGGTGCAACATATACACATAGAAATCGTTATCCACATAGTCATCGGCATCAACGAATGAGATGAACTCGCCTGTGGCATGTTGCAGTCCAAGATTACGTGCAGCGGATTGCCCTTGGTTAGTGGGATGTGAATACAATTGGATACGTGCATCTTGTTGAGCATATTGCTCAGCGATAGTCAAACTTTGGTCGGTGGAACCATCGTTGACAAGGATGATTTGCAATGCTGTATGTGACTGTTGTATCAGGGATTCGATACACTTTGCCAAATATTTTTCAGCATTGTATATGGGTACTATGACGGATATGGTGGTCAATGTTTTCAACGTTTTAGGATTTCAATGTTTGAATGAATAGTTGTTCGAACTGCTCAGCCTCATGTTGACGAGTAAATTGCTCCTTGTTGATTACTGCTTGGCGCGTAAAGCCATTTTGTTGCCATTCGTTATACTTCTCAATGATAAATGCCTTGACCTCATTTACGTTGGTCGCAGCCAAGCCCGCATGGGTTTGCTGAATGGCATTTGCAAGACATTCCTCATCAGAAGTGAGGCATAGACAAGGTTTCTCGATACCTAATATCTCATAGAATTTCGTGCCCATAATTCCGTGGGTATCATGTTGTTTGGCAGAAGTAGTAAGTATCATCATGATGGATGATTGGTGCATGATAGGCACGATGTGTTCGCGAGGGATATAACTCGATACTTGTACAATCTCAGAGATAGAATACTGTGCAGCTAACTCAGCAAATGCCTTTTGCCCTATTACGTTTGTGTAGAATTGTACATTAATGTGGCTCTTGTTGATGCTTTTCTCTTCAATGAGAGCCTTCAATGCTGCAAATAACAGGGTAGGGCATTCGGCGTAATGCGCATAGTATTTGCCAATGAATGTAATGTCGAAAGTGTGGGAGGGTATATCTTGTGGATAGAAGGTGGTGGCATCGTAGCCATTGTAGATAAGGTGGGTATTGCTATTCCACTGGGAAAGCAATTGTTGATGCCAAGGCGAAACCGTAGTAACCGCATTAGCCGCATGCAAGACACGATTGCGCTGCTTGCGGTTGACGAAGGTATAGAGGCGCTTGACAATAGTGTCTATCGTTACTTGACCTGTAAAGGTGCGTGTGTAGAAATCCAAAGTACCCCATTGCTCGCTAATATCTCGTAAATCTACAATGAGAGGCAGATGGTATCTCTTAGCTAATCGCGCTGCTGTTTGGAGAGGAAAATAATAGTAACTGGCACATAGGATGAGGTCGAATGAGGAGACATCTATGTGCTGACAAATATAATTAAAGAATGCCCGCTCTTTAGCACCGAATAATTTGTCGGCTACCAAATTGTGGTACGTGGGCATTTGATGAAGTGTATAGTTGTTGGATTGAAAAGTAGTGTCGTTGTCCATCTCTGTGGCTATTTCGCAATGCCAACCTTGTGATTGCAAGTATTCGACCAACGTAATGATACGTGGCGAATAGGCAGGTGGGGCAATAGCTTCACAGAGTATGAGGATACGTTTGTTCATGGTTACTTCTCAATAAGCAAATACAATAATTTAGGATACAACGAACGATGATAACCATTATCCGCAATGATGGTGTTATGCCAAAGAATCACCACTTCGCCTGCGTTCTGATGTACCTTGTCAAACAATCGCTGACACTCAAAATATGCCTCATCCTCGCTGAGATTCATATAGTTACTGTTGCTCAGTGTGCAGTCCATGACTGTTAGAGGATGCAGCACCAACTCGGTGAGTGTCATTGTCTTAGGATTGATCCAACGCACCGCGCGAGTGGTCTGCAAACGGAAACCCACTTGATCAGGGAACATCATCGTGAAGTCATCGGTCACACCCACTTCTGCCAATCGCTGCATTTGGTCTATCGAGCAACGCAAATAATGACTACGATATAATCCAGCCTTATCGCCTAATAGTCTATTCGCCTTATCGCCTCCATAATAACTTCCATGCCATCCAATCTTGGCACCACTGTTTTCTATCAACATTTCTGCGGTCTCAAAGTCCTTGCCATCGAGTTTATATTGCGGATAATCATATCCTTTTCCCATGGTGTCTTTGACAAAGTAGATACATTCTGCTCCTTCCACCTTCTTATCTTGTGCAATCAGCCACGAGAAGGTGAAGGCAGGGTCATTGTGAAGATTCTTTAGCGATGCTATCACTTTGCGCCATTGACCGCGCAATATACCTCCTATAGCCCCGCGCCAATGGCGGTAATGGGCAACCGTATCTATATCGTGCGTCAAATAGATTTGACTAAACGATGGAGTAGGCAAAGGCAAGTCCAACAGTTTCATCAGCATGCGCGCATACTCATCCACCGTAGGAATCATCAAGCGGTTATTTTTACCCAAAATAGAATACTTAGCCAAGAATCGCCCGTGCTCATCTCGCTGTGTGTTAATCAGTTCCTCTGCCCGCGAGATAAAGAAGAAAGTATTATAGACAATATCTGTGCGAATAATCCAGGTTGGCTGTTCTGTGCCTTTCGCCTCTAATCTCTCGCCTTTCGCCTCACTAAAATCTGGCATTACAATCTCTTTACCCAACTGTCCACTAGGCACAATCACCACGCGGTAATTCTGCCACTCTGCCTCATCAGCCGTATAACCTACTTGCTTGGCAGCTTGTTCGTTGCCATAGAGCAGGAATTGGATAATGTAATCAATAATCTCTTTCATATTATTCTTCTTCGCTGAGTATTTCCCATTCGTATAGGCGTTGTTCCATCTCGCGTTTGATATGCTCATAGCGTTGGAAGTTCTCCGCTGTTTGTTGTGCTACATCTGTTAGCAGTGCTTCTATCTCTTGTTGCTCTTGTTCCAACTTCGCAATAGCTGCTTCCACATCGGCAATCTGTTTCTCTTTCTTGCGACGCGCTGCTGCTGCTGCCTTCTGTGCCGCATAATCCAACTTCGCAGAAGAGCTCTCGCCTTTCGCCTCATCGCCTTTTCGCCTCATCGCCTCATCGGGCTTCCTCTCCAATTCTTGGAGGTTATCAATCCTTTTGCTACGCAAGAAATCATAAATACCGCCAAGGTGTTCTTTCACTTTTCCTCCACCAAACTCATACACCTTGTCCACCAGTCCGTCCAAGAAATCGCGGTCGTGGCTCACGCATATCACGGTACCGTTAAACTCCTTCAATGCGGCTTTCAGCACATCTTTCGACTGCATATCAAGGTGGTTCGTGGGCTCGTCAAGTATCAATAAGTTGCATGGCTCCAGCAGCAAACGAATCATCGCCAAACGACTTCTCTCACCTCCCGATAGCACTTTCACTTTCTTCTCTGATGCTTCGCCTCCGAACATAAACGCACCCAATATATTGCGTATCTGCGTGCGAATGTCGCCTACTGCTACGTTGTCAATCGTCTGGAAGACAGTCAGTTCGCCGTCCAACAATGCCGCTTGGTTCTGTGCAAAGTACCCAATCTTCACGTTGTGTCCAATCTTCAACTGACCCATATAATCCAACTGCCCCATGATACAGCGCACCAGTGTCGTCTTACCCTCGCCGTTCTTGCCCACAAACGCCACTTTCTCGCCTCTGCGAATCGTGAAGGTCGCATCTTGAAACACCGTATGTTCGCCAAAGTCTTTGCGCAAATCTTCCACTATCACTGGAAAGTCGCCGCTGCGTGGGGCAGGTGGAAAACGCAAACTCAGTCTTGAGTTGTCCTCCAGATCGACCTCCAATCGCTCCAACTTCTCCAGTTGCTTGATGCGCGATTGTACCTGCACCGCCTTGGTGGCCTTGTAGCGGAAACGCTCAATAAAATCCTCGGTCTCCTGAATCATCTTCTGTTGATTCTGATAGGCGCGTACTTGTTGTTCGTGTCGCTCTTGTCGCAGTACCTTGAATTGCGAGTAGGGGGCGTTATAGTCGTATATCCTACCGAGCGTAATCTCAATCGTTCGTGTCGTCACATTGTCCAAAAAAGCGCGGTCGTGACTCACCAACACTAGCGCACTACCGTTGTTCTTGAGGAACTCCTCCAGCCATTGTATTGACTCTATGTCCAAGTGGTTAGTCGGCTCATCCAATAGCAGCAAATCAGGGTGTTGCAAGAGTATCTTCGCCAACTCAATACGCATACGCCAGCCGCCCGAGAACTCCGAACAAGGACGGTCAAAGTCCTTCCTTTCAAAGCCCAAACCGATAATCGTTCGATCCATCTCCGCGATAAACCGTGCCTCCTCACCTCTTGCCTCATCGCCTCTCGCCTTATCGCCTAATACCCCCATCACATCCTCCCTCAGCGTTTTCCCGTCCACGTGCATCATCACCTGTGGCAGGTAACCGATAGTCAGGTCGCCCATCTTGTTGATACGACCCGATGTGGGAGTCTCCACTCCCGCCAACAATCGGAGCAGAGTCGTCTTACCCGCACCATTCTTTCCTACCAACGCCACTCGATCGCGCGGGTTAATCAAAAAAGTAATATCGTCCAATATCGGACGCGACGAGTATTCTATGCTGAGATGTTCTACGCTAATCATATAAAACTATCTTTAAGTCCGTTAAGTGCTTTGCCTGTATAACTATCCTTACACTCCATAATCTGCTCTGGCGTACCTTCTGCCACTATTCTTCCTCCTTCATCGCCACCTTCAGGACCTAGGTCAATAATATGGTCGGCTGCCAATATCACCGATGGATTATGCTCAATCACCAACACCGAGTGCCCTCTGCTAATCAACGCATTCAGGGCTTTCAGCAGCACCGCCACATCGTGGTGATGCAAGCCCGTTGTGGGCTCATCAAAAATAAAGAGGGTAGGTGTTGCATTCTCTTGTGCCAAGAACGATGCCAACTTCACGCGCTGACTCTCACCGCCCGACAACGTGCTACCCGCTTGACCCAACTTCACATAGCCTATACCGACATCCTGCAACGGCTTCAACCTATTGACAATCTTCTTACATGCCGAATCTTCGGAGAAAAACTCTATCGCCTGATTAACCGTCATCTCCAGCACATCGTAAATGTTCTTGCCGCGATACAGTACATCCAGCACATCCTGCTTAAAGCGTTTGCCCTTGCAGTGCTCGCACTCCAACACCACATCCGCCATGAATTGCATCTCTATTGTTATCGTTCCCTCGCCTTGGCAGGCTTCGCACCTACCACCTGGCGTGTTAAACGAGAAATGCGACGGCGTGAAGCCCAACTGTTTGCTCAGTTGCTGCTCGGCGTATAACTTACGAATCTCATCGTATGCCTTCAGATAGGTCACTGGGTTCGAACGCGATGATTTGGTCAATGGGTTCTGATCCACGAACTCCACATTATGAATCAATTGCAGACTGCCCCTCAGACTACCAAAGTCGCCCGTCCGTTCGGCTATACCGCCGTAATGCTTCTTCAGCGCAGGGTATAGCACCTTCGTAATCAGCGACGATTTGCCGCTGCCGCTGACACCCGTCACCACAGTCATCACATTCAGCGGGAAGCGAACATGGATGTTCTTGAGGTTATTCTCTGTCGCACCGATAACCTCTATATAGTTATTCCATGTACGCCTATAAGGCGGAATAGAATACGTAAATTTCTCTATCTTCGGCGCCCCAGCATATACCAGTTCGCCACCATGGCGCCCTGCTTTCGGACCAATCTCTATCGAATAATCCGCGGCTTTCTGTATCTCATCGTCGTGCTCTACGACGACGATCGTATTGCCCAAATCGCGCAACTGCTTCAGCACATGTATCAGCCGTTGTGTATCCCGTGGGTGCAGACCAATACTGGGTTCGTCCAATACGTACAAAGAACCTACCAGACTACTGCCCAAAGACTTAGCCAAATTGATACGCTGTCCCTCGCCACCCGACAAGGTACTGGACATACGACTCAGGGTCAAATAACCCAAACCCACATCCTGCATAAACTGCAGCCGTGAACGTATCTCTGTCAGCAATATACCAAACGCCTCATCCAACTGCCTATTGCCCATAGCCAATTGCCCAAACCACTCCGCTAATTGCGTAATCGGCATCTGATTCAGTTCGGTTATTGACTTTCCACCCACGAGCACATACTCTGCCTCTTTCCTCAATCGCTTGCCCAAGCAGTCAGGACAAATCGCCTTGCCGCGATAGCGACTGAGCATAACGCGATACTGTATCTTCGCGTATTGTTTGCTCTCCAGTTCATGGAAAAAGTCGTTCAGTCCATGAAAATATTCATTGCCAATCCACAGTAACTGCTTTTGTTCTGCTGTCAGTTCGTAGTAGGGTGTGTGTATTGGAAAGTCAAACTTATCCGCTGCATAGATCAGTGCCTCGTTCCACAGCCCCATCTTTTCGCCTTTCCAGCATGCTATGGCTCCTTCGTATATTGATTTCGTTTTGTCTGGAACCACCAAGTCGGGGTCTATGCCAATCACATTGCCGTATCCGCCGCAGGTAGGACAAGCTCCCAATGGACTATTAAAATCAAACAAATGTTCCGTGGGCTCCATAAACGTAATCCCGTCCGCCTCAAAGCGTTGCGAGAAAGTTTCTACATGTGATTCGATGACTACCTTACACTCGCCTTTTCCCTCAAAGAACGCCGTCTGCACCGAGTCCGCAAAGCGGTTCAGCGTACTCTCCTCGCCATCGGCTATGACGCGGTCAACCAGCAGATAGGTATTGGCAAGCGCAATATTGGCGCGCGCAGGTGTTGTTGAATTTTGTTGTTTATGTTGTTGGATTAAAGTATCTCCGTTGTTTGTCAGCACTTGATTCAGTCGCAGCACTTCCCCTGTTCCATCCTCCTTGAATCGGTACAAACGAGCAAAGCCCTGTTGCTGCCAAATGCCCAATTGTTCCTCTATATTGTCCGTCACGATAGGCGCCAACAGCAGCACTTTTGTTCCTGTCGGTTGCTTCCTCAGACACTCCACCACATCATGCACGCTATGGCGCTTCACCTCCATGCCGCTCACAGGCGAAATGGTTTTTCCCGCGCGCGCAAACAGTAGTTTGAGGTATTCGTGTATCTCCGTTACCGTCCCCACCGTACTGCGTGGGTTGCGGTTTGTCACTTTCTGTTCAATGGCTATTGCAGGTGGAATACCGTCAATGAAGTCCACATCGGGTTTCTGCATACGCCCAAGGAACTGCCGTGCATACGAACTCAGACTCTCTACATAACGCCGTTGACCTTCGGCAAACAATGTGTCGAAGGCCAATGATGACTTACCGCTACCGCTGACACCCGAGATAACGACCAACTTGTTACGTGGTATATCTACGGTTATGTCCTTCAGGTTATGTGTCCGTGCCCTGTGAATATGTATTACATCTTCGTTCAATACCCTTGCCTCTAAACTCTAAACACTAAACACTAAACTCTAAACTCTAAACTACTTCCTAAGGTATTTCACCGCCAAACTATCCACCAGTTGCTTCAGTTCGGGGTTATATAGGTTTCTATATTCCTCGCTCAGTTCGGGGATACGAATCACCTGACCTTCACGCACTTGTGCAGGGTGTTTAATGATGTCTCTATTTGCTTCGTAGATAAACACCCACAAGTCTTTTTGTGCGTAATACTTGTAGGCTATCCATGCCAATCGACTATCTTTTCCCACGCGCTCTATGCCGATAAAATTCACATACTCGCGTGGTTTCTCTGCCAAAGTCAATTCTTCTACCTCTAAAACTTCTTCAACTTCTAAAACTTCTTCAACTTCTAAAACTTCTTCAACTACCTCTGTGGTTGGTTGACAGTCTTGCATGCATTGCCACCATTGCATTAATGTCGCACGGAAATATACACCCGTTCCCACGATACCCAGCAGCAACAATGCACCAATCACCCAGCACACCCACTTGTGGCACTTGCATGCAGGTTTGCATATTGGTTTTTCTGTTGGCTTCTCAACGATAAGTTTTTCTTCCTCCATAGGCTCTTCCTTAGCAGGTTCCTCAACTCGCTCCTCTACCGCTTTCTCCTTTGGCTCGTCTATTGGCTCTGGCGTAGGTTCTTCAGTCGTCTCTTCTATCTCTTCTATCTCTTCTTTTACAACTGTTGGAACTTCTAACACTTTTTCAACTTCCAAACTTTCATTAGATGGTTTGGATACCGCTTGTCCCAGTTCTGCCAATATATCCACGATTTCATCGGCTTGTTCGCCCAATTTCTTGATAGGATCGTTATTGATTTCTGCCATTACAGCTTCTGTTTTGGGCTGTTCCAAACGTTTCTCCACGCTCTCCTTGAGCATGGACTCAGCGCTAAAGGTTAGTTTGTTATATCCCTCAATGGTGAAGGCCTCTCCTGTAGCAATATTCACGCTCTTGCGTGGTGCAATTGCTTTCAGTGCAAAACTACCTAATCCTTTGATCTTGACTTGCTTGTCTGCTTTCAGTCCTTCCACAATGCCTCCCAATAGGGCATTGAGAAACTGCCCAGCTTCTTGTTCCGAAGTATTGGCGTACTCTGCCACTGCTTTGCGCAGTTCAGTCCATGTCAGTTTATCGTTTGCCATAGGTCATTTCTATAGATTTTTCAGTTCTTCTTTGATGGTATTGCTGACCTTAAAACTCAGTTGCATTTTCTCTGGTATTTCGGTGCGTTCTTTGGTTTTAGGGTGTACCACGGTGCGCGCACTCTTGCGTGTCATTTCCAGCGTACCAAAATTCTGCAATTGTACACTCTTTCCTGCCAATAATTCTTTTTGCATCACTGCCACGGTAGCATTCAGCAACTCTTCCGTGTGTGTCTTAGTCATGGAAGTTGAGCTGGCAATGTGTTGAATCAAGTCTTTCGTTTTCATGTTATGTTGTCTTTTCTATAACACCATATAAATCAAAGTCCTCTGATTTTATGATAGTTACCTCGTAATAATTTCCTGCCTCTAACCTTTCGCCTTTCGCCTCCTTCGCAATCAGCACCTCGCAATCCACTTCGGGCGAGTCGTATTGTGTGCGTCCTACATAGTATTCCTCTTCCTCTCTGTCGATCACCACGCGTTGTTTCGTGCCCACCATTTGGCTTAAAATCTCCGATGAAATCGACTGTTGTATTGCCATCAGGGTGTCCACGCGTCGTTCTTTCTCCTCTTGCGGAATATCATCTTTGTAGTGTTTTGCCGCAAATGTCCCTTCTTCTTCGCTGTATGCAAAGGCTCCCAACCGCTCAAAACGCATTGTTTTCACCCACTCGCACAACTCGTTGAAGTCTTCCTCCGTCTCTCCTGGGTGTCCCACCAGCAGGGTTGTGCGAATACATATCCCAGGCACTTCCTTCCGTATGCGCGCGATTACTGCATCTTGTTCTTCGCGGGTGATATGGCGGTGCATTTTCTTGAGCATATTGTCCGAACAATGTTGAAGCGCAATATCCATGTACTTGCACACATTCTTATGTTTTGCCATTACGGGCAGCAGGTCGTATGGAAAATCTGTAGGGTAGGTGTAGTGCAATCGTATCCACTCCACGCCTTCAATTTGCGCCATTTCATCGACTAATTCTGCCAATCGGTGCTCGCCGTAAAGGTCTAATCCGTAACTGGACAAGTCTTGTGCTATCACATTAAACTCTTTCACGCCTTCGCCAACCAACCACCTCACTTCGTCCAGTATCTCTTCTTTGGGGCGTGATGTAAATTTCCCCGTAATCAACGGTATCGCGCAGTACGAGCAGTATCTATTACACCCCTCCGCAATCTTCAGATACGCATAGTGCTTCGGCGTCGTGAGCTTCCGCTCATAATCCTTGCCTTTATACTCTAAACTGTAGCCCGTAGGGCGTTCTCTAAACTGTGCGCTTGCGCACTCCTCCACAATCCCCATATAATCGAACTTCCCAAACCATTTATCCACTTCGGGTATTTCCGCAGGCAGTTCTTCTCTGTAGCGTTGCGACAGGCAGCCCATGACGTACAACTTGCGCAGTTTGCCTTTGGTTTTGCGCTCCGCAAATTGCAGAATAATGTCTATGCTTTCTTCTTTGGCATCGCCGATGAATCCGCAGGTATTGATGATAGCTATCTCGCCTTTGGGTGTAGCCGAATCATGTACGCAGCGATACCCTGCCAATTCCAATTGGCGCATCAATCGCTCTGCATCCACCAAGTTCTTCGAGCAACCCAATGTGATTATATCTATCTCACCCGTTTTCACTAAACACTAAACACTAAACACTAAACTAATTCCCCAACTCGCTATGGAACTTAATTCTCACCAATCGCACATTGATCTCATCGTAGTCATCTTCGCCCAACTCTTCCATCGCCAACTTGATGCTGTCATTGTCGGCATGACGGAAGTAGTCGTAGATGTCAAACTCCTCATCAGGATCCACTACTTCGTCGATAAAGTATTTGATATTCAGTCGTGTACCCGAATATACGATAGCTTCTATCTCCTCCAGCATCTCTTCCATCGACATACCCAATCGCTCTGCCAAGTCGTCCAGTGTCACGCGTCTATCAATCGCCTGAATGATAGCAATCTTGCGTGCCGAGTTCTTGGCTACGGTGCGAACGCGCAGGTCTTCAGGGCGGATAATATCGTTTTCTTCCACATAACCCTTGATCAGTTTGATAAACTCATCGCCATAGCGTTTGGCTTTACCTGCACCCACACCAGGAATGTTTTGCAACTCTTCCATGGTGATAGGATAACTGGTTGCCATGGCTTCCAAACTTCCGTCTTGGAATATCACGAATGGTGGCACATTCATGCGTTTACTCAGTTTTTTGCGCAGGTCTTTCAGTATGGAGAAGAGCACATCATCGGCTGCGGCGCATGCGCCTATTCCTGCTTCCATGTCGGCATCTTCGTCATCGCTATGTACCTCGATTGGCACTTCAAACTTCGATGGACGCTTCATAAATTTCTTGCCGTCAGGGGTCAATTTCAAGTCGCCGTAGGACTCTATATCCTTCTTTATATATCCAGCCAGCAGCGCTTGGCGAATGATTGCATGCAATACTGCCTCGTCTTCATCTTCGCCTGAACCAAAGTTCTCCAACTCATTGTGCTTGTACGAGATTACCGTCGAGGTCTCATTTCCGCGAATGATATCCACGATGTGTCGCGAACGGAATTTCTCGTTCAGTTGGTAAATAGTCTCCAGTATCAATCCCAATAGTTCGGTCGCGTCCATCATGCGATAGGTCTTTTTGCAGTTATCGCAGTTGCCGCATTTCTCTTGGTTATATTCCTCGCCAAAATAGTGCAATAGCAGTTTTCTGCGGCATATGGGCGACTCAGCATACGATTGTGTCTCAAACAGTAATTGGTTGCTAATCTCTTGCTCCGCAATAGGTTTGCCTTGCTGGAACTTACGCAAACGTTCGATGTCTTTGGGCGAATAGAAACATATACATTGTCCTTCTCCGCCGTCGCGACCCGCACGACCTGTCTCTTGGTAGTAGCCTTCCAGCGATTTGGGAATGTCGTAGTGTATCACATATCGCACATCGGGCTTGTCAATACCCATACCGAACGCGATGGTTGCTACTATCACTTGCACTTTCTCCATGAGGAATGCATCTTGGTTCGCGCTACGTGTAGCGGCATCCATACCTGCGTGATAGGGCAGGGCAGAGATATTGTTCACGTTGAGTGTCGCAGCCAATTCTTCCACCGTTTTGCGGCTCAGACAGTAGATGATACCCGATTTGCCGCTCATGGTGCGGATATATTTCACGATGTCTTTATCCACATCATCGGTCTTCTCGCGTACCTCATAATATAGGTTAGGACGGTTGAACGACGATTTGAATACCGTTGCGTGCAACATATCCAGATTCTTTTGTATGTCGTTTTGCACTTTTGGTGTGGCGGTAGCAGTGAGGGCAATGATAGGTGCCTTGCCGATACGTTCCACAATGGGGTGAATGCGCCTATATTCAGGACGGAAATCGTGTCCCCATTCTGAGATACAGTGTGCTTCGTCCACGGCGTAGAAAGATATCTTCACGCCTTTCAGAAAGTCCACGTTCTCATCTTTGTTCAGCGATTCAGGGGCAAGGTATAGCAGTTTGGTCTTGCCAGCCAAGATGTCGGCTTTCACTGCTTGTATTTCTGGACGTGATAGCGATGAATTGATAAAGTGTGCCACGCCGTCTTCTTCTGAGAAGTTGCGCATAGCATCCACTTGATTTTTCATCAGGGCTATCAGTGGTGAGATGACAATGGCTACGCCATCCATCAGCAGAGATGGTAGCTGATAGCATAGACTTTTTCCTCCACCTGTTGGCATCAATACAAAGGTATCTTTGCCATCCATGAGATTGTTGATGATTGCTTCTTGGTTTCCTTTGAACGAATCAAAACCAAAATTGTGTTGTAGTGCTTCAATCAGTTGTTCATGTCGTGTCATACGAACTGTATAATAT
>JAXJWX010000068.1:0-30912 GCA_036307765.1 Paludibacteraceae bacterium | reverse complement strand
TTTGCGGTTGTAACATATAATCGACCATATGTCGATGGATATGTATCAACTTTTGCATAAAAAGCACTTTTTTGTTAAAAATTTATTATAGTTCGTCCCACAGATCTCCTATGGTGGTCGCCTAATCTGCAGGTAACTTTATATGTCTTGCAAAACCCAAAAATCGGGGATTTCTGACAAAAATACAAAAAACATTTGCACAAACCAAATAAAATCACTACCTTTGCAGCGCAAAAACATTAAGATAATCCGCTATGAGTTTGCAAAAAGCACGTTTCGTGGCGGAATAAAGATAACTTTTATGGATAGTTTAATAGGAAGAACAAAAGAAGTGGACGAGCTTAAACGCCTGTATATCAGCAAGAAGTCTGAGTTTGTTGCGGTATATGGCAGGCGTCGTGTGGGCAAAACCTTTCTTATAGATGAAGCATTGCGTGGCAAAATCACATTTCGTCATGCTGGATTAAGCCCTATAGACGAGAGCGGACAATCGAATAATCTCAAGCAACAACTACTACATTTCTACCAATCATTGCAACTACATGGCATGCGCAAAAGCCGTTGTCCTAAGAATTGGTTAGAAGCCTTTTTTATGCTGGAGCAACATCTGCAACAGACAGACAATGGCAGCAGACAGGTTATCTTCTTAGATGAATTGCCATGGATGGATACACCACGCAGTGGATTCATCACTGCTTTGGAGAGTTTTTGGAATACTTGGGCATGCCACCGTCAAAATATCATGCTTGTCGTTTGTGGTAGTGCCAACTCTTGGATGATAGACAACTTGGTTAATAATCATGGTGGACTATACGGACGTACTACCTACGAAATAAAATTATCTCCATTCAATCTAATGGAATGCGAACTCTTTTACAAGAGCAGAGGGATACGTATGTCGCGTTATGACATCGCACAAGCGAATATGATTTTAGGTGGTATTCCATACTATATGAATTATTTCCAACGCGCGAAGAGTTTGGCACAAAACATAGATGAACTATTCTTTGCTAAAAACGCGAAACTCAACAATGAGTTCACACGTTTATTCCAATCAGTATTCTCCAATCCCGAACAGTTGATGCGGATAGTGCGTACCCTCGCAATGAAAAGAAAAGGACTTACTCGCGAAGAATTAGCCACAACTGCGCAAATAACTATTAATGGCGAACTTACTAAGTGGCTCAATGCACTGGTGGCAAGTGATTTTATTGAGAAATACGTACCTTTCGGCGAAAGCAAACGCAATATACACTATAAGCTCATAGACCCATTCTGCTTATTTTATCTTCGTTTTATTGAGGGACAAAAAGAGATGGATAATGAGTTCTGGATGAACAATGTACTATCGCCTAAAATCAATGCTTGGCGAGGATATGCGTTTGAGGACTTGTGTTTCCGCCATGTAGATCAAATAAAACGCGCATTGCAAATAGGTGGCATTTCATCTACACAATCCGCTTGGTCGGTGATAGGAGATAACGAACACGAAGGTACACAGATTGATTTGCTTATTAGTAGAAAAGATAATATAGTCAATCTATGCGAGATGAAATTCTATAGCGAAGATTTTGCTGTGAACAAGTCCTATCACCAGAAATTAGTGCACCGTACCAATCTACTCCTTCAGCATTTATCTCGCAAGACTGCCATACATCCGATACTCATCACTACTTATGGTCTTGAGTATAACGAATACTCCAGCGACTTTATGCATACTGTAACATTGGATGACTTGTTTGTGTAAATGAAAGAGTATAATTATTCTAAATGAATAGATAACTTTCGCCACAAAAACAGTTAAAAATTTGCATATGTGCAATTTTTGTAGTACCTTTGCAGCGCAAAGGTCACGCCTAAATGACCATGGTGTAAGCAGGTTGTTTGAGGCTGCCAAGCCGAAATAGGAAATGAACAAATAAATAATTAAATCATAAATAGTTTTATGGATTACAACTTTTCTGACATTGAGCGTAAATGGCAAGCCGAATGGGCGAAGGCTGGTACTTACAAGGTAAGTAACCAAAGCGACAAAAAGCCATTTTATGTGCTCGATATGTTCCCTTACCCATCGGGCGCGGGTTTGCACGTAGGTCACCCTCTCGGTTATATCGCTAGCGATATCTACAGCCGTTACAAACGCCTTCAGGGCTTCAATGTCCTTCACCCAATGGGCTTTGACTCCTACGGTTTGCCTGCGGAGCAATACGCTATCCAAACAGGTCAACACCCAGAGAAAACCACCATGGAGAATATCGCTCACTATATCGAGCAACTCCAGAAGATTGGCTTCAACTACGACTGGGATCGCGAGGTAAAGACCTGCAACCCTGACTTCTACAAGTGGACACAATGGGCATTTATCCAAATGTTCAACTCCTATTTCGATACCTCTTTGCAGAAAGCACAACCTATCAGCAAACTGATTGAGAAGTTCGAGCAAACCGACCCTACATGGGCAACGCTCTCCGAGAAAGAGCAACAAGAGCGCCTCATGAACTACCGTATCGCTTATTTGGCTGATACCAAAGTGAACTGGTGCCCACAACTCGGTTGCGTACTTGCTAACGACGAAGTGAGCGAAGGCCTTTCTGTTCGTGGTGGCTATCCTGTTGAGCAACGCGTCATGCGCCAATGGAACCTCCGTGTGAGTGCCTATGCGCCACGCCTCCTCCAAGGTCTTGATACCGTGGATTGGACCGACTCTCTCAAAGAGACCCAACGCAATTGGATCGGCCGCAGTGAGGGTGCAGAGATGCGCTTTGCTATCAAGGGACAAGACGAACCATTTACTATCTTCACTACCCGTGCGGATACTGTATATGGTGTGACCTTCATGGTGCTGGCTCCTGAAAGCGAGTATGTGGCTCGTGTAACTACCGAGGAACAAAAAGCTGAGGTAGAGGCATACCTCCAAATGGTAAAGAACCGTACCGAGCGTGAGCGTATTGCTGACCGCCGTGTGACAGGTGTTTTCGCAGGTTCGTATGCCATCAACCCTCTCACCAAAGCTGAGATACCTATCTACGTTAGTGACTACGTACTTAGTGGTTATGGTACAGGTGCCATCATGGCTGTGCCTGCACACGATAGTCGTGACTATGCTTTCGCAAAGCACTTCAACCTCCCTATCATCCCACTCATCGAGGGTGCCGATGTGAGCGAGCAGAGCTTCGATGCCAAAGAGGGCGTGATGATCAACTCTGGTTTCCTCAACGGCATGCAAGTGAAAGATGCTATCCAAGCGATGAAGGAGCATATTACCAACACTGGCCTTGGTCGTGTAAAAGTAAACTACCGCCTCCGCGATGCGGTCTTCAGCCGCCAACGCTACTGGGGCGAACCGTTCCCTGTATATTACAAGGACGGTATGCCATACATGCTCCCAGAAGAGTGCTTGCCACTCCTCTTGCCTGAGGTATCTGACTTCAAACCTACCACCACAGGCGAGCCACCTCTCGGCAATGCAGACCTCTGGGCGTGGGACGAGAAGAACAACCAAGTAGTGAGCAAGTCGCTGATTGATAATATATCTGTCTTCCCTCTCGAACTCTGCACCATGCCTGGTTTCGCAGGTTCTTCGGCTTACTACCTCCGCTATATGGACAACCACAACGATGCTGCTTTGGTTGGCAAAGAGGCCAACGACTACTGGCGTCAAGTCAACCTCTATATCGGTGGTACTGAGCATGCTACGGGTCACTTGATTTATAGCCGTTTCTGGAATAAGTTCCTCTATGACCTCGGCTATATCTGCGAGGACGAGCCATTCCGCAAACTCATCAACCAAGGTATGATCCAAGGTCGCTCTAACTTCGTTTATCGCTATATCGGTGAAGGCGCAACGGGCAACCTCTTCATCAGCTACAACCTCATCGATAACCCAGAGTACAAAGATAAAGTTCAACCTATCCACGTAAACGTGAATATCGTCAAGAACGATGTCCTTGATATTGATGCCTTCCGTAACTGGATGCCAGAGTTCAAGAATGCGGAGTTCGTTTATTCAGATGGCACTACAGATGTGGACAACCCTTACATGGGTACTCCTACCGACAAGCAATACATCTGCGGATGGGCAGTAGAGAAGATGTCTAAGTCTATGTTCAATGTGGTGAACCCAGACGATGTAGTGGCTAAGTACGGTGCAGATACCTTGCGTTTGTACGAGATGTTCCTTGGTCCTTTGGAGATGTCCAAACCTTGGGATACCAACGGTATTGATGGCGTACACCGCTTCTTGCGCAAGTGGTGGAATATGTTCGAGACCCTCTCCAACGACGAGCCAACAGCAGAGGAATTGCGTAGCTTGCATAAACTGATTAAGAAGATTACTTGGGATATTGAGAACTTCTCGTTCAACACTTCTATCCCTGCCTTTATGATTGCGCAAAACGAGTTGCAAGCCCTCAAGTGCAACAAGGTGGAAGTGCTCAAGACCTTCGCTATCTTGCTCGCTCCATACGCTCCTCACATTGCAGAAGAGGCATATCAACTTTGTCAAAACACCTTCCCCCTTGAAGGGGGAGCGAGGGGGTCCGTGTGCGACGCACTCTGGCCAGCGTGCAACGAAGCATACTTGGTAGAATCAACGCAAAAGTACCCTGTTCAGTTCAATGGTAAGGTGCGCTTCACGATTGAGGTAGCAAAGGACACCCCACGCGAGGAGGTCGAGAAGATTGTTATGGCTCACGAGTTGACCGCTAAACAATTGAACGGCGCCGCTCCAAAGAAGGTCATCGTCGTCCCAGGCAAGATTGTCAATATCGTGATGTAAGGTTACACCTTAATATATATTATAGAAAATGCACTCCCGCAAGAGAGTGCATTTTCTATATTCTTCATAAAATTTATTTTACTTCAAAGTATTTCTTTGTCAAGATTGTTTAGAAACAATATCGCATACTAACTGTCAAACGCCAGTCGAAAAAATGATATTGTATGGATTCTGACATATCACCTCCTAAATCGTGGTGAGTAGCCAAGAGGCCATAGCCAGGACGAAAATCTGCCCCAAAAGTAATCGGTGCATCAGGTACCTTGTACTCTGCCCCAATATAAACATTCATACCGTACTTAAAACATACTTCAGGGTTACCAGAATTTGTACCATCTTCTTCTGTTTGCCAATTAGATAATCCATTACTTGTCATCTTGTATGGACTGCCAAAACCTAGACTCATACCTGCACCTAAAATATAAGAAATATTCGTTTTTTTTATTGGCACTTGATACAAGACATTTTCATTGATTACAAAATCATAGATTGAAATTGTAATACCTTTTAATGTTTCATACTTGTACAGAGCTAGAGGAACTCCATCTTTAAATACCGTACCCCCTATACCACCTGCCGTTCCTTGAATACCAACACCCAAATCACTTTGCAAGGCTACTTTGTCTGTAAGGAACAGTTTGTAACTGAAGCCAGTAAAATTACCAACCATCAAACCAACACTCTGTTGGTAACCAACAGCCCACACAGTTGTGGCTATGGTTAAAGAAATAAAAATAGAAATTATCTTTTTCATACTAATTCGTTTTAATGCATCCTATGATGCGCGTTAATCTATATATTGCACCTTATTGATGTCACGTGATTTGGCAGCAGGAGCCTCGTTGGCATAGCCCATACCGACGCAGAGACAGAGTTCGTAGCCTTCGCTGAAGCCAAGTATAGAAAGAATCTCTGCGCTGTTTTGTGCATCGTTGATGAAGCGAACAGGGCTACCGAGGCAGATTGTGCCTACGCCAAGTGATTGAGCCGCCAGCATCATGTTGCCAGCCAAAAGACCGCAGTCATACGCAGAGAAATCGTAGCCGAGGTCGCGAGCGATGAAAGTCATGACTGGCGCTCCGCGCATACAGCCACGCACCATATCCGGTTGGAGGGTTGGGTTACCTGTAACCATCAGGTCTTGAATGAGTTGCATTTTGGCAGGGTTGTCGATGATACGCACTTCCCAAGACTGTTTGTTTTGTCCGTTCGCTGCATTGATACCGCAGGTCATGATTTGCATCACTGTATCGCGTGCTACAGGAGTAGCGTGATATTGGCGGATGCTGCGGCGAGCCATGATGGCATCTATCACTTCGTTGTTGAGCGGTTGTGTAGATTGGTTTGGCTGTTGTGTAGCATTGTTCTTTGGAGTAGGATTGCAACCTACCAATGTGAGTGCCAAAAGAGGCAGAAGGATAAAAATCTGTTTCATAATTGTTCTATTTAGGATTTGAATTGTATGGTTATTGTGTGGTTATTGTATGGCTATTGTGTGGTGCGAGCGGGTAATTTGTGTTTACCCAAACGCTTCGGCGTAGGTGCAACCCTCTCGCCAACGGGAACAGCCATAGCGGGTTTTGCCACGGATAATCGTTCCGCGTCCACAGACGGGGCAACGCATACCCGATTTGTCGGCCTTGACTTCGTGAACGACCTCCGAGGTCATCTGTTTGAGTTCGTCAAGGAAGAGCTTAGCCGTATAATCGCCACGCTCAATGGCGCGGAGTTTCTGCTCCCAACGACCTGTGAGTTCGGCAGACTTGAGCAGAGGCGAAATGATGGTGTGTATGAGGTTGATACCTACTTCGGTGGCTTTGATATTCTTCTTCTCGCGAATGATGTATTTGCGTTGGAAGAGTTTTTCGATGATGGCTGCGCGGGTACTTGGGCGACCGATACCGTTCTCCTTCATGGCATCGCGCAGTTCTTCGTCTTCGACGGTCTTGCCCGCCGTTTCCATAGCACGCAGGAGGGTCGCCTCGGTATAGTATTTGGGCGGAGTGGTCGTTTTCTCTTGCAACTGCGGTTGATGAATACCTGACTCGCCTTTGCGGAAGGAAGGAAGCACCTTTTGTTCTTCCGTCTCGTCATCGGTTTTCTCTTTGGCAAAGACTTCGCGCCAACCCTGTTCGAGTACTTCGCGTCCTGTCACCTTAAAAGATATATCGCTCGCGCACGCGAGGACAGTGGTGTTAGCCACTTGGCAAGGCGGATAGAACGCCGCAATAAAACGCAGGGCGACCATGTTATATACTTTGCGTTCAAGGTCAGTGAGGTTGTCGGGGCGTTGCCCCGTAGGGATAATAGCATGGTGGTCCGTGACCTTGCTATTATCAAAGACCTTCTTGGATTTGGGCAGACTGCCAGCACCTTTGCCACCGTCTGCCTTGAGGGGGAGCAATGGTGCTATCTGTGGGAAGTAGTCCTGAATACCGCGCAAGGTGGCAGGCACCTTGGGATAGATGTCGTCGCTGAGGAAAGTGGTATCCACGCGCGGATAGGTGGTGACATGCTTCTCGTATAGACTCTGGATAACTTTGAGCGTGTCATCCGCCGTCATGCCATAGCGTTTGTTGCACTCCACCTGAAGGGATGTGAGGTCGAAGAGACGCGGAGCATACTCCATGCCTTTCTTCTTCTCTATGGAAGTGATTTCGAGGGGGAGGTCTTTGATGCCATCCACCAGTTTCTGTCCCTGTTCGAGCGAAGTGATGGCATATTCATCCTCTTCGGCAGGCAGTTGCGCCGAGAAAAGGGTATCGCGATAGAGAGTCTTGAGTTCCCAATAGGTGCGTGGCACGAAGTGCTCAATCTCCTGTTGGCGTTTGACAATGAGTGCGAGGGTTGGCGTTTGTACACGGCCGATACTGAGGACTTGTCGGTCTTTGCCAACGCCTTTGGCAAAGCGTAGGGTGTAGGCACGGGTAGCATTCATACCAAGTAGCCAGTCGCCAATAGCACGCATGAGCCCCGCCTCATAAAGGTGCTGGTACTCGCTTTGGTCTTTGAGTTTCTGGAATCCCTCTCGGATAGCATCTTCGGTGAGCGAAGAAATCCATAGGCGTTTGACAGGTACACGGCAACCCGCTTTCTGATAGACCCATCGCTGAATGAGTTCTCCCTCTTGTCCCGCATCACCGCAGTTGATGACCATTTCAGCTTGAGCGATGAGGCTTTTGATGGTATTGAACTGTTTTTGTACGCCTTTGTCGTTGGTTACTTTGATACCAAAACGCTCTGGCACCATAGGCAGAGAGGACATGTTCCAGCCCTTCCATTGCTCGTTGTATTCGTTGGGATCAAGCAAAGCGCAGAGGTGACCAAAAGTCCAAGAGACACAATAGCCATGGCCTTCCATATAGCCGTCACGCGAAGTGGTTGCTCCTAATACACGAGCAATATCGCGTCCCACAGAGGGTTTTTCGGCTATACAGAGGATCATAGGTAGTTAAGAAAGGATAGTTAACTGTTGGTAATTACTTTTTACCACTTTGGGTATTAACGCCGTAGCCGTAACCATAGCCAATCTTGTCAATATTCACATCATTGAGCACAGTTATGATATTTGACAAACGTTTTTGCTCGTTAATCTGATTGATAAAGTCAACAGAATTTTGTGGTGTATAGTTAGCGCGGCAAACGTAAAGTGTCATATCCACCAAACGGTTGAGCAAGAATGTATCACTAACCAATGCTACTGGAGCCGAATCTACGATAATGTAATCAAAACTTTGACGTAATTCAGCAAACAACGTATCAAGGCGATCGCTTTGTAGCAACTCACTAGGATTAGGAGGAATGATACCCGCAGGCAAAACTGTAAGATTTGGAAATTCTGTAGGAACAATCAAATCACTCATTGAATAGGATTCATCAGTTAAATAACTAGTTAGGCATCCTTCATTTGCAAGTCCCATATATTCAGCTAGCATTGGCTTGCGTACATCCAATCCAACCAAGGCTACTTTTTTATTCAACAGTGATAATGAAACAGCTAAGTTGGTTGCTACATATGATTTACCCTCTCCATTGATACTTGAAGTTACCAAGATAACAGGATTCTTCTGAGTAGAAGGTATCATAAATCTCAGCGTAGTACGCAAAGAACGGAACAACTCGGCAGATACAGAATTTACACCCTCCTTGACCGAAATATGTTCTCCAGCGTTATTTTTAGCCAAGCTACCCGCAAATGGCACCGCTATTTTCATCTCAAATTCATTTGGCTCATCTGTCAAACGGTTGTTGAGAAGATAATACAAATATATGCCAGCAAATGGGCAGCCCATTCCAAATATCAAACACAAGAATGCAATCATCATCAAATTAGGGTTCAAGACATCTGGGTGCATTTGTGGCGTAGCAATAATTTTGGCAGGTGTCACGGTTGAAGCCAACGAAAGAGCAATCTCTTCACGTTTTTCATACAACAACAGATATAACGCCTCCTTCAGCTCCTTATTACGCAAAACCTCAATGAATTGACGCTCTTGGCTTGGAAGATTATATCGTTGTTGATTGATATTGCCAAAACGCCTTTCAAAGTCATTTTTGGAAATCACTAACTGATTATTCACGCTGATAATACTTGTGATGATATTCTCACGCAAAACAACTAGTTGTGCATCTAATTGCTCTATAACAGGGTTATCCGAAGTAGCAGTTCTGCGAACACGCAGTTTCTTCATCACCAACTGATTGTATTCATCTATCAAATGGACAAGCGCAACGTCTTCAATACCCAAATTAGCAGGTACAAGCATGTTAGAGCGAGCATCATCGCGGATAAAATCAGCTACATAATTAACGAGATTGATTTGCGTTTCTATCTCAGCTACCTGCTTCTTGTATTCAGCCCCCTCTTCTAGATATAATTTGGCCTCTGTTTCAAGATCTACAATTCCATGTCTCTCTTTGTATCTTTCAATTTCAACCTCAGCATCTAATAATTCTTTTTCAATCAAACGTAAGCGCGCATCAACAAATTCGGCCGTACTACTTGCCATGATATTTTTATCAACAACGGCGTTTTGATTATATAACTCTATCTCCTTATTGATAAAATCAATTACTAGTCGTGGACGGCTCGTAATAGCCGAAATCTCTACTACATTTGATTCCTTTTTCAAGGTTTCAGCAGTGATTAGTTTGTTGTACATTTCCACTGCTGGCAGTATAGAATATGTTTTGATTAGATATTGGTCTCCTGCTTCGAGTGGTTTGTGTAGCGCAAAACGAATTTCTCCAGCACAAGTAGTAAACGGTTGGGTCAAATCAGTGACCTTATGACGGCTGAAGTTCCATCTACCATATCGCACACGAACGACATAATCATTTTTGCGAACTCGGATAGATATTTTCACACTACGTTTTGTAGTATCCAAAAACATATCTGGATACTCAACACTCAAATCACGTGACGGATATTGCCCCTCCCAATGAAGTCCTTCTTTTTTGGAATAGAGGCTCTGCAAGTTCAGGTCATGCACAACCTGAGTTATGATGTCGCGAGAGGTCAGCACAGCCATTTCATCCGCAGTCTGCACAGAGCCACCTAGTCCCATCATTTGCATCACGCCCAATTGGTCAAGGGGCGATCCAGAATCAAGTGATCGGAGCATCACGCGAGCACTAACCGCAAACTCAGGAGTAGTAGAAAAATAATTATACAATCCAAACAAGCCAAAAATAGCGCAACTAATAAAGAACCAATACCATTTCTTGATAAAACGATTAAACCATAGACGAATATCAATTGCATTTGTATCTTGTGCCATAACAAAACTAGATTTCTTTTTTCAATAATTACACATTTTAATTTGTAGCGGACATAACAGAAACAATCACCGTAGCAGCACTTGAGAGTGTACCTATCATGCTAAGCCACAAGCCGATAGTTTGGTTACTAGTAGAACGTGCTTGGTTAGGTTCAACTACAACCACATCATTCTGCTGAAGATAAAAATATGGCGATTTAAAAATTTCATCTGTATTTAAACTCAATCTAGCAAATTCCAGTTTACCATTATTTTCTCTTGCAATCAAAATATTATCTCTCTTACCATACTGTGTCAAATCCCCCGCAGCGCCTAATGCCTCCAAAAGGGTCATACCTCCATTATTTAAAGAATAAGAGCCTGGATTTCTCACCTCTCCGAGTACTGTCACCTTTGCATTTAGGAAACGCACAGTAACAATAGGGTCCACGATCTGCCCTTTCAAACGCTCTTGAATCATGTTTATCAATTCCGATTTTGTCAAACCAGCCACATGCAGCTTGCCTAAAATAGGAAAATCTATGTTCCCTTGCGAATCCACCGTATAGTATTGGTAAGTAAGTGTGGTGGGTTCTATATCGCTCATCGGTTTATTATGAGAAACGCTAGGCAGATTATATGGAAGTACAGCCTCCATATCTAAAGCCGTTACAGTAATAATTAGTGCGTCATTGACTTTGACAAAAGGTTCTGGTTGAGGATGGGTGTATTTGTTAATTTCCTCCGCACTTTCTGCCGTAACAGATTGAAAATAGGCGAGTTGCTTACGAGACACACATGAGCACATCATAGCGACAACCAGCAACAAATAAATCATTCTTTTTCTAAAAAACATATTCTTTATCTTATTATTTGATTTTCATATAGGAATTTGAGCCTGCAAAGGTAGTGAAATTTATTGACATGTGCAAATATTTAGCTAGAATAGTTTTTACAGGCGGACGTTTTTAGAAAAACAGTGCTATAACCAACTCGTTTTTGAAAAAAAAGAAAAAAACATTTGGTTATATGAAAAAAAAGTAGTACCTTTGCACGCTTTTTCGGCTTTTGGGCTCCAAAGTAGCTCTGCTGAGGGGACGGATGATACCGATTTTGGTATGGCAACGTCGATGACTTAGCATCTCGCCTGACCGATGTAACTCATTAAAAAACATTTAAGTAAATGTACGCAATTGTAGAAATGCAAGGCTTCCAATATCGTGTGGAGGCAGGCAAGAAACTCTTTGTTAACCGCATCGCTGAGACAGAGAAAGGCGCTGAGGTAACATTCGAGAAAGTACTTCTCGTTGAGAACAACGGCGAAGTAAAAGTAGGAACCCCAGTAGTAGAGGGTGCAAAAGTGGTTTGTGAAGTACTCGATAACGAGTGCCGTGGCGAGAAAGTTCTCGTATTCCACAAAAAACGCCGCAAAGGCTATCGTAAATTGAACGGCCATCGTCAAGATTTGACCAATCTCGTAGTTAAAGAGATCGTTTTGGCTTAATTGTTTAACCTTTTAAAAAGCAAAGTTTAAGAGATATGGCACATAAGAAAGGTGTCGGTAGTTCGAAGAACGGCCGTGAATCAGAAAGCAAACGACTTGGTGTAAAGATCTTTGGTGGTCAATTTGCTAAAGCAGGTAACATCATCGTACGTCAACGTGGTACAGTACACAACCCAGGCGAAAACATCGGTATGGGTAGCGACCACACTCTTTTCGCACTTACAGATGGTATCGTATGCTTCCAAAAGAAGCGCGACAACAAATCCTACGTTTCTATCCAACCTATCGCTGAGGCATAATCGGATAGAGGGATAATTTGCAACATTTCTCCTACCGATTGCACACGCAATTCGGCAGGAGAAATTTGTTTTATTAACACAAAGAGTCATTAACGTGAACGCAGTGACCACCAACGCGAAGCCACTAACGTGAACAAAGTGAACAAAATAGTATGCTTACACTCAAACAGATATACGACAACAAAGCCGCCATTGTGGCAGGTTTGGAAAAGAAGCATTTTGCCAATGCTAGCGAAGTAATTGAGCAAGTGATTGCTCTAGACACAGAGCGTAAAGCAGCTCAACAAAAGAAAGATGCTGCTTCTGCCGAGATGAACAAAATATCCAAGTCCATCGGCGCTCTCATGGCACAAGGCAAAAAAGACGAGGCTGAGGCCGCTAAAGCACAAACAGGTTCCCTTAAACAAGCAATCCCAGGCTATGAACAAGAAATGGCAAAAGCAGAAGAAGCATTGACAGCTCTCCTGCTGACCATCCCTAACGTACCTTACGACCTTGTGCCAGAGGGTGGAGGTGCAGAGGACAATCTCGTAGTGAAAATTGGTAACTGGGCTAATCAACCCATGATAGACAAACTTGCAGCTGAAGGCACTATCGCTATCCGCGATTGGGACACTGTTGCCGATGAACAACTTGCAAACAACGACAAACTCCCACACTGGGAATTGGCGAAGAAATACAACCTCATCGACTTTGACCTGGGTGTCAAGATCTCAGGTGCAGGCTTCCCTGTATATATGGGATTGGGCGCACGCCTGCAACGCGCGTTGATTAACTTCTTCCTTGCAGAGGCTAATAAAGCGGGCTATACTGAGATTATGCCACCTACCGTAGTAAATGAAGCCAGCGGTTATGGTACAGGACAATTGCCTGACAAAGAGGGGCAAATGTACCATTGTCAATTGGACAACCTCTATTTGATTCCTACAGCTGAGGTACCAGTTACCAACATTTACCGAGATGTGATTCTGGAAGAGGCACAACTGCCAGTCAAGAATTGTGCTTATACTCAATGCTTCCGTCGCGAGGCAGGTTCGTATGGTAAGGATGTGCGCGGATTGAACCGCCTGCACGAGTTCAGCAAGGTAGAGATCGTGCGTATTGACACCCCAGAGCACTCTGATGCAAGCCACAAAGAGATGCTGGAACATGTAGAAGGATTGCTACAAAAATTGGAATTGCCCTACCGCGTATTGCGTTTGAGTGGTGGTGATATGTCCTTTACCGCAGCGCTATGCTACGACTTTGAGGTATATTCTGAGGCACAACACCGCTGGTTAGAGGTATCTTCCACATCGAACTTTGATACTTACCAAGCCAACCGTCTGCACTGCCGCTATCGCCGCGCAGAAGACAAGAAGGTTATGCTGGCTCACACACTCAACGGTTCTGCATTGGCATTGCCTCGTATCGTGGCTGCGTTGTTGGAGAACAACCAAACACCCGAAGGCATCCGTATTCCAGCAGCATTGCAACCATACATGGGCTGCGATTTGATAAAATAATATATAATAACAAAAATAAAAAAACGACTGTTCAAAAGAGGGCAGTCGTTTTTTTGTTTCTAATGTGCTTCGAGCCAGTTGGTACCTACTCCGCAGTCAGCTATGAGCGGTACGGTTAGATGGACGACATTCTGCATTTCGCTGACAACAATCTCGCGCACCTTTTCTACTTCGTCCAACGGAACATTGAAGTTCAACTCATCATGTACCTGCATAATCATCTGCGCCTTCAGTCCTTCTTCTTTTAAGCGGTGGTGAATAGTCACCATTGCCATCTTGATGATATCCGCCGCAGTTCCTTGAATAGGCGAATTGACGGCATTGCGCTCCGCAAACGAACGAACTGTGGCATTATGCGAAAGAATATCAGGAAGATAGCGTTTGCGACCAAAAAGTGTGATAGCATATCCCTGTTGGCGCGCCAACTCTTTTTGCCGTTCAATATAGTCAATCACCCCTGGGAAAGCAGCAAAATAGCCATCAATCAATGCCTTCGCTTCGGAACGCGAACAATCCAATTGCTGCGCCAATCCAAACGCAGAAATACCATAGATAATACCAAAATTAGCCGTCTTGGCCTGTCTGCGCTGGTCTTTTGTCACCTCCTCAATGGGCACATTGAAAATCTTAGCCGCTGTGGCAGCGTGAATATCTTGTCCCGAACGGAATGCCTCTACCAAATGTGGGTCTTGCGAGAAATGCGCCATCAATCGGAGTTCAATTTGCGAATAGTCAGCAGAAAGGAACATACAGCCATCATCTGGAATCACCGCCTGACGGATAAGCTGTCCACGCTCGGAACGAATAGGAAGATTCTGCAAATTCGGATTGGAAGATGAGAGACGACCTGTTGCCGTAACCATTTGATTGTATGTGGTATGTATTTTTCCTGTTTCTGGATTGATATATGTAGGCAATGCCGAGATATAGGTCGAAATCAGTTTCTTCAACTCACGATATTCTAATATCATGCCCACTACAAGGTGCTTGGGTTTGAGTGCCAGCAACACCTCCTCCGATGTGGAGTACTGCCCTGTCTTAGACTTTTTGGCTTTCGCATCCAACCTCAATTGGTCAAACAACACCTCACCCACTTGCTTGGGCGAATTAATGTTGAACGTCGCTTCAGCCGCCGAATAAATCTGTTGCTCCAGCACTTGCAGTTCCCCATTAAGTTGCTCCTCTGCCTGTTTGAGCATATCCACATCAATACGCACACCCGCTTGCTCCATTTCACGCAGTACTGCCGACAATGGCAACTCTACCTCTTGATATAGATTCCACAAGGCACTATCTGCCTTCAACGCCTCCCACTGAATAGGCAACGACGGATTATACGCCACCTCTGGATTGAGCAAATAACTTACCAAACGCCCTTCTACCGATTCCTCTGCATCTACGCTCATCATCGAAGTGGTAACGGTGTGGTAACGGTGTGGTAACGGATCTGCCAGGTTGCCGTTTGCACTTTCTTGAGCACTATCCGTAGCCATTTCCATAGCAGCAAACAAGTCCAGCGTCGCCTCTTGCGGTTTAGATTTCTTAGAGCCTACCCCGCCCCTCCCTGAAGGGAGGGTGCTTTGTGCAATGGGAGCCTGTTTGAGCAACGAATTAAACTCCAAATCCATATAGAGCGGAGCCAATCGCTCCCAATCCTTCTCCTGACACACAAGCGATGAGGCATCAAAAGAAATAGGCACATCGGTCTTGATAGTGGCCAAGAACTTAGAGAAACGGATATTCTCCACTTGCTCCTGCACTTTGCGCTGAAGCGCGCCCTTGAGTTGGTCAGTGTTGTTAAGCAAGTTCTCTATCGAGCCAAACTGCTGGAGCAGTTGCACCGCCGTCTTCTCGCCTATGCCCTTACAACCAGGGATATTATCGCTGCTATCGCCCATGAGTCCCAACAAATCCACCACCTGTGCCTGCGTTTGCAAACCATATTTCTCACACACTTCTTGTGGTCCTAATTTTTCGAAACCGCCTGCATGGCGCGGGCGGTACATAAAAATATGATCGGAAACCAACTGACCATAATCCTTATCAGGGGTCGCCATATAGACTTCAAAGCCCTCTTTCTCCGCTTGATGCGCTAGCGTGCCAATCACATCATCTGCCTCATAACCATCCACTTGTAGCAGATGGATATTCATTGCCTCAAGCAATTGCTTGATACGCGGTACTGCCCAACGTATATCCTCGGGTGTCTCTTGACGCTGTGCCTTGTATTGCTGAAACGCCTCATGGCGAAAGGTAGGTCCAGCAGGGTCAAATGCCACAGCCAAATGAGTAGGCTTAATACGCTTAATCAAATCCTCTAGCGTGACTACAAAACCAAAAATAGCAGATGTATTCTCTCCGCGAGAGTTCATACGCGGCGCACGAATAAAAGCATAATAAGCGCGATAAATCATCGCATACGCATCTATGAGGAGAAGGGTTTTCATAATTTTGAATTAAGAATTATGAATTTTGAGTTACCAGTTTATAGGCGTTTGTCCGTGTTGTAGAAGATAATTATTCGCTTGCGAGAAGTGTCCGCAGCCAATAAAACCACGATAAGCGCTCAACGGACTGGGATGAACAGCAGTTAGCACCAAATGTCGTTTGCGATCAATCAACTGCCCCTTGCGTTGCGCATAACTACCCCAAAGCATAAAAACAATATTATCACGCTGTTTGTTAAGCGCTTGGATGGCAGCATCAGTCAATTCTTCCCAGCCTTTTCCCTGATGGCTACCCGCCTTATGCGCCTCGACAGTGAGCGTAGCATTGAGTAGCAACACTCCTTGCTCTGCCCAATGCGTAAGGTTGCCTGAAGTTGGAATAGGTTTGCCAAGATCACGATGGAGTTCCTTATAGATATTTTCCAACGAGGGCGGGACCTTCACACCGTCTTGCACAGAGAAACAGAGCCCATGTGCCTGATTGACGTCATGGTATGGGTCTTGACCAATAATCACCACCCGTACCTTATCAAACGGACAAAGATCGAAAGCACGAAAAATCTGCCCCGCAGGAGGAAAACATTGACGAGTACGATAAGCTTGGCGCACAAAATCCGTAAGCAACTCAAAATAGGGTTTATCAAATTCGGGTTGCAACACTTGGCGCCAACTCTCATCAATACGAACTGTCATCGCAAGAAGGAAAAATAGGGTTCAAAAACGTGATGAAGGTTAATCGTTAAGGATCAACATCGCATCGCCATAATCACCGAAGCGATACCCCTCTTTGACAGCCTCTTTATAGGCATTCATTACATTATCATAGCCACCGTATGTAGCTACCATAATCAATTGAGTTGATTGTGGCATATACAGGTTCACAAAAAACGCGTTGGCTACAGAAAAATCATATGGTGGATAAATAAACTTGTTAGTCCAACCATCATATGCCTTAATTTGTCCATTCGTACCCACAACGTGCTCCAATGCACGCATCACTTCTGTGCCAACGGCACAAATCTTCTTGTTTTCCAAATGAGCTTTATCCACAGCATCAGCTAAGGTTTGTGAGATACTAATTTGTTCGCTCTCCACCTTATGCTTAGTCAAATCTTCAACATCCACAGGCTTAAAATTACCTAATCCTACATGTGAAGTTAGCACATGCGTTTCCACTCCACGAATCTCAAGACGTTTAAGTAAGTTTTTCGAAAAATGCATACCTGATGCAGGAGCAGCTACAGCACCTATCTTATCTGCAAAAACAGTTTGATAGCGCTCATTATCCATCTCATCGACCAACAAATCACCAAACACCTTTTCATACTCTTCATAAGTCTGCTCTGACATAGGACGCACGATATATTTAGGCAATGGAGTTGTGCCCATACTATAAAGATATTGAACGAAGTCATCCCCTTCATAATCCGTTAAGAAGCGCAATGTACGACCACGTGATGTAGTATTATCTATCACCTCCGCAAAAATGGTAGCATCATCATCGAAGAACAATTTATTTCCGATACGAATCTTGCGTGCAGGATCCACAAGTACATCCCAATAGCGATTCTCATGATTCAATTCACGCAACAAAAACACCTCGATGTTGGCAAGCGTTTTTTCTTTTTTGGCATACAAACGAGCTGGAAAAACTTTGGTATCATTAGCTATCAACAAATCCCCCTCGTCAAAATATGTAGCAAGATCACTAACTAGTTTATGTTCGATTTGACCTGTTTTGGTGTGTAGCACCAACAAACGCGCTTCATCGCGGAAACGACTAGGGAACTGCGCTATCAAATCATCTGGCAGTTTGAATTTGAAATTACTTAATCTCATTATTTATCAAGTTTGTAAATTGTTCGAATGTTATACAATCCTCCACACGTATATCTCCTACCCTTGTTCTGCGCAAAGCAATTAAATGTGCCCCGCTATTGAGTCGTTGACCGATATCACGTGCTAAAGCACGAATATAAGTACCTTTAGAACACACGATTCGTAGGGTTAACTGCATTTTATCGGCATGAAACTCTAGTATTTCAATCTCATCAATCACTAGCAGTTTTGCTTTCAGTTCCACCTCCTCGCCCTGCCGTGCTAATTTATAAGCACGTTTGCCATCCACCTTAACCGCAGAAAACATAGGTGGCACCTGCCATTGTTCGCCCGTAAAAGTAGGAATAACCTCCTCTATCAATTCTTGCGTAATATGCTCCGTTGGATAGGTAGAATCAATCTCCTTCTCTAAGTCAAAACTAGGCGTTGTAGCACCTAATTGCAGCGTTGCTACATATTCTTTTTGATGCGCTTGTAATTGGTCTATGAGTTTGGTTTTCTTACCCGTACACACAACAACCACTCCAGTTGCCAATGGGTCTAAAGTCCCCGAATGGCCGACCTTCAATTTTTTCACGCCTAATTTATGACACAACAACCATCGAGCCTTACCTACCACATCAAAACTTGTCCAGCGATAAGGTTTATCAAAAGCTACTATTTCCCCCTCAACAAAGTCCATCATATACTATAGCAAATATACCCGCACATAGGCAATAGATAGCAAAATATATCAATTTTTGACGGCGAACAATATTTATCATAACTTTACAAGCTAAACACCCCGATAAGAATGCCGCAAAAAAGCCCACCAACATTGGTAGAATAGCTAATGAACTCACTACGTCACCACTCAAAATATCTAATAATTCCAAAAATGCTTCACCCAATATAGGAATCAAAACCATAAGGAACGAGAATTTGGTCACACTCTCCTTCTTCACGCCACAGAGCAATCCTGTTGCTATCGTTGTTCCACTACGACTAAGTCCTGGCAACACAGCCACCGCCTGAGCCAATCCTATAATAATAGCATCCTTATATCCCACTTCATGACCTAATCCGCCACGGCGTTTGCTCAGCCACTCGCTGAAATAGAGCAATGCAGCCGTCACACAGAGGCAGATGCCAACGAGCAACAAACCGCTACCAAAGAACGCCTCCACTTGGTCTTTGAAAAACATACCCACAACAAATACAGGTATCATAGATACCAGAATCATTGCCACATAATTCTTATCTTCGTTCCACTTGGTGGTAGTGAAGGTGCCCTTGAAGAGTTGTGCTACTTCATGCCAAAGCACAAGCAGGGTAGAAAGCACTGTGGCAGTATGCACTACTATGGCAAATGTAAGGTTCTCTTCACCTGCTGTACCTAATAGGGCTTGGCCTATCTCCAAATGTCCAGATGACGAAACGGGTAGGAACTCAGTTAATCCCTGTAGAATACCCAACAACAACGCTTCCCACCAACTCATTTTGTACGAGGTTTATATAGAATTGCGACTATCATCACCAAAAATCCGAATAAAGAAATCATCGGACCTACTGTGATACGGCGAAAAGAAAAAATATCCGGATTATATGCTGTTGCACCACTAGGTTCACCCGTCATCAAAGCGAAACCGACAATAATTATCACCACACTGATTGCAATCAGTATGCTATTCAATTTAGGAAGATTAAATTTCATACATTTTACTAATTTTCATTCGAATATATCGATTAGTAGCAAATAAAGATGCGAAGAATGTAATAATTAGGCCTGTCATCAGGACCGTTGCCACAACAAACACTATATTGTGCCAAATCAATGGGAATAACACGATACCCAATCGAGTTTGGCAATAACAGTATGTTGCTGCTAATATTGTTAGTGCTAATAAACTAGCCTCCATTCCCATACGAATATTGCGACGGATAAAAGGCCATTTGATCACCCAAGGAGTAGCCCCAACAAGACGCATTGTATTGATTAAAAAACGTTTAGAATACACTTGCAACTGAATAGTATTGCTTATCAAGACCAAGGCGATGAGCAACAAAGCTAAAGCCACGGCTAGTAATATCAGAGCTATTTCATTGAGGTTATTATCCAATACTTTAACAACATCTTTTTGATATATAACCTTATCGACATAAGGCAAATCCAGCAACCTATCTTCTATATTCTTAATACTATCAGAATGAGCATACAAGGCTTGCAATCGCACTTCGAACGCATCTGTCAATGGATTATATCCTAAGAAAGAGGTTGGGTCTTCACCTAGATTCTTAATATGCTCTTGCAATGCCTCTTCACGAGAGATAAAGCGATAAGATAAAGAATAAGGAGCAACTTGCAGTAAACGTTTGGTACGTTCAACCTCTTCTATCGTATTATCTTCCTTCATCACAATAGACAAGACGACATTCTCTTTCACATGACGCATCAACTCATGGGCAGAAAGCAACACTAAGCACTCTAGTCCCACCAAAAACAACACCAACGCCACAGAGATGGTTGTGGTGAAATACATATTGAATACACTACGTCTTTTCATTGTATGAAGGAAAGGGCAGGTTTACACCCGCCCTCTGATTTTTTTTATGATTAATATTCCCAAAGGTCCTGCTCCGCACTCAATAGCTCCCATTCTACACGTCCTTGCTCTTTAGCAATCTCCTCAGGTGTTGAGGCATAGTCTGGAATCATGCGATCATAGACGGTACTAGTTCCCACCACATAAGAGGTGTATAACTTTTGGAGGAAGAACTCATCGAATGTCACGCGTTTAGTATCATTATCTGATTGCATTACATACTGTTTGGCCATATACGGACGGAAAGCATCAAATGGCACCCAGAAAAGCATCTGACCACACAACGCCTCCATAATAGGCATGTTATCATAATACGTTACGTTGTCTGCATGCATAGGTGCTATAGCCAAAATTTTAGAATACAAACGTGAGTAATGCTTATCAAAAAATACGATTTCCTGAATGATATATTTCAATTGATTGCGCACGAACCCTTTATAGGCATAGTTGTTGAAACGCATCTCGTTGGTCGTAGAATCATAATTCAAGAGCATGTATTCAGAAGTGGCAATATCGCCATCACTCAGCTCACCAGTACGGTCAGTATTCAAAATTGTAGGAATCATCTCACGAGGCATAGGTGGGAGATTAAAATAAGGTTTAATATCACCGACCTCTGAGGACTTTTCATACACATCCATACCATCCTTGATTGCATTTAACATTACTAAGAACAAGGACTTGTACTGAGGATCCTCAGATGAAACAGGATTATACAATTGATAATTCTGCTTAAAACGCATATCAACAATACGATACACGATGCGCGACCAAACAACATCATCTGCACGGTGAAAGATGCTAACCAAAGTATCGGATTTCTCTGACAACTCTTGAGTCTCCAATCGTACCATACCCTTGTTATCAAAAAACGAATTTACTTGATACTGAGCTTGGATGGTAGTCACACCAAGTAATGCAAGAACAATAAAACAAATCTTCTTCATAATAATATTAATTTAACTCAATGGGGAGACCACGTAGTTGAATCTCTTTTCCGTCAGGTCCCTTTGCTTTGATATACATAAGGTTGATAGTATTACCTTGTTTTAACTTTTTAACAGCATCCAACGCTCGATTATCAAAATGGTCACCTTTTACAGAGATAGATGCACCTGTAGGCAATTTCACCTGAAAACCTGTAATCTCAAATTTGGCTTGTACCAATCCATCTGCTCCATAAGATGCTACGATTTTGTTCTTAGGATTGATCAATTGGGCACGAGGGATACGAGTATCTTCAGTCGGAACGCCATTGATTTCAAAATAAGCGTCTGGACGTGGCAATTTCTTTACGCGGTACACATGGGAACCCATCAACGCTGGCGTTCCACCGATGTTTGCATAGACCTCAATTTCCAGATTGTCAGATGAGTCGGCATTTGGGCGGATAATCCACAAGTTGCCTTCTTGTTTGATATTGGCTTGCGCACATTTCACTTGCAACAAGTGTGCACTCACGCCAGGCACAGAGATAGAGAATGGGTTGTCATAACCGCGATACATAATATTCAAATCTGTGTTGGAGATAGTCGCTGTTGGCTCACCAACGGTGTATTCGCGTTCGAATGGCAAATATTGCATTTCACCTTGTTGATCCATATAGCCAATGCGACCAGCAATTTTTTGCACACCTACTGTATTGGCAATAACCTCGTATATTCCATTGCTATTCAATTTTTGACCATTCACATAGTACTCTGGAGTTTGGGTTGAGTCAATTGCTGCCAAAATCACTTGTGCAGTGTACTTAGTTCCCTTCACCACATAGTTAGCAGAAGGAATCACATATGCGTTGAACTTATTCACACGCAAGTCACCCGCATCCGTTGCACCCAGCAACAGTCGTGTTGCTACGCCTTCGCAATGACGGATATCGTTTTGCAATTTGGTCAAGATAGTGATAGAGGCACACATGGGCATTTCGTGGAAAATCATATTCTCCCATGTTACAGGATCGCCTTCTGCGTTTGTTCCATCCTCGGTAATGAAAGTGCGATTCATCTCGTCATGAAACATAGAGGCGCCTGGTACAGTCTCTGTGTACTTAATTAAAAAGGTGCGAAAACGATTGATTTTTTCTTTTAGGACAGTTGCATTACCTTCGTTGAGGGCATATTGAGCAGGGATATTGGTATCATCTTTCTTACCGATCTCGCTCACCTTAGCATCTTTTTTAGCTTTCTTTCCGTCTGCCAACAACACCATCTCGTCTTTGAAGTTTTGCACATATTCAAAGAACTCATCTGATACGCGCTTCACCTCCATAGCCTTGTCATACCACTCCTTTGTCTTCTCTGGATTCTTGTCCAAAGCGGCTTTAAAGGTAGCATATGTCTCGGCATTACTATCTTGCATTGTCTCAATAGTCGCATGCAGACTATCGTCCACCTGCGTATATCCATTCAAGATAGCTGCACTGACGTTGAGCGCCAACATGGCGGTCAACACCAAGTACATCATACCTATCATCTTTTGTCTCGGAGTTTCCGGACAGTTAGTTGCTCCACTCATACTTTGTCAATAAGTAATTTGCGTTATTCGTGAATACAATCTACTATTTATCAAGACAATGCGTTAAGCATATTGCCATAAACCTTATTCAAATCAGCCACTTGAGTAGCCAATTTCTTAGCAGCAGCCTCGTATGCCTCTTGTGCTTTCAATGCCTCTGCTGATACATCGGTCATTTTTTTCACAGTGGAGGTAAGACCTTCTATTTGCAGAGTCGCACTGCTTACTTTTTCTGCTTGTGCCTTGTATGCATCCACTTGCGCTTGTACGGCATTCACTTGTAACTCATACACTGCATTCAAGCTATTCAACTGTTTAGCCACAGCTGCCACCTTAGTCTCATACTCCTTGGTGCCAGTAGCCACTTTCTGCATGTCTTCAGCCACTTGTGTATAGGTCGCGCCTAATGCTTCGCTCTTCTCACTGATGGTCTTGCCAGCAACTACAAATTGTTCTGCAGCCAAACCTGCAGCATCCAATTTCTCAGACAATTGCGTAGTAGCTGTTGCCACCTTACCCAACTCACCCAGTTGCACAGCAGTCTTCGCTAAGCCAGCAATTCCCTCTTTCAGTGCTCCCATTTCTTTCTCCGACAAGGCAGGCACACTCGTTGTATTTCCAGCAGTATCTGTACCACCGCCCATCAAAGTTGGCTTTGGACGTGATTGCATCTCCTTCAGCAATTCAGGCTCGGTACCATGACCCAACAATTGTGGGAACACCTCGTGCCAGTGAAACTCTGGGTGTGGTTTGTCCAAACAACCAATCATAAATAGCAATGCCTCAGTAATCATACCTACCATCAAAACGGCACCAGCACCAGGGAAGTGCATAATCTTGAACAATGCACCAATAATAACAACAGATGCTCCTATGGAGTAAACCATACCTACAACACGTTTACCTTGGTATGAACCGTACCAATCCATAAAACGTGCGCCAAAACCTTTTTTCTCAGTGCTGTTACCAGCTGTCATTTCTTTTGCCATATTCTTATTTTTTACTATTATTCTGTTAAAATTTTAATTTCCAACGTAGGAACGAACACAACGGAAACCTATGTAAGAACGACTCTCGTATTGATATTCATAGGTGCGTACGCCACATTGTAGGTAGTAACTAATATCTTTCCAGCTACCTCCTTTAATCACTTTACGTTTCAACACGTTAGGATCTTCTTTGCGTGCCATGTATGGGAACTCAGGATTTAAGTCGTGTACACTGGAGTTCGAAGAACTTGAATATGCGGATGCTGTCCACTCAGCCACGTTACCCGCCATATCAAACAAACCGAAGTCATTAGGCTCAAATTGTCCTACGGGCAAAGTGGACACACCTGTGTCATTGTGATATGAGCCTCTGTATGGCTTGAAGTTTGCCAAGTAGCAACCTTCCGCATCGCGAGCATATCGATCACCCCAAGGGTACATAGCCATGCGGCGACCACCACGAGCTGCGTACTCCCACTCAGCCTCTGTTGGTAAGCGATAAGCACTGATAAGCACTTGCTGTTGTGATTGCAATAATTTGGTACGCCAATGGCAGAAGGCATGCGCTTGCTCCCATGTCACACCCACAACTGGATATTCAGCATATCCAGGTGCACTAAAGTAGGTATGCAACAAAGGATCATTGTATGCATACTCAAAATCGCGTGCCCATACCATTGTATCAGGATAAACACAAATAATACCATTTGTATTTATATCATTTGGCTGACGCAATGGGCGCTCTATAGTCTCGTAGTGAATCTCATCGTTTTCTACCCAAAACGAATCCACACGAATGGTAGCACCTTGAGGATAGCGACCACGAGCCACGTCAAATTTATTAGCCACCTTTACTGCTTGGTCTATGTTCACCCAAGTATAATGATAACGCAGTGCTGTTGTTTTCAAATCACCACGACCTTCATCATAAAACATTGGCGACAGTATTTCAGCCATCGGTTCATCTGGGATAAAACGATTCTCCCATGGGATACGTTTTCTCCAGTTGATTTGTACCTTTTCATCATCTGTTTCGTATTTAGATGGCAAAGCATACTCGCTATCGCTACCTTCTTCTTCGATAAGCAAGGAATAAGCGATCGAATCACGTACCCAATTCACAAATTGATGATACTCGCTATTAGTAATCTCCGTCTCGTCCATCCAAAATGAATTAACCGTCACCATCACATTATTGTCTGACTGTCCAAAGACTGCAGATTGTGAATTTGCACCCATCAAGAAAGAACCCTTACGAATGAGAGCCATTCCGTAGGGATTTGCCTCTACAAATCCAGCACCCGAAGTGGCGCCCACCAACTCGCCTGCTGGTTTGCCGCAAGCTACCATACCTAACAACAATACTACAATTGATAATACTTTTGTTACTTTCATATTTTTATCTTTTGTTTATTTTCATTCTATAAATACCGCACACTCTTGTACCTGTTGGTTCGTTTAGGTTTCAATATATTAAAACCATACGCCAGATACAATTCATGCGAGCCATAACTCTCACGTATCAAACCGTTCGCAGGCAATTCATAGGTATATCCTATTTGCAATCCGTTGATAATATCCATACCCAATAGGATATTCACACTACCTGCAATCCGATAGCCTAATCCAAAACGGTAGCGATCATTGAGCTGAGCCAACATTGTCAGGTTTACGTCCCAACTCAAAAAATCGGTTTGTACCATAGCGCTAGGCATCAACATCCATTTTTTGTTACGCAAGCGCCAGTTATATCCTCCCGCAGCATAAAAAGTGCCTCGAACGCTAATCTCGGTCTTCTCACTCCATTGCAATTTAGGTTGAGTCAAGTGTCCATAACTAACTCCAGCCCACCATGTTGGTGCGGAATAATAGACACCGAAACTCATATCAAAGCCCATACCTGAGACCCCATTCTGCCCGCTAGCCTCTGGGATAGCGTTATCTGTTTCTGTATGATAGGCATTATCTTCTACACCTGCGATATTGCCAATATTGATGCTATCTACCGCAAATGTCAGATTCATAAACCCCAAATCTGCACCAATATTCAAATATCCTTTTCCTAGTTTCAAGCGATAAGCATAACCTGCAAAGAAACTTTGGTTTGAGAACAAGCCGAACTTATCATTCATGAATCGGACACTCGCAGCATGTTTGGTTTTCCCTATCACAAACGGCGAAGAGAACGAGAAATAAGTTGTCATTGGCGCATCGGATATGCCAGTAAACTGCATACGATGGCTACCATACACCCTCATCAAATCCCCCTCTCCTATCGCAGCAGGATTATAGGTGGAACGCATGAACATATATTGTCCTATCTGCGGGTCGAACTGCGCCTGTGCAACCAACACGCCACACAAGACAGCACACAGTAGTACAACACATCTTTTCACAATAGTATCAACTTTATACGTCCCTGCACAATCAATATTCTTCTTCGTCAAAAAAGAAGTCATCTTTTGTAGGATAATCAGGCCATATATCTTCTATCGATTCGAATATTTCCTCATCATCCTCTATTTCCTGAAGATTTTCTATTACCTCCAGCGGAGCACCTATACGATTCGCATAATCCAACAACTCATCCTTGGTTGCTGGCCATGGAGCATCCTCAATTTTCGAAGCTAATTCTAGAGTCCAATACATAGTTTCATCTTGCGCTATCAGCGCTCATTACAAATTAAGCGTGCAAAAGTAGTAAAAATTTCTCACACATGCAAATTTTTCGTAAAATTTACTACTTTTTCCAAACAAAAGGTGGTATTTTTTGCATTTTTCCTATCCAACGAGCCAAAACAAAGCTATAATCACTCAATCTATTTACGAAACAAACCACCTGTTCGGGCAACGATAAATTCTCCTCATCGCACCAAGCTACGATATGGCGTTCTAAGCGTCGCGCCACCGTGCGACATACATGGCTGAGAGCCACCGCTTCGCTTCCGCCTGGCAAAATAAACTCACGTAATTCGGACAGCTCATCCTGCATGTTATCTATCCACTTTTCCAATTGATTAACAGCTTCTTCCGCAAACGGCATATCCGCCCCTGACAACACAGCTCCTACATCAAACAATCGATTTTGAATCCACCCCAACTGCGCATCTATTGCCGCACACCAATCGCCCTTATCTTGTACCACTTTTGCGCGCAGCAATCCAAGAAAACTGTTCAACTCATCTGCTGTTCCGTAGGCTTCTAGACGCCTGTCAGATTTGCGAACGCGAGCACCTGTAGCAAGCGAGGTTCTGCCTTTATCGCCTGTTTTAGTATAAATTTTCATAACCGTATTTTATAATTTCTTCGCCAATAATTTTTGTCAAAAAACACCAATCCTATCTGATACAAGTCCATTGTACTGGTTACACGTTCGTCTTCGCAGATCTCTCGCCACGCTTTTTCCATCTCCTCATTGTAGTGAATATCATCCACGATCACCACACTTTTCGCATGCACGTGCTCCGCCAACACATTAAAATATACGCGCGTACCCGCGTACGTATGATTAGCATCTATAAACGCCACATCTATCCTCCTCAAACTATCAACCGTAGACTGTAACGTGTCAGCTGTAATCTCCCCCACCACACACTCTATGTTATTCAGGTCCAGCATCTTCCAATTTTCTTTGGCTATTTCCGCCACAGCAGGACAGCCTTCAAACGTTACCACTTTGTTCCGACTATCCATGGCTGCCATATATGCCGTTGTCACCCCTAGACTTGTGCCCAGTTCCAGTATATTCAAGCCTTGCGAAGTGCCCAACCAATTCACTAGCCGTGCCAACATCTGTGCATATTTCTTCTTCGCCAAGCTCCCCTTTGCAATATCCCTCACTACCCTATTGTCTTTTGCCTCATTGCTTAGTCGCCTCTTGCCGCTCCCATAATCCACGAACTCCACTTCGCGCTCATCTAGCAACATCCTCATGCGTATCTCCTCGATCTTATTCCACGCATAATACACATTCTCATCATGCAGCACCATCCTCACCCACTCAAACAAATAGGGCGAATGTATGCCATGTCCACCCGTATTTCGGGCGGTCAGTTGGTGCCTGAACCACGACAATACTCTATATATGGCAGTAGCAAGTTTCATCATTATAATCGCCGAACGCGAAAATCCGCTGCAAAGATACAACTTTTTTTGCATATATCAAAAAAAAATCGTACCTTTGCACCCAATATGTTGCTCAACTATATTTGGATAGGACTTATTTTGCTCGCAGTCGTCATGGGTTGCGTGCAGTTTTTTGCGTTTGGACAAAGCGAAATTTTCTCCGAGATACTCAATTCTACTTTCACTTCTGCGGAGAGTGGTTTCAAGATTTCCATTGGTTTGGCGGGTGTGCTATCGCTGTGGATGGGCATTCTCAATATCGGTCAACAAGGCGGCGTGGTGAACACGCTATCGCGCGGCGTAGCACCTTTCTTCCGCCGCATTTTTCCTGAGATTCCGTCCAAACACCCTGTCTTTGGCACGATGTTCATGAATATCGCCTCCAACATGCTGGGCTTGGACAATGCTGCCACACCTATCGGGCTCAAGGCTATGAACCAGTTGCAGGAGATCAATACCGACAAGACTAAAGCCAGCAACGCCATGATTATGTTCATCGTGCTTGGAGCCAGCGGACTGACCATCATTCCTACCACCATCATGGCATACCGCGCACAGATGGGTGCAGCCAACCCTGCCGATGTCTTCCTGCCGCTCATGATGGCTACTTACTTCTCCACCCTTGCGGGCATGTTAGCTGTCTGCTTAGTACAGAAGATTAAGATTTGGGACAAGGTCATCATCGGCACTATCCTCACCCTCACCGCCCTAATGGTCGGCATGCTGTTCGCCGCACGCCATCTGCCCGAAGCCACGCTCAACACCGTTTCCGCACTCGTGGCTGCCGTTATGTTGCTCGGTGTTATTTGTTGGTTTATTATCCAAGCTACTGTCCGCAAAGTCAATGTATATGAGGCGTTTATCGACGGAGCCAAAGGCGGATTCCAAACGGCTATTGGTATCATTCCTTATCTGATTGCTATTCTTGTGGCTGTAGGCATGTTCCGCGCCAGTGGTGCAATGGACTTGCTGGAGCAGGGCATTGCTAATCTGTTTGCATGGATGGGCTTCAATCCCGACATGGCAGGTGCTGTGCCCACGGCATTGATGAAACCGCTTTCGGGTAGTGGTGCCCGTGGTATGATGATTGAGGCGATGGCTACGCACGGAGCCGACTCGTTGGTAGGTCGCTTGTGTTGCGTCTTGCAGGGTACTACAGATACAACTTTCTATATTATCGCCGTGTATTTTGGCAGCGTGGGCATCAAGGACACCCGCCATACAGTTGGCTGTTGTCTCTTCTGTGACCTCATTGGCACCATTGCAGCCTTTATTATCGCAAATATCTTCTTTGGATAAATCTGCGCCTTTCAACTATACACTTTCAACTACCAACCAAATATGATTCATTTTTCATCTGAAAATATAGAAATGCCTTCGCTTGACTACTCCGTAGTAGAGCGTTGGATTCGTGCGGTGGCAGCCCAATACGGATTCTCTGTGGGCGACCTTAATTATATCTTTTGCGACGACGAGAAGATTTTGGCAGTGAACCGCGAGTTCCTTCAGCACGACTATTATACGGATGTCATCACCTTTGATTATACCACGCGCACGCGTGTGAATGGCGATATTTATATTTCTCTTGATACGGTCGCCACCAACGCCGAACAGGTGGGCGCTCCATTTCTTCACGAACTGCACCGTATCATTATCCACGGCTTGTTGCATCTCACAGGCCAGGCGGACAAAACCCCTGAAACCAAAGCCCAAATGACCGCCAAAGAGGAGGATGCTCTCCGCCGCCTGCCTCTGTAACCCCTCTATTGTTCATTTTTTATCCCTATGTATTGTTAGGTATTTCAGCGAGTAATCTTAGGTGATTCTTAGGTGATTTATAGGTTATTCTTAGGTGATTCAGCAACTCTCACTATAAGATACCCAAACAAAAAATTACACTTTTTCACCTAATCTCTTGCATATATAATTTTTTTTCCGTACCTTTGCAAGCAATATCTGTTATACGCCAATATAGAACTCCATTGCGGTGGGCGATAAAGATATCAGAAATACCGAAAAAAACATATACTTAACATCTAAAACTAAACACGTTATGGCTAAAGTTTATCAAGCTAACGAGATTAAGAACATTGCCCTCATGGGTGGCAGTGGCTCGGGTAAGACTACCCTCATGGAATCCATGCTCTTTGAGTGCGGGGTCATCAAACGTCGTGGCACAGTGGAAACACAATCTACCGTCTGCGACTATTTTCCAGTAGAAAAAGAATACGGCTATTCAGTCTTTTCTTCAGTTTGTAACATCGAGTTCAACAACAAAAAACTCAATATCATCGACTGCCCAGGTTCAGACGACTTTTGTGGTGGTGCTATCACCGCGCTCCACGTGTCTGACACCGCTATCATCACCCTCACCGCTAACGGTGGCGTAGAGGTGGGCACACAAAACAACTTCCGCCGCGCTGAGAAAGCTAAGAAACCTATCGCTTTCGTTATCAACAAGTGCGACCACGAGAACGCTGACTTCGAGCGTACCTTCAACGAACTCAAAGAGGTCTTTGGTAACAAATGTACCCTCTTCCAATATCCTATCAATGCAGGTAAGGACTTCAAC
>JAXJWX010000067.1:0-10992 GCA_036307765.1 Paludibacteraceae bacterium | reverse complement strand
CTCATAGTCAACCCAAATACCACCCATAGTATAGTGGATAGCAGGGAAGATCATCATTGGCTCCTCGTATGGGTTCTCGTCCACGATCTTCTCGTACATTTGGAAGAGGTTACCATACTTAGCCTCTACTACATCCTTGCCAAGGCGTTGGATAGCGTCAGAGAAATCGAGGAACACAGCCAAACCGGTATTGTTAACACCATAGCCCTTGTCGCAACGCTCTTTAGCAGCGCGAGAAGCTACGTCACGTGGAACGAGGTTACCGAACGCTGGGTAACGGCGCTCCAAGTAGTAATCGCGATCCTCTTCTGGGATATCTTTACCCTTGATCTCACCGCGTTGGAGGCGTTGAGCGTCTTCGAGTTTCTTAGGAACCCAGATACGACCATCGTTACGGAGTGACTCAGACATCAAAGTGAGTTTTGATTGGAAGTCACCGTGCTTAGGAATACAGGTTGGGTGGATTTGTGCGTAGCAAGGGTTAGCGAAGTAAGCACCGTGGCGGTACATTTGCATAGCAGCAGAACCGTTAGATGCCATCGCGTTGGTAGAAAGGAAGAATGCATTACCATAACCACCAGTAGCTACAACCACAGCGTGACCGAAGTAACGCTCGATGCGGCCAGTAACGAGGTTACGAGCGATGATACCACGAGCGCGGTTCTCGCCGTTCTCGTCCTTGATCATAACTACATCCAACATCTCGTGACGGTTGTACATCTTCACTTTGCCCTTACCGATTTGGCGGCTGAGTGCAGAGTAAGCACCGAGAAGAAGTTGTTGACCTGTTTGACCCTTAGCATAGAAAGTACGAGATACTTGCGCACCACCGAAAGAACGGTTATCGAGCAAGCCGCCGTATTCGCGAGCGAAAGGAACACCTTGAGCCACACATTGGTCGATGATGCTGTTGCTCACCTCTGCAAGACGATATACGTTTGCCTCACGAGCACGGTAGTCACCACCCTTGATTGTGTCGTAGAAGAGGCGATAAACAGAGTCGCCATCGTTTTGGTAGTTCTTAGCCGCGTTGATACCACCTTGTGCAGCGATAGAGTGTGCACGACGTGGAGAGTCTTGGATACAGAAGTTGAGGACGTTGAAGCCCATCTCTGCGAGTGAAGCCGCAGCAGATGCACCAGCCAAACCAGTACCAACTACGATCACGTCAAGACGACGCTTGTTGGCAGGGTTGACCAACTTCTGATGGTCTTTGTAATTGGTCCATTTCTTCTCGAGTGGACCAGCAGGGATCTTCGCCATTTCAGGCGTAATAACCTGCGCAGTTTCTTTAACTTTAGTCATATTGTTGTGTATTTATTTGCAATTTAACATTATGCGCAGAGCATGCCGATACCTACGCCGAGGTAGTAGAGGACTACTACAGCGAAGAGACCTACCACGAGGGTAGCCACGATAGCACCAATGCATTTAACACGCTTCATCCATACGAGGTTGTTGAAGCCCATGGTATGGAGTGCAGACCATACGCCGTGACGGAGGTGGAACCACAATGCAACGAGCCATGCGAGGTAGAGAACGCAGTACACTTGACCCCAGATAGGAGTGGTGAAGAGTGCCTTAACGAGGCCAGCGCCATCGGTTGGAGCGAACTCAGATACAGAAAAATCGTGCGCACCCAAGATGTGCATGATCTCGGTGAACTGCATCTTAAACCAGAAGTTAGCCATGTGGAGAACGAGGAAGCCGATTACGACGAAACCGAGCACCAACATGTTCTCTGACTCCCACTCAACGCCTTCGCGTTTAGCGGTAACAGCATAGCGATCTTTACCACGAGCCATACGGTTTTGGATGGTGAGGTAAAGTGCGTAAGCAAAGTGCAACACTACCAAGAAAGCAAGGCCAGCAGTTGCGATCAATGCATACCAGTTAGCTCCAAGAATAGAGCAGATTACGTTGTAGGCCTCCTCCGAGAACACCAACGCGAGGTTCATCGCGCCGTGGAAAAGCAAGAAGAAAACCAAAGCCAAACCAGTGATACTCATCACCAATTTACGGCCAATAGATGAATCTTTTAACCACATAAGTTTTTTGATTTTTGTTGTTTTTAATTATGATTATTGTATTTTTTGCCTAGTTTACACAATCAACATGCAAAGGTACGAAATAAATTTCGTTTTACCAAAAAAAATGCCAAAAATATGCTCTACAATATAAAATATGTAAAAAAGCACTTCCTATTTGCTATAAAACTTGGAGATTTAGAAAAAATGTAGTACTTTTGTAGATTGAAATAATTTGGATAATTTTGCACGGAAATGAAAAAACAAAAAATCATATACCTCTTGCTACTTTGGCTCGGTGTGGCTCTTCCGCTTCAAGCGCAAATTGAAGGGGCTGGTAGCAGCGTGTTTCACTTTCTTGATTTGCCTGTGTCCTCGCGAATCAATGCCCTTGGTGGCGACAATGTGTCAATAGCCGATGATGATATTAGTATGGCATTCGGCAACCCTGCGCTATTGACTGACCGTACCGACAAGGTGTTGCAACTCAATTATGCCTATTACCTTGCAGGAACCATGTTTGGTAGTGTCTTGTACGGACATAACTACAAGGACAATTATTTTGCTGCGGGTGTGCATTATCTGGACTACGGAAACATGGCATATGCCGATGAGAACGGCAACTTGATGGGCGGAATGTTCACGGCCAAGGATATTTGCATTAACTTGATGTACGCCAGACAATTAGGTTCGATGTTCCGCGTCGGAGTTGCGCTCAAACCGATCGTGAGCGTATATGAGTCTTATACCAGTTTCGCCATGGGCGCAGATGTGGGCGGACACTTCCAAACTGCTGATACTGCTTTTCAAATGGGACTCACCTTGCGCAATATCGGTTGGCAACTGAAGACTTTTTACGAGGATGATTTTGGACAGCATACCGAGATGTTGCCTCTCAATCTGGAGTTGGGTTTGAGTTATCGCCTCAAGCATGCTCCTATTCGTTTGTCGCTGACAATGCATAACTTACAGCGTTGGGATATAGCACCAATGGAATCAGATGTGAAGTGGTATGATATGCTTTTCCGCCATACGATTTGGGCAGTGGACATTGTGCCAAAGAGCGAGAAGTTTTACCTTACTCTCAGCTATAACCACCGTCGTCAGGCAGAGATGAACTTGACCGATGTACGCAGTTTGGCTGGTTTTGCATTGGGTGCAGGTGTGAAGATATACAAGTTCCGTTTGGGTTTTGCTCTTAGCCAATACGCCAAAAGCAACTTCACCTATCAAGTGTCGCTATCGACAGACATTAATAGTTTCTTGAAATAATATTGTAAATGGTAAATTCTCAAATGGTTAATAGGATCATTGTTGCCATTGATGGATACTCTTCTTGTGGCAAATCGACTGTGGCTAAAGCGTTGGCCAAGTACGCTGGTTATACCTATGTAGATACAGGTGCAATGTACCGCGCAGTGGCGTTGTATGCGCGACAGGCGGGTATCGGATATAGTGAATCGGATAACGGAGCGTTGCTGGCGCAATTGGGCAATATACATATTGGTTTTGTTCAAACGCCAGAAGGACAGCATGTTACGCTGAACGGAGAGGATGTGGAATCGCAGATACGCACATTGGAAGTCGGCGAGTTGGCTTCGCAGATCTCCACGATTAAAGAGGTGCGTGCCTTCCTGGTTGCGCAACAGCAAGCCATGGGCATTGAGAAGGGAATCGTGATGGACGGTCGTGATATTGGTACGGTGGTTTTCCCACAAGCCGAACTAAAACTCTTCCTTACCGCTTCGCCAGAGGTGCGTGCTAAGCGCCGCTTCTTGGAATTGCAAGCTAAAGGTGATAACCCTGATTATGAGGAAGTTCTTCGTGCTACCAACGAGCGCGATTATCGCGATACTCACCGTGCAGAGAGTCCGTTGCGCCAAGCAGAAGATGCGGTTGTGGTGGACAATAGCCATATGACACGCGAGGAGCAGCTGAATCATATCATTCATTTGTTTAGTGAACGCTGCGCTACTGTTTAGAGTTGAGAGATGAAGGTAACGATTGATGAAAATTCGGGTTTTTGCTTCGGAGTGACTACTGCTATTGAGACTGCCGAACGCGAATTGCAGAAGGGACAACTTTTCTGCTTGGGCGATATTGTGCACAACGGACAGGAAGTGGATCGCTTGGACAAACTGGGATTGGAGACAATTGATTATGACGACCTGCGCACCTTACATAATGTACGCGTGCTCCTGCGCGCGCATGGAGAACCTCCCAGCACCTATCGTATTGCCCAACAAAATGGCATAGAGATTATAGATGCCTCTTGCCCTGTCGTTTTGAAATTGCAAAAGCGTATTCGAGAGACATACCAAGCTTTGCACGGAAAAAGTACGGGAGCACAGATTGTTATTTTTGGCAAGAAAGGACACGCAGAAGTGATTGGTCTGGAGGGGCAAACCAATAATACGGCTATCGTGATTGAAGGCATCCATGACCTTGATAAACTGGATTTCACACGCTCAATCTACCTCTTTTCGCAGACGACAAAGAGCGTGGAAGAGTTTCAGCAGATTGTAGATAAGATTAAGGTAATGAGGCGATTAGGCAATGAGGCGAGAGGAGAGGATATTGTCTTTGAGTACCACGATACGATTTGCCGCAATGTGGCTAATCGTGTAAAACGCTTGCAGGACTTTGCCAAGAGCAACAATGTGGTGATTTTTGTGGGTGGAAAAAAGTCATCAAACGCCAAAGTGCTATTTCAAAATTGCCTTGAGGTGAATCCTTGCACGGTTTTTGTAAGTAGCACAGCAGACATCACGCCAGAGATACTACAGCAGTGTCATGCTGCGGAGAAAGTGGGTGTCTGCGGAGCCACCTCCACACCTAAGTGGCTTATGGAAGAGGTCAGGAAGTATATAGTTGAAAGTGTATAGTTTAAAGGCAAGAATATATGGAATATAAACCTAAAACAATTGGTGTCCTCACCTCAGGAGGCGATGCACCAGGCATGAATGCTGCTTTGCGTGCGGTGACGCGTGCAGCTATATCCAATGACATCAAGGTGAAAGCCATTTATCGTGGCTACAAAGGGCTCATTGATGGCGAAGTGAAACCCTTTACCACGCAAGATGTGAGTGGTATTATCCAACGCGGTGGCACTATCATCAAGTCTGCGCGTTGTGCCGAATTTACCACCAAAGAAGGTCGCCAGCAAGCATACGAAACTATTAAGCGTGAAGAGATAGATGCGCTGATCGTGATTGGTGGCGATGGCTCGTTTACGGGTGGACGACTCTTCGCGCAGGAGTTTAATATTCCTGTGGTGGGTATCCCAGGCACGATTGACAATGACCTCTGGGGTACAGATGCCACGATTGGCTACGATACAGCGCTCAATACGATTATGAATTGCGTAGATATTCTTCGCGATACAGCTACCAGCCACGAGCGTGTGTTCTTGGTAGAAGTGATGGGTCGTGATGCAGGTTTCTTGACACTGAATGCTGCGATTGCTGCGGGTGCGGAAGCCGCTATTATCCCAGAGCGCGCTACGATTATTGAGCAGATTGAGGAGGCCATTGGTCAAGGCAAACGCAAGAGCAAAAACTCCAGTATCGTGCTTGTGCAAGAGCATGCTATTGAGGGTGGGGCACAGGCGGTGGCCAAGATGATGGAAGAGGCGCACCCTGAGTTTAGTTCGCGTGTGACTATCCTTGGTCACTTGCAACGCGGTGGCTCGCCTTCTGCCAGCGATCGAATCTTGGCATCCCGTATGGGTATTGCTGCGGTGCAAGCACTCATCGAAGACCAACGCAATATCATGGTCGGTTTGCAGGATGACGAGATTGTGTATGTACCACTGAGCAAAGCGATCAAACAGAAGAAAGATATCAATTCCGAGAAGTGGTCTGCGATGCAGATTCTCAGTATTTAACTTTTGGACGGTTTAGCCGAGGATAAGCCGAAGATAGAAATAAAAAAGCGCAGATATGTCTGCGCTTTTTTTGTGTAATATGAGATGGTTAATTTTTGCGTTTAGGATTTTTTGGGAACCACCCGCGTTCAACGCGTTTCTTTTGCTCGAATAGTTCAAGGATTGACCAGAAACAGGAGAACGAGATAACGCCCAATATGACGGAGAAATAGATGTTCTCTATCAGCAGCGAGCCTACCAGCATCAGCACGCCCACCAACGCAAATGCCCACCAGCATTTGGTGCCAAAATAGTATTCACCCTTTATCACCAAGGGGTGAAACAAACCTATACACAAAAAGGCAACTAATCCTAATATGATACCTGAGAAATTCATTAGTGACAGAACATAAAGCCAAAGAAGAATCGCGGACCCGTAGGTAATAGTAGTTGATTATTTGCAAACGCTAACATCCAGTCCAAACGAAAAGTCATGTGAATGCGCTTTGTCAAACACCAGTCTATACCAATGTATGGGTCAACATAGCCAAACCCTTGTTTGGTAAGCATTGCCCATTCTTCGGGTTGCCAATCGTTTTCTGTTCCTTCCACTACAGAGAGTGTGTGTATGGCGCCACCGCCAACGGAGGCGCCAATATATGGCCATACTTTTTCCAATCGCCAGCATGCATCGGCGATCAATCCTCCCCAACCCGAACGTATATAACTACCTGATTGCAAAACATCTTTCATATCTGTTACTCCACAATTCATAGTTGAAACGAATCCTTCGCAGCCCACGCGTAGGTGTTTCCATAGGTTCACGCGTAGCGAACCGCCTATACCGATAGTCATACCTTGTGGACTGATGTTTTCACCAGATGGTAGTATTGCCAAAGGATTTTTGCCGAAGAGATATCCCGCATGCACCATCATTCCGCCGCTATATCCCTGAAAAACTGCTGTAGAATCGTTTTTAGCAGCACTGCAAAACGCGGAGATACAAAATACTATGGCTAATAGATATATACGCATATTTTATTTGATGATTGACTTGTTAGAATAGGTAACCCATTTTGATGTAGAAGTTAGCCCATTTAGCATTGTCTTGCTTGTTAAGTGCCATTGCCCAGTCCACCGAAAGAACGAAATTCTCATTCATAGCAACTTTAATGCCAAGACCTGCTGCCATGTGAGGCATATAGACTTCTGATTGGTCAATATTTCCGTTTTCATCCAACTTAAAATACTTGTCAAGAGGTAGTGTGTATTTTGGATTATCTTTCATATCTTCAGCATGCTTTGCTTTGATAGCCTCTGTGTTTAACTCATAGGGTTGAGTGATAATTCCCAAGTCAAAGAATGGTGCCAAACCGATATAGAAATGTTGGCGACCGATGTCGAATCGAGCCACTTTAGCACGCAACTCCACATTGGCGTATGCAAAGCCATTTGCCAAGATACGATTACGCATAATACCACGCAATGAGTTGGCACCACCCAATCCCTCATACATCACGCGCTGGATAAACAAGGTGTTGAGGTAAGTATTCATATAGAATGGCGACTTACCCGCGATATTGTTTTGTGTACCAATGCGATATGCAAAAGTCACGCGGTCGCGATAGATAGGCACGTAGTGGCGAAAGTTGAAGTTGAATTGCAAGTGGTTGTATCCCTTAGTCGCCTGCTCGCCAAATGCTGCTGTATAGGTAAAGAATGCATCGGCATAGATACCTTTGGTTGGACAGGTTCGTTGGTCGCGGCTGTCGTAAGTCAAACCAGCACGCAAATAGGGATGCCAACCGCCTTTGGCTTCGACTTGGTCGATAAGTCCCCAATTGACGTATTTTTCGTATAGTCCTTCTATGTTCTCATCCATCGCTTTTTGTTCCGTGTGCGGAATGTTTGGATCAAACTCATTCTTACCATTGAGCATGTTGATGTTACATTCGTCAATCATATAGCCGAGTACACCTACACCAACGTTCCATTTAATATTTTTCCAGATTGTACCCTCTATATCTGCGGCAAAGCGGAAGAGGTCGCGTTTGTACTTGTAGAACGCGCGTGACTGGTAATCCTGATTGATTTTGCTAGAATCACTGCTCCAATTGTGCATATCTGGATTGTATAAAGATTGATAGCCATTGAAACCATAGAAATCACACATGGCATCAGGTTGGTAGGTTGCATCTAAAGTCAATCGGTGTTTTGGGATCAAATATTTGCTGTCGTAATTAACACGGAAAATGCCATATCTCTTGGTTGTATATGCTGCTTCTGCATACAACGAGTGAATGTATTCGGGATATTGTGAACCATCGCCATAATAATAGATATTGGCTAGTGCTCCGCCCTGAAATCCAAGATCAGCATCAAATGCAACAGAAGGGAGAGCGCCAAAGTTCCATCCTGTTTTGATTTTACGACCGAGGGAGTCCACTTGTTGTACTTTTTGCTTTTTTGCAGCTGTGAGCGATAGCGTAAATAATACGCTGAATATTAATATAATAGAACGTTTCATAATTCTTTTTAATTTCTAGTTATTCCCTAAAAAATTAAATGTTAACCATTAACTACCCAAGCACCCATGCTAGTAGTGCACCGAGGTAGGTACCAACGGCATAACCTACAAGACCCACTACGATGCCCGAGATAAGGACTTTCTTATTCTTCATGGCACCTGCGATTGGTGGCACGAATGGAGGCGAGCATAAGAGACCCACTTGGCAAACACAGAAGAGGTCGCCACTGACTTTAGCAATGCGGCAGAGCAACAAATGCAAACCTACAGAGATACCGATAATCCAGAATACAAAGCCACCGATATAGAGTGAGCCGCCATTTACACTATTGATATCAAACATCGATGCCACTATCACGCTGAAAATCAATATGAAGAACATACCCAGCTCAAAGGTCTTTGGCAACTCGCGTACAGGCTTGAAGAACGATGCGATAATAGATAATGTGGTAATGGTCAGGATGACAACGAGCTCATTGAGCGTACCTGTGATGAGCAATGCCAAGCCTGCGCCAATAGCGAGGAAAATGACACTCAATCCCAGACCTTTCATCATACCAATGAAGTTCTTCTTTTCAAACATTCCGCGATAATTCTCTACATCGGCGGTCTCAACTTGGTCTTCATCCATACGGCCTTTGTGTGTTATATCTTTGTATGGCAATAATTTACGGAAAATCTTGTAACCGCCACCCAATAGGAAGAATATATAAGGTGTTGTGATGACCATTTGGAATGCCAGCACAATCGCCATTACTGAGCGATCTACATTCAGTGCTGCGCCCAGGGCGTTGAAGTTCATCGTTCCACCCGTGTAGATACCCGCCATCATACCTGTTACTTTGGCAATCTCTGGCACATTGTTGCGGAAGATGAAATAACCTGATATGGAAGCAATAATGACTGCCACAATACCTGTTACCAATGCCCAAGCCGTTTTAGGTAGCGATTTGGTCCATAGTTTGAAGTCGCAGTTGAAGAGCATCAGCGGAATTGCCAATGGCACTGCCACGCTCATAATGGTGGATTGCAGTTTGCTGAAGGTGGCACCTATAGCGGGGTCAGCAAAATGGAATACTCCGCAAAGCGAAGCAATGATACCTACTGCGTACGCAAGTACTACAGTACCAATTTTTTGGACCACTGTCCAACGTTTGAATGCCTCTATAATCACCAGAGGGAACAGCACATAACATGCCAGAATAATGTAAACTTTCGTCATACGTCGTTAGTTGTTAATGTAATTAAGCCGCCCAAATATATGATTATTTTGTTTCCTCAGGTTTGGTGAGTTTTCTTGCTAGGTACATATACTCTTGCAAGAACATCCAGAATGGCATGGTGATAAATCCCGTTAAAGGGATGATGATTAACTGCCAAACGAATTGCACCGAGTTGTGGAATGCAGGATCTTTGATTGCCCAACGAATGATAAGCCACGCAAGCCATAGTGGCAATGTAATCAAGCCCGCAACTAATGCTAGAGGTGACATCAAAATTAACATCAAGAGCAATAGCCACTTAGGCATTCGGTGTTTAGGGAACCAGTTTTTGTTGGCAGGTCGGTTGTGACTGAGTTCATCCCAGTTCTTCTCATAATTCTCATCATCGGGTACCCAAAGTATCTGTTCGCGCATGCGGTTTGTCAGTTCTTCGCGCATCGCAAGGATGAGTTTTGGTTGCTCCAGATCTGCGTGCTCGGCAATGAACTTAGTCATATTGATTGGTTTGCCGATGTTGATGACCAATGTGTCCCATAGGTGGAACCAGTCGCTATACTCCAAGCCGACTGGCACAATATAAATGGGCTTCTCGTGTCCGAACTTCTCATTAGCGCGCAATGTGATGCGGAAGATACCTTTTCCCAGTGGCAACAGCGAGTGCTTGGTACGGTGCGTGCCTTCAGGCAGGATGCAGAAAGGTATGCCCTCGTGCAGCGTATCGATAGCGCGTTCTACGGTCTCATCATTCTTGAGTACCTCGCTAGCACCATCGCGCATGCGGCGGATAGGCATAATCTTCATAAAATTCAATATCTTAGCAAACAGAGGTTTGCGGAAGATGTCCGCACGAGCTACAAAGACTTTGCGCTCCGAATTAATCGACAGCACCGCCAGCGCATCTTGCAGCGCGTTGGTGTGATTTGGGGCAAAGATTACAGCCCCGTCTTGTGGTATATTCTCCTCGCCCACATATTTAATGTGGCGATATGAATGTCTAAACATCCAACTCACAAACGGGAGAAGGATTCGATAGCCACGATTCTCATCATGTATCTGTTTCTTCATATCTTCTCAGATTTTGATTCAGTGCTGCAAAGGTACAACATTTTTCTGGAACGAGCAAATAAAAATGACTAAAATTTGTATAAAAACGCTTGCGAGTACCCTTATTTTACCCGATAAATCCTATCTAAATCTTAACAAACAGCACTTGTCTTATACTGAAATAGGTTTACTCATAAAATGAACAAAAAGTATCAATTATTAAGATTCAAGTTTTATGAAGCGAACTCTAAATCGTTATTCTGCATCATTCAAGCAACAAGTTTTGGATGATTATTTTCAGTCAGG
>JAXJWX010000066.1:0-41800 GCA_036307765.1 Paludibacteraceae bacterium | reverse complement strand
TTTAAGTTTATAAAAAAATCAGCCACTCCGAAAAGGTGGCTGATTTTTTGTTATAAGATAGTCTGTCATTTATCAATTGATATAGGTTGGCATTTTTCTTTGAGATAACCTGCTTCTTCTGTAGATAATAGTGGTGCTATTTCTGCATAAACCCATGCATGGTAATCATTAATCCACGCAATCTCTTCTGGAGTCATGCGAGCAAGATCAATCAAACGCGTGTCGTAATGACACAGAGTGAGTGTCTCAAACTCAAAGAATGTTTCGCCTGTGGTGGCAGGGCTTAGCGTGGGAACTTCGCGGACGGCGATGAGGTTCTCTATACGGATGCCATACTCGTTGGTGCGGTAGATACCTGGTTCGTCCGAACAGATATTACCTACCTGCAATGGATTTGGATTATTGTCCGTACGGATATTCTGGGGCCCCTCGTGGCAGCCCATGAAATGACCTACACCATGACCTGTTCCATGGCCATACGTCATGCCTTCTGCCCAGAGGAACTGACGCGCCAAGACATCCAACTGATTGCCACGTGTTCCCTTGGGGAAACGCGCACACGCCAACGCTATATGTCCCTTCAGTACAAGGGTATAGTCGCGCTTGACCGCCGCAGGGATATGAGCAGGATTGCCTATCCAAACGGTGCGGGTGATGTCGGTGGTGCCGTCCAGATACTGACCGCCCGAGTCCAACAATAGCACTCCTTCGCCCTCGATAGTGGCGCACTCCTCTGGGGTGGCATGGTAGTGCACAATAGCTCCATTGCCCTTCCAACCTGCAATGGTACAGAAGCTGTCATCGGTATAGTTCTCGCCCATAGCGCGGAACTCGCCGAGTTTCTGAGCGAGGGTGATCTCTGTTTGAGGCGATGAGGCGAGAGGCGAAAGGCTAAAGGCGTGGTTCTCTAACCAATGGAAGAATCGGGTTAGTGCCACGGCATCTTTGCGCATGGCGATGCGTTCGCCTGCCAGTTCGGTGGCGTTCTTCACACTCTGCATCTTCAGCACAGGGCTTGGGCAGACATTCAGCGTCTTAGCTGCTGGGTTGATGGCCTCAAAGAGCGCTTCGTTGACTCTGCCACCATCGTACATCACGCTTTCAGCTTGCAGCTGCTGCAAGTACTCGAACACCTGTTCGTACTCGCATGCGCACACGCCTATACGATTAAGGTACGCGCGCGCGGCATTGTCCAGTTTGCTGGATGATACGAAGATGGTGCACTGGTCCATCTCTACCACCACATAGCTGATAAGGCATGGGGTGTAGTCCACATCTTTGCCGCGGATATTGAGTAGCCAACCTATCTCGTCCAGTGCTGACACTACCAGCGCTTGGCAATGGCGCTCTTGCAGCACCTTGCGCACGCGTGCCAGTTTGCTGGCAACACTCTCACCCGTATATTTCTCCTCGTATTCGTAGAGCAATGAGGTGGGTATAGCAGGACGACCCTCCGTCCACAGCGGCGAGATGAGGTCGATTGACACCAGCGATAGTCCTCCCTCCTCTAGGGTGGCTTTCAGTTCGCTGTAGCCGTTGACGCTGTACATCTCGGGGTTGACAGCGACTTTAGGTGAGAGGTTAGAGGCGAGAGGCGAAAGGCATGAGCATAGCCATTTGGGGATGGTGGGGCAGTCGATGTCGCTCTCGCGCATCAGCTCGACGGTTGTGCCCTGTAGCTCGGCTTCGGCTTGCAGGTAGTAGCGACTGTCCGTCCACAGCAATGCTTGGTCTAAAGTGATGACTGCGGTGCCCGTCTCGCCAAGGAATCCGGTAATCCAAGACATCTCGGTCCAGTGGGCAGCCATATATTCGCTGGCATGAGGGTCATTGCCTGGTACGATGCAGGCGGTCACGCCATGTTGTTGCATCAGCGCGCGAAGCGCGGTGAGTCGATTAGGAATATTCATTTAGGTAGTGTTAAAGTCCTTAAGGTCTTTAGGGTCCTTAAGGTCGTTACAGATTCTTATTTTACCGCTTTAAACGACATGTCGAGACTCTTGATGGAGTGGGTGAGGGCACCTACGCTGACAAAGTCCACGCCTGTCTCGGCATAACTGCGGATGGTGTCGATGGTAATGCCACCGCTGGACTCAATCTCAATATGGCGACCATGCTCCTTCTCCCATGCACGGATGATTTCTACAGCCCCTTTGGTGCGATCAGGCGAGAAGTTGTCCAGCATGATACGGTCAGGTATGTTGGTTGCCAATGCCTCGCGGATCTCGTCCTCGTTGCGGGTCTCAATCTCGATGCGCAGGTCTTTGCCCTTCTCCTCGCAATAGGTCTTAGCACGCGTGAGCGCTGCGGTGATACCGCCAGAGAAGTCCACGTGGTTATCCTTAAGAAGAATCATATCAAAGAGACCAATGCGGTGGTTCATGCCGCCGCCGATGAGCACTGCCTCTTTCTCCAAGTAACGCAAACCTGGGGTAGTCTTGCGGGTGTCCAGCACGTGACAACCTGTACCCTCGATGAGCGATTGATAGCGGTGCGCCGTGGTAGCTACGCCCGACATGCGCTGCATGACATTGAGCATAGTGCGCTCAATCTGCAAGAGACTGAGTTCCCTGCCATAGACACGAAAGGCAATATCGCCTGGCTTGACATGCGTGCCATCTTCGATGAGTTGCTCCATGCGGCACTCTGGGTCGAAGTAGGCAATAATTTGTTTTGCTACTTCGATACCAGCAATGATACCTTCTTCTTTTACAATCAGTTGTTGGCATCCCATCTCTGTCTCGGGAATACAACTGAGCGATGTATGGTCGCCATCACGAATGTCTTCTTCGAACCAGATGGCAATGAGTTTTTGTAGTTCTTGAGTATTCATATTCTTGTTTGGTTATTGGTTATTGGAAGTAAATGCGTTGGACACGGCGCGAGATGGATGTTAGTACTTCGTATGGAATGGTATGTAGTTTATCTGCCAACTCCTGTAGTGACAGTTGGTCTCCAAACACAATGGCATAATCTCCTGGTTGTGCATCGGTGCCTGTGACATCTATCATGGCTTGGTCCATGCATACGTTGCCTACCACAGGACAACGCTTACCGCGCACCAGTACCTCGCCTCCGTAGTTGGAGAAGCGGCGGTCGAAACCGTCGGCATATCCGATAGGGATGACAGCTATTTGTCGTGGTTCGGAGAGGGTAGTATGGCGCCCGTAGCCAATAGTAGCGTTGGCAGGTACGGTCTTGATGCTGAGGATAGTGGTCTTCAACGTGCATACATTGCGCAATGTTGCATGGGCAAATGATAATCCATATAGACCAATACCCAAACGGCACATATCGAAATGATATTCAGGGAAACGTTCAATACCTGCTGTGTTGCATATGTGCTTGATTATCGGATACTTGAGTGCCGATTGCAGTTGGGTAGCACAGGTGTTGAAGTAGTTGGCTTGTTCGTGAGTGAAAGCATCAAATTGCGCTTCGTCACTACCCGCGAGATGGGAGAAAATACTTGCTACGCGTACAGCCTTCTGTCCCTGCAATCGGGCAATCAACTTAGGCATATCCTCTTGGTAAAAACCCAAACGATGCATGCCCGAATCAATCTTGATATGTACGGGTAGCGACTCTAAACCTTTTGCTTCGGCGGCATGGATGATGTCGTCAAGTACTTGGAATGAGTATATGTTAGGTTGGAGGTTATTCTCAATGATGAGGTCAAGTGCAGCCACCTCTGGGTCCATGATGATAATAGGCAAGGTAATACCCGCTTTACGAAGTTCTACACCTTCATCTGCCACGGCCACTGCAAGGTAATCAACGAGGTTGGATTGCTGTAATGCTTTGCTAACCTCCACACTACCAGCTCCATAAGCAAATGCCTTCACCATGCAAGTGAGGCGGGTAGTGGTTGGCATTAGCGAACGAAAATAGCGTACATTATCCACCAAAGCGGAGAGATTGACTTCAAGAATCGTCTCGTGAGTTTGGTGCAGAATACGTTGGGTGATGGTTTCTTCGTCGTAGCCTAACGCGCGCATAACGGCCGCGCACGTGCGTATATTTTGATGTGTAGGATCTTCGATGAGGGTAGGGCAGTCGGCAAATAGCAACATTTTCTCGGCTCGTTTAGCTTCGAGCGAAGGGAAGTTCTCGCCGTGCTCGGTGCCGATATAGGTGATGACACCTATCGTGGGTTGGATGATAGGTTGCAGACGAGCCATCTCGCCCATCTCAGATATACCTGCCTCAAAGATAGCCAGTTCGGTCTCGTCGCTGAGTTGCCATACCGACAATGGCACGCCAATCTGCGAGTTGTAGGACTTAGGCGAACGGGTAATGCGGTAGTCGTCTTTGAGCAACTGATAAAGCCACTCCTTGACCACCGTCTTGCCGTTAGAGCCCGTGATACCGATTACTGGTCCATGATAGAGCGAGCGTTTGTAGGCAGCTAAGCGCTGCAGAGCTGCGAGAGAGGAGTCCACGACAAGGAATACTAGTTGATCTAGTTGGGCTAGTTGACCTAGTCGGGCTAGAGAACTCTCCTCGAGTACAAGTGCCCTTACCCCGCGCTCAATCAGTTGCGGGATGTATTTCGCGCCGTCGTTCTTATCGGTCTTGAGTGCAAAGAAGAGTGTCGCCGCGGGCTCCGCACCGAGTTGGCGACTATCCGTCAGCAAGTGGCGAATATCTAAGTTCTGCAAGTTGACGGTATTGCCAATAACTTGCAGAGGATGAATGGCTTGTATGATATCTCGGATTAGCATCCTTCAAACTGCTGGAGGAAGCGGACGTCGTTCTCAGAGAAGAGGCGAAGGTCCTTCACGCGGTATTTGAGGTTGGTGATACGCTCTACACCCAAACCGAAGGCATAGCCTGTATATACCTTAGAATCAATGCCGCAAGACTCCAATACGTTAGGGTCCACCATACCGCAACCGAGAATCTCTACCCAGCCTGTGCCTTTGCAGAACGAACAGCCCTTGCCACCGCAGAGGTCACAAGAGATATCCATCTCAGCCGAAGGCTCGGTAAATGGGAAGTAACTTGGGCGGAGACGAATCTGTGTCTCAGGGCCAAACATCTCTTTGGCGAAGTAGAGCAACACCTCGCGCAAGTCAGCAAAGCTGACGTTCTTATCAATATACAATCCCTCTACCTGATGGAAGAAACAGTGTGCACGTGCCGAGATTGCCTCGTTGCGGTACACACGACCTGGACACAACACACGGATTGGAGGCTCTTGGCTGAGCATGGTGCGTGTCTGTACGCTGGAGGTGTGGGAGCGAAGCAAGATGTCAGATGGCTTTTGCACGCCAATCTCCTTCTCAATGAAGAACGTGTCTTGCATGTCGCGAGCAGGGTGCTCTGGTGCGAAGTTAAGCAGCGAGTAAACGTGGTTATCGTCCTCTACCTCAGGACCTTCCGCTACGGTAAAGCCCACGCGAGCGAAGATGTCGATAATCTGCTCACGCACAAGCGAAAGTGGGTGACGCGTGCCTAAAGCGATAGGGTCGGGTGTGCGGGTGAGATCGAGCTCCTCGGCTGCTGCTTTAGCGCCATTGGACTCCACTGCCTCGCGCAGCTCGTTGATACGCGCTTCGTATGCCTGACGCAATGCGTTGAGTGCTTGACCAATCTCACGTTTCTCCTCTTTAGGAACTTCGCGAAACTCGTTGAAGAGTTCGGTAACCAAACCTTTTTTACTGAGGTACTTGATACGCAGAGCCTCTACTTGCTCTGCATTGTTTGCCTGCAATTCAGCTACTTGGGCGAGCAGGTCTTGTATTTTCTCTTTTATAGCCATAATCAGATTTTTCGATGGAAAAATTTACACTTCACCAAATTAACCCACAAAGGTACAAAAAAAAATGTATATGCGCAAATAAAAGTGCAAAAAATCAAAATATTTTTCCTTTTGCATGTGCTGTTTGGTATTTTTATAGTAGCTTAATTACCTACGAATAATCTACGAGTCGCCTAAGATTTACTTTTGAAAACAAGGTGAGAGGTGATGAATAGATAGGTTAAAGGCGAGAGATGAGAAAAATGTATATAAATTTGCATATGTCAAAAAAAAGTATTACCTTTGCAGGCTTATTTTGCGTAAATGTGCGCGTGTGCGTATGCGTGATGTGTAAAAAGGGACTCTTCATATCGTTATTGATGTTGCTTTTGGCTCTGCCAATAGTAGCTAGGGATAGTGTGCAGGTTGCATCAGACTCTGCTACTCAGGTTTTGCCTATGCCTATGTCTGTAGATACGATAGATAACGCAGCAAGTGTAGAATCTGTAGCTCCTTCCCCTAAGAAACAAGCGATAGATGCTAGAGTGGAATACACATCGCAAGATTCGTTGGTGATGACAAGCAATGGTATTGCGCACATGTATGGTAGTGGAGAAGTTCGATATAAAGCGTTGGAATTGACGGCAGAATACATACGCGTATGTATGGATAGTAGTACTGTTTTTGCGCGTGGTGAACTAGATACTATTGAGAATGAGTGGATAGGATTGCCCGTGTTCAAAGATGCTAATGATAGTTATGAGTCAAAAGAGATGAATTATAACTTAAAGACGCAAAAAGGACTTATTCGCCATGTTGTGACGGAGCAAGGTGAAGGATACCTATTGGCTGATAAAACAAAAAAAATGGAAGATAATACGTTGATGATGCATGGCGGCAAGTATACAACTTGTGATGATCATGATCATCCACACTTCTATCTGCAAATGACCAAAGGTAAGGTGCAGCCTAAGAAAAATGTTGTGTTTGGTCCTGCTTATTTGGTTGTAGGTGAAGTACCATTACCTATAGCAGTTCCTTTTGGATTTTTTCCATTTACAGACTCCTATTCGAGTGGAATTATTATGCCAAATTTTGGTGATGATTATACGCGTGGAATGTACTTGCAAGGCTTAGGTTATTATTTTGCCATAAATGACTATATTGATTTGGAATTGAGAGGAGATATATACACACGAGGAACGTGGTCAATATCTGCAACAAGCAAGTATGCGAAACGATATAAGTTTCATGGCAATTTGAGCGTAAATTATCGTTGGGATGTGACAGGGGAAAAAGATATGCCTGATTATAGTGTGGCAAAGAACTTAAGTGTACAATGGTCACATACACAGGATAGCAAAGCTAATCCTTACAACAATTTTTCTGCTAGTGTGAACTTCAAAACCAGCGGTTACAATCGTAGTAACATCAATAGTTATTACAACGTACAAGCTAATGCAGAGAATACAACCAGTAGTACGATTAACTATACGCAACGCTTTCCTGATAGTCCATGGAGTATTAGTGCGAATATGTCGATCACACAGCGAACAAAGGACTCCACACTGACGGTGAGTTTGCCGAATATCAATGTGAGTATGAGTCGTGTCTATCCTTTCAAACGCAAACAAAGAGTAGGCAAAGAAAAATGGTATGAGAAAATTAGTTTGCAGTATAGTGGAAACTTCTATAACTCGATTACTTGTAAGGAAGATTATTTCCTCAAATCAAACTTCGTGAAGGATTGGCAGAATGGATTGAAACATACTTTGAGTAGTTCGGCTTCGTTTATGTTATTCAAATACATAAGTATTACGCCTAGTTTGAGTTTTAATGACCGTATGTTCTTTCAACGTGTAGAACAGCATTGGGATGAAGAAACCTACGAAGTTAAGAAAGATACAGTGACAGGTTTTTATAACGTCTATGATTTCAATGCCAGTGTGAGTATGTCAACTAAATTATATGGCTTTTATATTCCTAATCGCAAGTTATTTGGCGATAAAGTGGATCGTTTTCGCCATGTGATAACACCAAGTGTTAGTTTTAGTTACCATCCCGACTTTAGTGATCCTATGTGGGCAAAACGCTATGGCGGATTTTATGGCAGCTATAATAGAATGTTAACTACTTGTGATGCTGCGGGCAACCTTGTACCTAAGTTGGATGAAAACGGGTTGCCGATTTTTGAGGAAGTTACTTACTCGCGTTTCCGTGAAACACCAGGTAGAGGTAGTGCTGCCAGTTTGTCTTTTTCGTTGGGAAACAACTTGGAAATGAAGTTGCGAAACGACAAAGACACAACGGGAAAAGAACCCTATAAAGTATATAGCATCATTGATAACTTTAGCATAAGTGGTGGATATAACTTCATAGCAGATTCGATGAATTGGAATAATTTCTCGGTGAATCTGCGTATCAAGATTCCAAAAGTGAATTATACTATCAATTTGAGTGGACAATTTGATCCGTATATGTACACCACTACGGCTAGCGGACAGCATGTCCGTTGTAATGAATTGTATTGGAATCATGGGCGTTTTCCACATTTCTTGGGCACTAGCACCAGTTTTAGCTATACCTTCAACAATGATGTGGTGAAGCGTTGGTTTAAGCGCGATGATAAAAACAATAGTCAAGAGGAATTGGAGGAGGTCGTAGAGCCTACTGTGGATCCGCTGACAGGGGAGATTATCGAACCTGAAGTCCCTAAGAAAAAAGAGAAAAAGCAAGAAGAAAAAGCAACGGATGATGGGTATCTGTTTGCGAAAATCCCTTGGAGTTTGAGTGTCTCGTATAGTTTGCGATATGGTGCTGGTTCTGAATGGGATGAGAAACGGAATTATTACAAGATGGAGTTTCGTCACAATTTGAGTTTTTCTGCCTCAATAGGGTTGGGAAATGGTTGGAAGGCAAGCACCTCTCTTAGCTATGATGTTAATGCTAACAAGTTAGCATATTCTAGTATAAATGTCAGTAGAGACTTACACTGTTGGAGCATGAGTGCTAGTTTTGTTCCTTTTGGACCATATAAGAGTTATACATTCCATATAGGTGTGAATGCAAGTATGCTGAAGGATTTGAAATATGATAAGAATGGTTCTGATTCTTCAGGTAAACGAATAGATTGGTGGTAGTAACCATTTACCATTTGACAATTTACAATGTACAAAAATATGAAAATCGAAGCAAGAAAAGTAGTGACCCTCCAGTACGATTTGTATGTGGACGGCGAGAATGGACAAGAAGAATTGATGGAGAAAGCCACAGCTGAGGCTCCATTGGTATATTGCCACGGCGAGGGCATGATGCTCCCCGCTTTTGAGCAACACATGGCTGGTTTAGCAGAAGGCGATACTTTTGACTTCCGCATCCCATGCCAAGAGGCATATGGCGAATACGATGATGAAGGGGTGTTGACTTTGGACAAAAAGATGTTCTACAATGGTGATGGCGAGTTCGATAGTGAGCGCGTATATGTAGGTGCTATCGTACCGATGAATACTGCTGACGGGCAAATCATCAACGCACAGATAGCAGAGATTACTGCTGATAATGTGACCATTGACCTCAACCACCCATTGGCAGGCGAGAACTTGCATTTTGTGGGTAAAGTATTGAATATCCGTGAAGTGACTGAAGGTGAGTTGAAAGCATTGCATCATCGCGGTTGCGGAGGCGGTTGTGGTAGCTGCAAAGGTAGTTGCGAGGACTGCGGAGGAGAGTGTAATTGTGGTTGAAAGTTTGAAGTTTAAAGTTTAAAGGAAAGGAATATACTATGGCAAATATTTTAGCGATAGTGGGACGTCCCAATGTTGGGAAATCGACCCTATTTAACCGCTTGACTAAAACACGTCGAGCGATAGTAAATGATGCTGCAGGCACAACCCGCGATCGTCAATACGGCAAGAGCGAGTGGTGTGGCAAAGAGTTTTCCGTCATTGACACAGGCGGATGGGTAGTCAATTCTGACGACACCTTCGAGAGCGAGATCAATCGTCAGGTGAACCTCGCCATCAAGGAGGCAGATGTCATCCTCCTCGTGGTAGATGTTAATGCAGGCGTTACCCAGTTTGACATGGAGGTGGCCCACCTACTCCGTCAGGCCAAAAAGGAGACTGTGCTCGCAGTCAACAAGGTGGATCAGTTTGACCAACAATATGGTGCACCCGAGTTCTACAAACTTGGTCTGGGCGAGCCATTCATTCTCTCGGCAGAGAACGGATTGGGCACAGGCGATCTCTTGGATGAGATTTGCAGCCGCTTCCGCGATACCGTGGCAGGCGAAGATCTGGAGGAATTGCCACGTTTTGCTATCGTAGGTCGTCCTAACGCAGGTAAAAGTAGTATCCTCAACGCTTTCATTGGCGAGGAGCGCACTATCGTAACTGATATTCCAGGCACCACTCGCGATAGCATCTACACCCGCTACAACAAGTTCGGCAAAGATTTCTACCTCGTGGACACCGCTGGTATCCGCAAGAAGGCCAAGGTGAACGAGGATTTGGAATATTACTCCGTAGTACGCAGTATACGCGCCATTGAGAACTCAGACGTATGTATCCTGATGATTGATGCAACACGCGGTATCGAAGCGCAAGATCTAAATATCTATCAACTGATTCAGAAGAACAAGAAGGGACTGGTCGTTTGTGTCAACAAGTGGGACTTGATTGAGAGCAAGACTACCGCCGACATCAAGGGCTACGAGCGCGCTATCCGCGAACGCATCGCACCCTTCACCGACTTCCCTATCATCTTCACTTCGGCACTCACCAAGCAGCGTATCTTCAAGGTAATGGAAACTGCCTTGCATGTCTATGAGAACAAGCAGAAGAAGGTCGCTACTGCACAGCTCAACGAGCGCTTCTTGCCACTCATTGAGAACTACCCTCCACCTGCAACCAAGGGTAAGTATATTAAGATTAAATACTGTACGCAATTGCCTAACACTCAGATTCCTACCTTTGTGTTCTTTGCCAATTTGCCACAGTATGTCAAGGAGCCGTACCGCCGCTTCTTGGAGAATAAACTGCGTGAGTGGTGGGACTTTAATGGTACACCGATACAGATATTTATTCGTGCAAAATAAAATATAGCATAATTTTTAAGAAAGTAGTGTCATTTTATTAAGAATATTTGCGCGCGTGCGAGAATTTTTGTAACTTTGTAGGCTGAATGAAAATTATAGGTTTTAGTCGAATAGCATCCGATGTAAAAATGGTAATGAAGGGCGACTCTTCCCTATTGGTCAATCGTAAACCATTTTTTATACCAGATTGGAGTGAAGATGTGCGTATGACCCCCTGTGTAGTGCTACGTGTGAGCCGAATGGGAAAAAATATAGCAGCACGTTTCGCTTCGAGATATTATGATGCAGTCGCTTTAGGATTGAATATGCAGGCTGCCGATTTTGTGGCTAACAATGATTGGACAAAAGGATGGGCTTTTGATTATTCATTGGTAGTGGGCACTTTTATCGATCCTGAATGTTTGGATGAGCAAAATATGTTGATGTCTTTTGATGAGGCTATTCAACGTGTGAGTGAAATCATGACTATTCGACAAGGAGATATGATTTTTATAGACTGTATTGCTAATCCGCGCAAATTGCTGCAAGATGAAGTGATATGTGTGGAAAAGGAAAAAGTAGAATTGCTTTATTGTAAGATTAAATGAAACGATTACTAGTCATATTTTGTATATTGATTTTCTCTCTAGTTACTTTTTCTGCAACTAGACATACTTATGTAGATCAGTCTGTATTAAGTAATGGAAAATTTGTAAAAATACAGGTGAAGGAAACAGGTGTTTATGCCATCACATACGAAGAACTGAAGGATTGGGGACTACGGCCAGAGGAGGTTCGTATTTTGGGGTATGGAGGCAATATGCTGAGTGAGAATTTTACTTTGCCCAAATGGGATGATCTGCCGTCTATAGCATTTTATATGCACAAGGGCACAGACAATGTGTTTAATAAGGGAGACTATATTTTATTCTATGCACGTGGATCAATCGGATGGACATTTGTAGGAGGGAGATGGCGTCACACGCGCAATCCATATAGTGATTATGGCTATTATTTCTTGAGTGATTCAGCTGGTGAACAAAGATTGATGACCATAGCGGATGAACTTGCAGATGAAGGAACATATGATGTGAACTGGGCTACCGAATGTTTGTTGCACGAAGTGGAAAAAGTGAATTTATTGGACAAGTCAGGTGCCCAAGGAGGAGGTCGTGAGTTTTATGGGGAGTCAATGCAACTTGAAAATAATACTCTTTCCTTTACATTTGATACCCACAATGTGAGGACGGACCAAAATATAATTTGTTTTGCTGATGTCGCAGTCAGTGCTTCTGGAGATACTGCAAATAAGTCAATGATTAGTCTGCAATTGGGCGGTAGTAAGCAGTCTGTTGCAATACCCTATATTAATGTGGCAGATTTTTATACTAAGGCAGAATGCGACTCTATTCTATTAAATACAAAAGCAAAAAGTACGGGAAAACAAGAGGTGAAACTCCAGTTCTCCAGTCCAACTGATGCCGCAGTAGGATATCTTAATTATATTGAGATGCTTGTTCCAATAGACCTAATAATGCGTGGAAATGAAATGGCATTCAATAGTACGGTTTATTCATTGAAGCAAGAAAATGTACGTTTTACTATGGCGGGTGTATCCTCAAATACACAAGTTTGGCGCGTGACGAATGGGGTCGATGTTGAACGAATGCCTATAAAAAAACTAAGTAATGAGAAAATAACTTGGGTGGATAGTAATGCGCAAGCAGAAATGTATGTGGCTGTCAATGTGGATGCGACCGAATGGAAGAAACCTATTTGCTTGGGTGTTGTAAAGAATCAAAACTTGCATGCCTTGCGTAACAAGGATTACGTAATTATTTGTCCTGAAGAGTTTAGGGAACAAGCGATACGTTTGGCTAAAAAACACGAAGAAGTAGATCATCTTACATGGGCAGTTGTTACTGATGAAGAGGTGTATAATGAATTTTCTTCTGGAACACCTGATGTGAGTGCTTATCGTTGGTTGATGAAAATGCTTTATGATCGCGCAAATAATAATTCCGTGGAGCAACCGAAAAATCTATTGTTGATGGGTAATGCTTCTTATGATAATAGGAATCTATTAGGTATCAATTCAGGAGTCAGCCGTTTGCTAGTCTATGAAGCTAAAAACTCTACACTCGAAACAAAAGCATATGGAACAGATGATTATTGTGGTTTTTTAACAGATAATGCCGGAGTTGATTCAAGAGGTAGGTTTAATGAAAATAGAGCTAAAATGAATATTGGTGTTGGTCGTCTGCCTCTACGTACACTGGAGCAAGCAACGCAAGTGGTTGATAAGATTTGTACGTACATGGATGATCGTGTTCTAGGTAAGTGGAAAACTCAAATCTGTTTTATGGCAGATGATGGCGATAAGGGAATACATGTACAAACTGCTGATATTGGAGCAGAGAAACTACGAAAGAAGAACCTCAATTTTGTGGTTAATAAAATTTATTTAGATGCCTATACACAGGAGGTGAATGCTTCTGGCGAGCGATATCCACTCGCTAAGAATCAATTTGATAATATGCTAAATAATGGTGTCCTTTTCTGGAATTATTCGGGACATGGTGGCTATAATAATATTACCAATGAGCTGTTTATGACAACACAAGATATAAAGGATATGAGTAATACAAATCTAGCTTTTTGGTTTTTAGCTACTTGTAGTTTCTCGCATTTTGATGGAAATATTCCATCTGCAGGAGAAGAAGCCGTGTTGAATCCTCATGGAGGTGCCATAGCTGTACTATCTGCTTGTAGAACGGTATATGCTTCTCAGAATAAAATCCTCAATGAGCATTTATGCGATACACTTTTTGGACACAAGGACGTTTTCTCATATGATATGACTATAGGTAAAGCCACATATATGGCGAAGAACAAGACGGGAATGGATGATAACAAAATGCCATACATATTATTGGGCGATCCTGCTTTGCGATTGAACTATCCTACTGATTATCAAATTAAGACACTAACACAATTAGATACATTACGTGCACTGACAGTTCATACTGTACGAGGATATGTCGTTAGTTCAACTGGTGATACAGCTACATGGTTTAATGGGCCGATGGATATTACCATATGGGATAAACAGAAACAGGTAATGACCAATGATAATGATGTGACAGATGAGACGAAAAAAAATAAAATACTATTCAATGATTATCCAAATACATTATTTGCAGGACAGACTACAATCAAGGATGGTCTCTTTGAATTCACATTTATGGTGCCTAAAGATATTCGCTATAGCTTCGGAAAAGGCAGAATGGTATATTATGCATATGATCAAGAAACACGTGAAGAGGGAGTCGGCTTTTATGAGGACTTTGTAATTGGAGGCAGCAATGTTGTGGAGATTGTGGATACGATAGGTCCCGAATTAAGTATATATCTCAATAATCCAGCTTTTCAAGATGGAGATAAAACATATGAGTTTCCTCATTTCTATGCGAATATTTATGATGAGAATGGTATCAATACAGCAGGATCTGGTATTGGGCATGACTTAATGATGATTGTAGATGAAAATCCGAAACTTACTTTTATCTTAAATGATTATTTTGTAGCCGAAAACAATAGTTTTCAGCGAGGTAAAGTTAGTTTCAAGATGCCAGAGATGGAAGAAGGTGCACATTGCATGACATTCCGTGCTTGGGATTTGTTGAATAATAGTAATACTGCAACGTTGAATTTCCAAGTTGTAAAAGGGTTAGATCCTACAATTTATCAAGTAATCTCATATCCTAATCCTGTGGCAAGGACAGGTGTTTTGCATTTCCAAATAGAATATGATCAGCCCAATGAGGTGATTCAAACTGAGATTTATATGTTTGATTTAAGTGGTCGCTTAATAAAAGAACATCGCCAAATAGGAACAACTGGGATACGATGGGATATGAGTGAGATTGCTGCACAACCAGGTGTATATATATATCAAGTGAAAATAAAAACTACCACTTCGGATTATGTATCCAAAGCGGGTAAAATAATAATACATAATTAGGCCTATGAAGCATTTTTAGAGATAATTTATAATAATCGAGTTCGTGTTACGAACAATACTAAAGATAATAATAAAAACAAAAATAAATTTTAAACACAATGAAGAAGATTCTTTTATCAATGATGACCGTTTTGGGTCTTGCATTACCGTTGATGGCTACTAATCCTGTTGTTACCGCAATGCCATCCCTTACAATTGCTCCTGATGCTCATGCTGCAGGTATGGGTGATATTGGTGCTGCAACAAATCCAGATCTTAACTCACAGCACTGGAACCCTTCTAAATACGCTTTCATGGAAAGTAAAGGAGGTATTACAGCCAACTATACTCCTTGGCTGCGCAAATTAGTAACGGATATTGATTTGGCATATATTGCTGGTTACTACAATATGGGAGATTTAGCAGGTACTATTTCTGGTAGTTTTACCTATTTTTCAATGGGCGAAGTACAATTAGTAGGCGATGATGGTCAATTCTTCCAGAATGCGCGTCCTAATGAGTGGGCGATAGATGTTGCCTATTCTCGTAAGCTACATGAGTATGTAAGTATGGGTGTTGCATTGCGTTTCTTGTATAGCGATCTCAATAATGGTGCTAATACGTCAGCTAACCAAACTTCTATTGAAATGTATCCAGCTTGGACAATGGCTGCTGATCTCTCCTTGTACTACCGTCAACCTATTGCTTTGCCAATGGGCGAAAGTTACTTTGCATTAGGTTTTAATTTGAGTAACTTGGGTGGTAAAATGACATATGATGATGGTGAAACACAACACTTTATTCCTGCAAATATGCGTCTTGGTGTTAGCTATGAATTGCCTTTTGATGACTACAACCGACTCATGTTTAGTGTAGAAGCCAATAAATTGTTGGTGCCTACCAATTATTCTAAGTTCGCTGTTGACGAAGATGGCAAACCATTGTCGGGTCAACAACTTAAAGAGTGGTACACAGAAATATCTTCCCCTAACGGATGGTGGATGTCATTCTGTGATGCGCCTGGATACGACGAGGTGGATGCTACTACAGGTAACCAAATTTCTGCTTCTCCAGCATTGGAAGAGTTACAAGAAATTCAGTGGGGTATTGGTTTGGAATATAGCTACAACCGTCAGTTCTTTGGTCGCATCGGTTATAGTCACGAGAACTATTACAAAGGCAACCGCCGCTATGTGACCCTTGGTGCTGGTTTCAAACTCAGCATCTTCTCGCTTGACTTTGCATACTGTATCGCCACAGCAGCATCCAATCCTTTGGATCAAACGATGCGCTTTACCTTGGGCTTTGACCTCGCAGGTATCAAAGATTTGGTAAACAATAAGAAATAATGCGTATAGGTTTCGGATATGATGTACACGCTTTTGCTCCCAACCGCGAACTGTGGTTGGGGGGCATTCGTGTACCTGCGGAACAAGGGTTATTAGGGCACTCCGATGCCGATGTGCTGATTCATGCGCTATGCGATGCCTTGCTTGGTGCAGCCGCTATGCGCGATATTGGCTACCATTTTCCGCCCGTAAAGGGTAATGAGTACGAGAATATTGACTCCAAGATCCTCTTGCGCAAGGTGATGCAAATGCTCCGCGATGCAGGATATGAATTAGGCAACTGCGATTGCACCATCTGTGCCGAAGCACCCAAACTCAATCCCCATATCCCTGCCATGACTGCGTGTTTAGCAGAAGTAATGAGCGTGAGCGAAGGACAAATAAGCATCAAAGCCACTACGACCGAGAAACTCGGATTCGTAGGACGTAAGGAGGGTATTGCTGCGCAAGCGGTGGTTCTTATTGAAAAAACAAGATGAAGATTACCAAACTGATATTGTGTCTTGTGGGATTTTTCTGCTGCGGCAAGATGGCGGCAGAGGATGTGACCAGTGTGCGTGATACATTGATAACCAACGATTCTATCATCGTCATTCACACCGTTTGCGCTCCTATCTGTTCCTCGCACGCGCGTGTATATAATAAGGAGTGGCAACTGATTGGCGTGCTGAAACCGCCATTCAAGTCGGCTTTTCCTGAAGCGTACATTGAGGAGAACAAACTGCTGTGGCGCGACAACGATAATTTTGACTACACCCCAGTTCGTTGATTTCTTCGCTTACCACTCGCTTACCACACTGAACATCGTAATACACCCCTGAATCAATTCTGATGCAAACATTCCAATCCACATCGCCTATGCAACTCCCGATATATCTAATCGGCTATATGGCTGCGGGCAAAACTACGGTTGGTCGTTTATTGGCTGAGCGTTTAGGGTGGCGGTTTGTGGACTTGGACGAGGCCTTCGCCGAGATTCACAGCCAGACACCCGCTGAATATATTCGCGAACACGGCATTGAGGCGTTTCGTTACAAAGAGAAGTATGTGGTCGAAGACCTAGCAGAACTGCCCTTTGAGAAAGTGATTTATGCCACGGGTGGTGGTTATCCATGCTGGGAGGATAATATGGAGTGCCTCAAGGAATTGGGTACGAGTATTTATCTCAAATGGAAACCTGAGCATTTGGCTCAGCGACTTATGCTCACGGATTTAAGTACGCGTCCTGTGCTACAAGGTCGCTCGGAGGAGGAACTGCTGGCTTTCATCACTCCGCAACTTCAAGCCCGCGAACCATACTATATGAAGGCAGACTATGTCATAGAAGCACCAGTCAAGGACATTGCCGCTGAGGACGATAAAAACATAGCAGAACAATTATGGAAATTAATCTCATACAAGACGAAATAATAGAAGAGTTCAGCACTTTCGATGACTGGATGGACCGCTATAGCCTGCTCATAGACTACGGCAATGGCTTGGAGCCATTCCCCGAGGCAGACAAGTGCGATAAGAACCTGATTGACGGATGTCAGTCTAAGGTATGGTTTACCGCCGAGATGCAAGACGGCAAGGTTATTTATAAGGGCGATTCGGATGCTATTTTGGTTAAAGGTATAGTGGCTTTGCTTATTCGTGTACTGAGTGAGCATACGCCTAAGGAAATAGTAGATAGCGAGTTATATTTCATAGATGAAATTAACCTCCGCGAACACTTATCTCCAACCCGCAGCAATGGTCTCAACGCTATGCTCAAGCAGATGCGATTGTTCGCACTAACCTATCAAGCGCAAAATTAAACATGAATTTGAGAAAGAGCATACTTATTTTGATGGCGCTTATGCCATCCTTTATCTTCGCACAAGTGACTATCACAGAGAAGGATACTTCGATTGTTACACCAGAGGCACACTTCTTTGCCACCTTTGTCAAGTCTTTTGACCACGGAATATCGCTTACTTTTGAGGAGGAAATTCGTAGTGCTCCTTCGCACCGTTCGCATACAACGGTTGGTTTGACCTATGCGCCTATCCAATATGTGAATATCTATGCGGCATATACGCTAAAGTTGTATGGTGACCAAGGTTGGAGTGATGTCAATAAATATCTTCGTCACCGTGCAAACTTCCTGATAACAGGACAAGTGAAACTGGGGCAATGGAATTTATCGTTGCGCGAGGGCGTAATGCTGGATGCCCGTTGCGATGAGGTGGATAAACGAGAAAAAAATCAAGTTGACTTTACGCTTCGTAGTCGCCTGCAAGCTGTATATTCGATTCCTAAAACACCGCTTAGCATCGTAGCTAAGTTCGAGTTACTCAACACACTGAACGCCCCCGTGGACTATGTTAATGAGGCGATAAGGCGAGAGGCGAAAGGCGCTGAGGCTCTCCTCCTTCAGGGGGAGTTGAAGGGGGCTTCCTATGGACAATATATCAGCGAATTGCGTCCTGAATTAGGTGTGCAATGGAAAATTAACAAACAAAATTCATTGACCCTTACCTACCGCTACAACTACCTTTACGATCGCGGTATTAACATAGATGATACTACGGGAAATATCACAATAACAAATAAATATACTACCAAACACCTAATACTACTTGCATATAAATTTGGTTGGTAAATTCATATAACAAAACAACAGACACGCGAATGCGTGTCTGTTGTTTTATTACCTGCCTTTAGCCTCTCGCCTATAGCTCGCTGATCTTTCCTTTTTCAAATTGTAATTTACGTCCAGGGTATTGCTCTGGCCAATTAGGATTGTGTGTGGACATAATCACCGTCATGCCTGCTTGGCTAATGCTATAGAGCAGTTCCATGATTTCTTTTCCCGTTTCGGGGTCAAGGTTACCTGTTGGCTCGTCTGCCAGAATCAGCCCAGGCGCATTCAGCAATGCACGCGCAATGACCACACGCTGTTGCTCTCCACCAGAGAGCTGATAAGGCATTTTGTATGCTTTTTCTGCCATACCTACCTGTTTCAGCACATCGTATATATTGCTGCGCATGGCTTGTTTATCTTTCCAGCCTGTGGCTTTCAGCACAAAGAGTAAATTATCTTCTACATTGCGATCCACTAGGAGTTGAAAGTCCTGAAAGACTACCCCCACTTTACGGCGCAAATAGGGTATGTCGCGGCGACGGAGTTTCAATAGATTGTAATCCAAAGCGGTGGCTGTAGTTCCTTTAACGGGCAATTCACCGTAGATTGTTTTCATGAAACTCGACTTGCCACTACCCACTCGCCCTAATAGATAGACCATTTCGCCAGATGAGATAGATAGATTGACATCTGTCAATACGATTTGCTCGTCTTGACATATTTCAACATGCTTATATATAATCAGTTCTTTCATTAATCCTGCCTTTAACCTTTAGCCTCTCACCTTTAACCTCTCGCCTCACTCTGCGTCCATTTGGTTAATCTTGTTCTCCAAATCAGTGAGTTGGCTCTTCAATGTGTCAATCTTCTTGCGCATATCATCCACCAGCTTATTGGCTTGCTTTGATTTACCTGTGAAGAAGAGGATGTTGTTTTCAGCTGTTTTGATTTCTTGTACCAGATTTTCGTACATCTTCACCAATTTCTGGCGGTCAGTCATTTGATCTACTTTCTTGTTCCAACGCTCTTTAGCTTCGGCACGTTTTTGTGCGTATTGCTCGCGGAGTTCTTTGGTTGCCTCGCGTTTTGCCTCGAAGAAGGTGTCGCAAGCTGCGGTAAATTTCTTCCACAGGTCGTCTGAATATTTGCGCGCAACAGGACCCACTTTCTTCCATTGTTGTTGAAGTTCGATGAGCTTGTTGGTGGTTTCTGTCCATTCGATGCTGTCCTTCAATGCCTCTGCGGCTTCAATCAATTCGCGTTTCTTCTTCAGGTTCTCGCTGAACTCATCGCGCATGCCTTTGTAGTAATTGGTTTTGGCTTTGAAGAATGCCTCGCACAAGTCGCGGTATTCGTTGTAAATAGCTTGGTTTTGTTTCTTTGGAGCGAAACCGATGGTGCGCCATTCTTGTTGGATAGCTTGCACTTTCTCGGTCGCGTCATCCCATTGTTTGTTGGATTTCAGTTTGTTAATATCCAATGCCTTGATTTGCTCAATCAATGCTTGTTTCTTCTCCAGGTTCTCGTTCTCTTTAGCGTGCAACTCATCGAAATATGCTTGGTGCTTCTTGTTGATCACGCTGCTGGCTTGTTTGAAGCGGTTCCACAAATCTTCGCGCAACTCACGAGCCACAGGACCAATCTCTGCCCACTCGTCGTGCAACTGTTGCAGTGCGCGATTGGCTTCTACAATGTTAGGATTCTCTTGTAATTTCTCGGCTGCTTCGCAGAGCAGGGTCTTCATCTCAAGATTTTTCTTGAAGTCCAGATCACGTAACTCGATATTGATTTTCACGAGGTCATAGAAGCGCTCTTGGTATTGTTGATAGTTTTTCCAAATCTCTTGTACTTTAGGGGCTGGCACTGCACCGATGGTTTTCCATTCTGCTTGCAGTTCGCGCATTTTCTTCAGGTTATCCATCACATCTGCGGTCTCAGCATCTGCCATCTCTTTCATTTGTGCGAGGATATTCTCTTTGCGCAGGAGGTTTTGTGCTTGCTCTTCTTCGATTTGCTTTTGCAACTCAGCGCGACGTTGTTTGTATGTGTTCAACAATTCGCGGAACTCTTGTTCTAACTCATCAATAGATGGCAACCAATTCTCCAGCACTTCACCTGCTGCTTGAGCAGCCTCCAAAGCGGCTTTCTTTTGTGCCTCTAATTCTTGATGATACTGACGGTAGAACTGTGTTTTCAGCACTTCTACTTGTTCTTTCACTTCCGCTACATTCTTCTGTAGTAACTCCTTTAGTTCGTCCACGAACTGTTGTTTTTCATTTGCCATAATTGTAAATAGTTACGCCCTTTCGAGCGGGGTTCATAAATTTCGGTGCAAAGATACGAATAAATTTGCATATGTGCAAAAAAAAGTGTACCTTTGCGCACAAATTTTATAATTATGGCAGAAATGGAACAAGAATGGACGACTGAGATTCGTCCGAAAGATAGTCTTTTGTCGGTTGACTTCAAAGAGATTTGGCGCTATCGCGACTTGATGATGCTCTTCGTGAAACGTAATATCATTACCCAGTACAAGCAGACCGTACTCGGTCCCTTGTGGTATGTGATTCAACCCATGATGACCACCGTGATGTATATGGTGGTCTTTGGTGGTATTGCTAAAATCTCTACAGACGGACTTCCTCAACCTCTTTTCTATTTAGCAGGTATCAGTTTCTGGCAGTATTTTGCCGACTGTTTGGGTAAGACATCCAATACCTTCGTGAGCAATGCAGGTATCTTCGGTAAGGTGTATTTCCCCCGTTTGGTGACTCCGCTGAGCGATGTGATTAGTAATCTGGTGCGCTTTGGTATTCAGTTTGCACTTTTCCTTGTGGTATATACCTATTATGCACTATTCACGGATGTGCAGATACATACCAATTGGTATGCCCTCATGTTCCCTGTCTTGGTGTTGATGTTGGCTGGCTTGGCATTGGGCTTTGGTATCTTGTTCTCCAGTATGACGACCAAGTACCGCGACTTGCAATTGTTGCTTGGCTTCTTTGTCAGTCTGTGGATGTACGCTACACCAGTCATTTATCCCCTTTCTACTATTACCAACGACACTTTGCGTATGGTGATGCAGCTCAACCCATTGACGGGTATTGTGGAGTTCTTCAAGTACGGTATGCTGGGCGTCGGTAATCACGAATGGTGGATGCTGGGCTATAGCTTCGGCTTTATGGTGGTGCTCCTCGCGATTGGTATCGTGGTATTCAACAAGGTGCAAAAGTCCTTCATGGATACTGTGTAATGCTGCTCTTTCCTAACTGCAAGATTAATCTTGGTTTGCGTATAGTACGCAAACGCGAAGATGGTTACCATGATTTGGAGACCATCTTCTATCCCGTCTATGGCTTGCACGATGAGTTGGAGGTAGAGCCCGCGGAGGAGTTTGCTTTCCTGCAAGATGGCTTGGTCGTTGATTGCTTGCCTACAGACAACCTTATATATAAGGTGTACAAGCGCATGCAGGAGCATTTTCCGCAAATAGGCAATGTCAAAATCACTTTCAAGAAGAATATCCCGTTTGGCGCGGGTTTGGGTGGTGGTAGCAGCGATGCGGCACACATGGCTATTGCGCTGAACGAGATTTTTGCATTAGGATTAACTAGAGAGCAATTGGCAGAGGAGGTACGTCCTTTGGGGGCAGACTGTCCGTTCTTTATTTATAACACACCTTGCTATGCCGAAGGAATTGGCGATCAACTCACACCTATTTCTTTGGATTTGAGCGGCTTGCGCCTTGTGATGATTAAGCCTGCTTGTGGTGTCTCTACCAAAGAAGCCTACGCGGGTATTAAGCCGAAAGGTACGTGCAAAGTCTTAAATGACCTTAAAGTCCTTACTGCACTTAACAACCTTACTATCCTTTCTGCCCTTACCAACGATTTTGAAGAAACCGTTTGTAAGGTTCATCCCGAGATTGCTGAAATAAAACAGCGCCTGCTCGATGCAGGCGCCCTTTATGCAGCCATGTCTGGATCTGGCTCAACAGTCTTTGGCTTGTTCCAAAACAATGCGGAAGGTCGTACCGACGCCCAATTGCGATTGCTGCACGAAGAGTTCGCCTCGATGGTAATCTTCGATGATACGCTTGCCTAAGCTCAATCCCAATCCCCAACCGCGTTTCTTGCTGGTATAACCAGGGTTGAAAATTCGTTTGAAGTTTCTTCGGTCAATGCCTTTGCCCGTGTCGGTAATGTCAATATAAATCTTGCCTTTCGCCTCTCGCCTTACTTCAATGGTAATACTTCCTTTCCCGTCCATGGCATCAATGGCATTTTTGCAGATGTTCTCAATTACCCATTCAAATAGCGGTGCGCACAGCATGGCTCTTGCCTCAGCGGGGTCCCCGATAACGCTCGTGGCGTTTTTGGGTGCTCTTAACCTTTCGCCTTTTTGCCTTATCGCCTCATCGCCTATTAACCTATACTCTATCTTACTAGAGGTTCGTGCACGCATGTAGTCCATGGCGGATTGTACTACAGGCAGTACTTCGTATGCTTCCAGTTTGGGTTGCGAACCAATCTTGGAGAAACGTTCGGCTATCATTTGCAGACGGCGAATATCCTCGTCCATTTGTGGTAGTAGGGTGTCGTCTGGATATTGAGCTTTGAGTAGCTCATTCCATGCATTGAGCGAGGAGATAGGTGTGCCGAGTTGATGAGCTGTCTCTTTGGATAGTCCCACCCACAGACTATTCTTCTCGCTACGTTGCACCATGAGTAGGGCAATGGCAGCCATTCCTGCCAGAGCAAGCATAACAACCAACTGAATATAAGGGAAGTACGACAACCAACGTAGGGTAGAGGATTGTTCGTAGTAGATATACTGCATCACATTGTCGGAGATGCGCACCTCAATGGGTTGTTGTGTGGCACGGAGTTCGTTGATCTTTTTGATATAGAAAGCCTCTACATTGCGTTTGGGTTCAGGCACATTACGCGAGAGAAGGAGATTATAGTTGGTATCTACCATATAAACGGGGATGGTGGTGTTGCCTTCCATCACTTGTAGTAGCAGGTCAATATTGTCGTTTTCATCGGCTAAGATAAACTGGCGTGTAGCCTCTGCCCAAAGTTCGATTTTCTTTTGTTCTTCTTTCTCGAACTTCTCTACGATGTGGCTGGTAACCAGCGAACTAAGCACCACTACAATCACGAGTAGCAGGGTGATACCTATACTCAGTATATTCGAATTGATTCGGTTCATATTGATGTGTAAAATGTTGATTCTGCTGCAAAGGTACTATTTTTTTTTGATATAGGCAAATAGATAGAATGAATCTGTTCTTTTTGGCATAGATTTTGCTTTTGGGAATGTAAGGAACATATGTTCCGAAATGTATAAACCTAAACCAACTATGACAACTGGAACTAAAATGCTACTTGCTCTCTTAGGAGGAGCAGTAGTCGGAGCAACGGCAGCGTTAATGTTTGCTCCAAAGAGCGGCAGAGAACTGCGCGCAGAGATCGCAGCCATCGCTCGCGAGAAGTACAAAAACATGAACATGGATGAGATCTCTCATCTCGTGGACAAAGTGATGAAACGCATCAAGAATGGCCTGTGCAATTGCCAATGCAAAGCCGACCTCGAAGCCGCAGTAGAAGATGCTGCGAAGAAGTAAACCACGCGCAGAGGACAACTATTCCTCTGCGCTATTTACAATTTGACTATTTACAACTATGAAAGATTTTTACAATCAGTTAGTGTCTGATACTCAGGCATATCTAAAAACGCAATACCAACTGCTGCAAGTGCGCAGTATTGAGCAAACGAGCCAATTATTAGGGCTGATTATTGCTCTCTTTGCTATCACGGCTATCGTGGTCGTTGGACTGATCTTTTTGGCTATTGCCTTGGCTGCATGGCTCGAACAGTGGCTGCCGATGTGGGCATCGTATCTTATCATTGCAGGGGCTATGTTGCTAATTGCGTTAGGGGTGTTGTGGGGCAGAAGATTGTGGTTCGTTCGTCCAATTGAGAAGCACCTCGGCGAAGTCGTTATGGATAATTCGCAACCGCTAAAGAAGCAAAAGCAATCGATTGAAAACCAATCTGCTATGCAGCGCGAGTTACTCGAGCGCGACATGGCAGAAATCCGCCGTGACTGGTCACAAGTGCAGCAATTGTTCTCGCTCTTGCGGGATATCCTTTCGCCGAAGGTGTGAGATGTTTCCCGCGTGAGAGTGTTTTTCTTCCAGTTATTTCAGTTTATCTCGCTTCATGCGTTCGCGCATGTCTGCAGCGATGGTGAATAGGGCATCGCCGCTGGAGTTGAGGGCTGTCTCCACAGAATCTTGCACTACGCCTATGATGAAGCCTACCGCCACCACTTGCATGGCGATATCATTCGAGATACCAAAAAGCGAACATGCCATTGGAATCAGCAATAACGATCCGCCTGCTACGCCAGAAGCACCACAAGCACCCAATGTGGCAATAATACTAAGCAACAATGCACTACCAAACGATGCCTCAATACCCAAGGTGTGGCAAGTGGCGAGCGTCATCACGGTAATAGTGATAGCAGCACCGTCCATATTGATGATACTGCCGAGTGGAATACTGACAGAATAGAAATCTTCGTCTATTCCCATGCGTTTGCATAGTGCCATATTCACAGGAATATTAGCCGCAGAGGAGCGAGTAAAAAAGGCACTTACAGCACTTTCTTTGAGGCATTGCCACACCAGCGGATAAGGGTTGCGGCGAAGCATACAACCTACAATAAAAGGATTGAGCACTAGCGACACAAGTACCATACAGCCCACTAATAGCAAGAGGAGTTTGCCGTATGTGGTAAAGATCTCTAATCCGCTTGTAGATACAGAGGCATACACCAAACCGAGGATACCAAATGGTGCACACTGGATAATCCATCCCACCACTTTCGAGACAGCTTCTGCCCAATGGTGTAGGCTGCTAATCGTCTGTTCGCTGGCAACCACCTTCAGGGCTAAACCTATGACTACAGCCCAAAAGAGGATACTTAGATAATTGGCATTGGCTATTGCTGTTATAGGGTTACTCATTATCCCATTCAGAAAATTTCGGAAGACATCACTGAGCTGCCCAGGTGCGGTGCCTGTTGCACTTTCCACATTTACCAATGCGATATTCACTGGAAAAAGGAAACTACCTACTACTGCTATTACCGCTGCCATGAGTGTAGTGAGCATATAGAGCAAGATGATGGTGCGGAAGCGGCTGCCTATGCTGTTGCGTGCAGTAGCTACGGACGACATCACCAATATGGCCACCAGCACGGGTGCCATCGCCTTGAGCGCACCTACAAACAAGTCACCTAATATAGCAATGACACTGTGACCAGGTATCGTAAGAGCGAGTACCGCACCGATGATGATACCGATTAAAATACGCAGCATGAGGTTGCTTTTTTGCCATGCTTGTAGGATAGACTGGAGGGTAATAGTGATTTTTGACATGATAGTTCGTTAATAAAATATCATTTGATATGTTTGTATTCTTGAATTTTGTTGCCTATTATATCCAATACTTTGGAGAAAAGCCATGCCAGAATGAAATAGACAATGGCTACCAAAATCAATGGGAAGAATGCGTCGAAAGTGCGTGAGCGAATGATATCTCCTGCCTGTGTAAGGTCCGCCACAGCGATATATCCTACAATAGAGGTCGTCTTAACCAAGGATATTACTTCGCCTTTGTAACTAGGCATAATCAGTCGTAATGCTTGAGGCAGTACTATGTATATAAAGGTCTGCGCTTTGGTAAATCCCAATGCCACACCTGCCTCTGTTTGAGCATGAGGAATATTCTCAATGGAGTGCCTGAAAATCTCGCTGGCATATGCAGCAAAGTTCATGGAGAAAGTGATGATAGACACAATCACTGCACTCATGCCTGATTGTGCTAATACCACATAGAACATCAGCAATAGGAATACCAACACGGGGGTACCTTGCATGATATTAATATACACTTTTGCTATGGAGCGTAGTGTAAGAGATGGACTCATACTCATCCAACAAACGATAATGGCGAGTAGCGTACCTAAGAGGATAGAAAATAGCGATATCCATGCGGTAATTTTGAGACCATCAACAATCAATAGGTACCGATTTTCTTCTATGAGATTTTGGTAGAAAGTCTTTTTTAGCGATTGAAAGAAAGTTTCATTGGTTTCTTCTGCCGTATCAGCCACTTCGGCATCAGCAACTGCTACCACTGAGGAGCAAAGGAAATACGTGTCGCTGAAGATGACATTCTTGGCACGCTCTTCGCTATAATTGATGCTACATACTGCCGCATCGCAGCGTTTGCTGACAACAGCAGGTAGCACACCCGAGAAGTCCATATCCCACCACTCTATAGAGCGATTGATGTGCTGAGCAAACAGTGTCATTATTTCTACTTCTAAACCAGCTAACTTGCCATCTTTGATAAACACAAGCGGTGCGCTACATGAGGTGGTGGCTACACGAAGCGGCTCTCCTACAGTAGGCAATGGTATGTTGCTCATGTGAGAGGTTTGTCCGTGTTCGATCCATTTTTCGTATAGTTGATCATAGGTTCCATCTGCCTTGAGTTGTCGAATGAATACATTGAACTCATCGCGCAATGCTTCACTTTCAGGATGGAAGATTGCACCTACATCCGCTGTCATATAGGGTTCTTTCAAGATACGGATTCCGCTGATGCTCTGCATGTGGAACTTCAATGTGTGTTCATCAAATAGGGCAGCATCGCAGCGGTGTGTCTGTAGGCTTTGCAGCAGGCCGATCTCATCGTCGATGTACATAACATGCATATCAGGGAACTCTTTAGACAGAGCTTCTTCATATACTACGCCTGTGATCACACCTACTCGGCTAGTGCTCAAATCGCGTATTGATTCGAGTTGATCGATCTTCTTCTGTTGGTCTGTGGCAGCTTGCTTGTCAGCACAAGCAGTCAGAAGAGTTAGACATATGTATGCTAATGTAAGTAAGTATTTTCTTGTTTTCATCATTGTTACAATTAGAGTTCCTTTTCTAAAGTGAGCACATTTTTTCCATCAATGCGTTCGTATTTTACTTCGTTCATAATTTTGCGAATAAGAAAGATTCCCAATCCTCCAATCTGTCTATCATCGGCAGATAGCGTGATGTCAGCATCGGGTGCCTGTGTAGGATCAAAGGCTTTGCCAGAGTCTGTAAGGATAAATATCAATTTACCTTCCTGCTCTTTGGCTGTGAGGTGGATGTATTCGTGCTCCTCCTTGGGATAAGCATACATTATGACATTCGTGACAGCCTCTTCTAACACCAGATTGAGATTCATCACCGTCTTCATAGGTAAAGCGAAAGCTTCTCCTACTTCTTCGATAAAAGAGTGCAGGCGATTGATTTCTCTTATATTGTTCTTTAAAGCGATTGTAAGTTCCATATCACTTCTTCTCTTTTAGGGTCTTGTCTTTTAAGGTCAAGCAGATACGCAATTGTCCAGTGTCTTCAGTATGTTGATATTCAATATTCTGACAGAGTCCTTGGATAATCATCATCGCCAAATCATCGATATTTTCGTCGTTCTCCAACACCTGTTCTACACCTTGTGGCATGGTGAGTTCGAGGGAAACCTTCTCTCCCTTTTCAGAATAGCGCAATGCTAATTCCACATCTCCCTTATCTAGTGGAACAACCTTCAGCACTTCTTCTACCAGCAACTGCACATTGAATTGTTTTTTCTCGGACAAGAAATACTTTTGGCAGAAGCCTATCAAACCGCCTTGCAGTTCGTAGAGGTCGTATTGTGCCGAGTGGATAGTATAACGATAGTCGCGTATGCGGTTGATAAAGACGCGTGTGCGTTCCTGCAAAGGGTTGCCGAATATCTGTTCGGGCGTTCCATCTTCGTAGATGATACCTTGATCCATATAGAAGATGCGCGTACTCACATCGCGTGCAAATCGCATCTCGTGTGTCACGATGATCATCGTCATTCCCTGTTGAGCCAATGTTTTGATTACGCCCAATACCTCACTTACCATCGTAGGGTCAAGAGCAGATGTGGGCTCATCAAATAGGATAATCTCAGGGTTCATAGCCAGACAACGCGCAATAGCCACACGCTGTTTCTGACCACCCGAGAGTTGTGACGGCATTGCATCGGCTTTCTCTACCAAACCGACCATCGCCAAGAGTTCTAAACCGCGTTTCTTGGCCTCTTCCTTACTCTTACCCAACAATCGGATAGGAGCCAAACAGAGATTGTCGATGATAGATAAATGCTCAAAAAGGTTGAAACTTTGGAACACCATACCCATCTTTTGGCGAATCTTGGTGATGTCCGTTTTAGGCGATGTTATATCTTCGCCATTCACGAGAATCTGACCGCCAGTAGGTGTTTCCAGCATATTCAAACATCTGAGAAAAGTACTCTTACCAGTACCAGAGGGGCCAATGATAGAAATCACTTCGCCACGCTTGATGGTTGTATTCACATCGCGCAGCACTTGTAGCCCGTTGGAGTATTGTTTTTGTAAGTGTGTAACTTGTATCATATTATTTGTTACTTTTTTATCTTATTAATTTTCCGTGCCTTTATAGCGTATAGCGAGCATGGTAATATCATCGAATTGTGGTGCTTCACCCACGAACTTATCCACATCTATCTTCACCTCTGCGCAAATGGTTTCTGGTGTAGCATCTTTGTAGATATCCAATACTTTTTGCAATCGCTCTTCACCGTAGAGTTCCTCGTTGAGGTTGGTAGCCTCGGTCACACCATCGGTATAGAGGTAGATGGCATCGCCAGGAGCGAGTGTCAATTCGTTTTTGCGATAGCGTACACCCTCCATACCAGCCAATACAAAGCCAGCACGCGACTTGAGGTATTCGTATGTGCCGTCGGCATGTCTTACCAATGGTGGGTTATGACCAGCATTAGCAAATTGCACTTGCCCCGTCTTCGTGTTTAAGATTCCCAACCATGCGGTCACGAACATACCCGCATCGTTACCCTCGCAGAGCTTGGCATTGGCATGGGTAAACACCTGTTCTACACTCAGTCCCGACTCGGCAAAACTCTTAATAAAAGTCTTGGCTGTCATCATAAACATAGCAGCAGGAATACCTTTGCCAGAAACATCTGCCATGAGGAATGCAAGATTCTCATCGTCCACAAAATAGAAGTCGTAGAAGTCGCCTCCCACCTCTTTGGCGGTATGCATGGAGGCAAATATCTCAAATTCTTTTCGTTCTGGATAGGGCGGAAAGACGGAAGGAAGGGCAGCGTGCTGAATAGCTTTGGCAAAAGCCAACTCGGCATCGATACGCTCTTCTGCCTCCTTGATATAGCGTTTTAGGGTATCTACTGTGGCGTTGATATCGTTGGATAATGCATCAAACTCCTCGTGAGAGCGCACATTCACCACCGTTTCCAAATTGCCATCAGTAATGGCAGATAGAGCATGATTGACTTGGTGCAGATTCTTCACTATCAATCGACGCACCAATAGGAAGATCATCACAAACAACAGACCAAAGATAAGGATTTGCATCACTGTCATTACTTTCAGCGATACATTGCGCGACACCATAGCCTCACTATATGGATAGACAGCTATAACCTTATACCCTTCTATCTCATTGTGCATACAGAAACAGCGTTGGAGGGTACCATCTATATAGATTCCCTCTTCAAACATCTCATCCTTGCCTATCGTGGTCAAGTCCTTGGTCATGGCCGTGACGATAGTCACTGGCTGGTTTTTGTTGTTGGCTCGATCGCTAATGATACGCCATGCGCTATCCGTAACAATCAAAAATCCACTCTCACCCACATGGCGATTCTTCACCACCTCATTTATCGCTACTTCTATTGCTCGGTAGTAAGCTTCCTCATCATACCCCACTTGAATAAATCCACCAGCAGCCAAAGTTACTCCTGCGTATTTGCGGGATTTTTGCGCATCAAATCCTATCGGTTGGAAACGCTGCACATACTCGGTTATAGCACCTAATAGCGCCCAGAACTCGGAAGCTTGTACGCCGCCTCTGCCTATATCATAGCCCACAAAATCAGCATTGCTACTAGCTAGAATAACACCTGTAGAGGAAAAATAGTTGATCTCCGTCACATTGTATTTCTCCAACATGCCTGTTAGCAGTTCTGATGTGATCTTGTCTGCATTGTTCACTTCTGTGGCAACTGCTCTGGTGAGTATCAGCAGATTCTTATCCGTAACATCCATGATGTCATGACGCACATCTTTGATGTATATATTTAGCAGATTATTTGCACTATCGGTGAATAATTTGGTCTGATATTGCCCTAGGAAGACCAAGGTCACAATAAAAGCGATGCCTACTATCAATAGCAACCACTGTTGAAACGAAGTGGATATTTTTTTCAGTTTATTGCTCATATCACTCCTCCTTTTCAATGCGAATATATGGGTCGGTATATCCATAGTTGTTTATCTCTTTCTTAGCGACACTAGTCTCGTTTGCACCAGCTACTATCGACACCCCGTTTAGGTGCAAGTCATTGGAGAACAACTTCACACTCTTAGGGTTACGTTGCATATCGCTTATGGTGAACACTCCACCAGTTATCTCCGCTTTCGTCACCAATCGGCATACGCCGTCCGCGAAGTAGTCCAATGCTTGCGCTAGCACCTCACCACCTGCGATATGCGTGAACTTAGCATTGATCGCATCATCCAAACCATAGACGCTGACCTTACCGCCATTGATGGTCAATTGCCCAGAGGTGATTAGTCCCACAGCCATCAACTGTGAGTCGTCGGGATTAATATGGATATTACCCCCATTGATTTCCAATTCACTCACACTATACAATCCGTAGGAGATAGGCGAGAAGGAGGCGGTGTAATGTATCGCAATATCTCCGCCGTTGATAATCATCTTATCTTGTGTCCACAATGCTACGCCCATGAAACTTGCCACCTCCTCATCTGCTGTTTTGATATAGGTATCTATCTTGCCTGACTCGATGAGCAAAGTGTCCGCTTTGAAGCAACTAGCACGAGCACCTACTGCGAGACTCCCCTCGCCAGTGACGCTAAGATTTCTAGTAGCGATAGCATTCACAGGAGCGTTGTCGCCCAAACCTATTTTGTTATCTCCTTCTAGTTTAATAGTCAGATTTGGAATATTTGACACAACAACAGCATCTGCATCAGGGTCGATGGTTTCTGTGATATTGGCATTAGTTAGAACAAGAGTACCCGACTCTCGATCACCTTCGTAGCGCACTGCGCCATCGCCGAGGATATCGGATTGGTTGCGCGTAGTGACTTTCACGCCACCCACCCACAACTCGTAGATCTGGTAGTGCTTGTCATACTTATTACACGCAGCAAAACCCGTTGTCAGCAATAGCATTGCCAAACAACGAGCGATAGTATGTATGTATCGGTTCATTTTATTCGATATTCAGAATATCCACGAAACCAGTCATCTCAAATACTTCGTTGATGGTTTCATTTACATTTTTGATGAGCATATCACCTTGCTTATTCATGGTCTTTTGCGCTTGCAATATCACGCGCAAACCAGCAGAAGAGATATAATCTAATGCTGCAAAATCCATTACTAGATTAGCAACACCATCTAAACTCTCTTTAAGGCATGCCTCCAATTCAGGGGCGGTAACGGTGTCAAGACGACCAATGATTTTCAAGGTAAGCTCAGTACCATTGAGTGCTTTTTCTATTTCCATAATTATATTTTTTTATAAGAACTTGCAAAGGTACTAATTTTATTCAAAATATGCAAGAAAAATGCACGATTTGGTACGTTTTTTTGTTTGGTAGGTGTAGGAATTAGGGATGTTAGTAGTTTTTTTATAAATTTCTTGGTAGTATGCATTTTTTGTAGTAACTTTGCACCGTTAAATTCCATGAAAATAGATATGATGAAATCAGTTCGTTTTATTCCGTTGGTATTGCTGTGTGTGCTAACAGCATGCCATAGCAATACACCTTCTTGTTCGAGTGCTTCTCCTGTGGCAGAATGGAACCCTGCCACTCAGATCTTGATGCATACACCAGGTGAGGAATTGTTTAATGGTGCTATCAATCCGTTGGCGGCATTGTTTGAGTATTATTTTGATGTGGATTCGGCAGCTATAGAGCATAAGAATTACATAGCGATGCTTGAGGCAAATGGCATAGAGGTGATGACCGTGTCGGAAATCTTACATCAAGCTCCTATAGAGGCACTTCGCGATTATGTGAGCAATGTTTTGCAGTACGAAAGCGATATTGACGAATCGGATCATCTGGCTGTAAGTGATAGCTATCGCAGGGAAACGATCGCGCAGATGTCGCGAAATGATCTTATCCGTTGTATACTGCTGCAACCTACTGTTCGACTGACGGTTACAGACATCAATACGGGCGTAGAAGCGCAATACCTGCAATCGCCATTGTTCAACCTCTATTTCACGCGTGACCAAAGTATCTCTACTCCCAAGGGGCAGATTATCTGCAATATGAACTCTGCTCAGCGAAGCAAGGAGACGGATTTGATAGCGTTCTGCTATGAGCAGATGGGCGTGAAGCCTATTCTTCGTATTACAGGTGATGGTCGTTTAGAAGGTGGAGATTATATCCCAGCCGATACACGCGCGTTCATAGGTTGTGGCATGCGCACCAATATAGAGGGCATACAGCAGATTATGCGTGCCGATGGCTTTGGTCATGATACGGTGGTGGTAGTGAAGGATCGGAAATGGTGGCAGATGCAGATGCACCTTGATACTTATTTCAATATCATTGACCGCGATCTGTGTACTTTGGTGGAAAGTAGATTGCATGCCACGGACCAAGACCCAGAGTGGGTGACGGTGGATGTGTACACACGCGCTGAAGATGGCATATCCTATCGCTTAGATCAGGCAGATATTCCATTGGTAGCCTATCTACAAGGCATCGGCTTTAGTATCATACCTATTAGCGAGGAAGATGAGTTGCACTATGCCAACAACTACCTGACTATCGCTCCGCGCCATATTATGGCAGTGGCTAATCAATCCAACACCCTTGTTCAAGCGTTTGAACAACATGGCGTAAAAGTAGAATGGGTGCCCCTTGAGAACCTAATTAAAGGTTACGGAGCAGCCCATTGTATGACGCAGGTGATTCGTCGTAAGCGGATGTAGTATATATTTGGCTGCAAAGGTAGTAAAAAAAATCGCATATGCGCAAGGGCTATGCGATTTTTTTTGTGTAGAGTGTAGGGTGTAGGGTGTAGGGTGTAGAGGCACAGAGTGCCAGTTTAGAGGACGGCGCAAAGCGCCTACAGTTTAGAGTTTAAAGGCAGGGTGAAACTATTGTTTCTTGCGGACGGAATCTTGTAGAGTGGTTATTTGTTCTATCAGTTCTGTCCAAGTGGGAGCAGAGTGATGAATCATTGAACTGCGCATGACTTCGTAGTCTTTCTGCCATGTGGCTGCAATATCTTCGCGAGGCAGTAGGCAAATTCGCGTGCGTATATCTCCTGAATAATCAACTCCTTGAACAGAAGTGAATACTTCGCGGTGATGGCAAATCGTTTCCCACAAAGCATCGTCTGCAATTGCTTCTGCGGCAAAGGGTTGCTGCATCATTTGGTATAGGTCGTATAAGTGTCGGCTCTTGCGGTCTGCTTGCATACCATGTCCAGGTACGCTAAAAAGTTCGTGCAAGAGAAACATCTTCTCCACCATTGTCTTAGCAGGAATGGCAGTGGAGATAATGGCATCACATAGTGGTTGTATGGGTGCATAATCGGCTAATATGCAATTCACATGTGTTGGCATAGATGGTTCTATGAGCGAACGAGCACTCACTTCTAACACCACATCAGGACGAAGGTAGGTTAGTGGCTTATCGAAAACGGACTGATAGCGCACATATATTTGTCTTGGCTCTGGATAGGTGTTATCTCCCTCACCATCTGGTTGTGCCTCAACATGCAGGAATGCCAACAATCCCAGTTCATCTAATCGTGTGTGTAGCATGGGTGTTAGTTGTTCGCTAACAAATAAAGATGAAGCTTTGCGGAGTTTCTTTATTTGTTTTTTAGTTAAATCTCCCTCTTTTGCACCTAAATAGATAGGATTTACCGCTAAATCAATATCTTCTGAAAAGCGATTGATTAATCCCCATGCTTTGCTGAGTGAGGTGCCACCTTTGAAGATCAAATGTTGTGCGACGGGTAATGAGAAGATGGTTTGTAGAACAATAGTTACCCAAAAATCTTTTTCTACCGCTTGCATGGGTAAGCCTACATTCACGCCGACTCTCTCGAATACGGCACGGCGTTGTTCAGCAGTGAGGGTCAAAAACTTATTCATATAAACTCAATATTAGTTCTCTGGTTGCTGTAGGCATCAGTTTGAGATCTGCTACAGGAATACGAGATTGGTTATTGATAGTAGTTTTGAGCATTTGGATTTGTTCTTCTGTTAGTCGTTTGATTTTCCAATCCTTAAGCGCAGTAGTTATTAGTTGTGCTAACTTTGTCTGGAAAGCAAAATATCTTGGCGAAGCACGATGAAAGGTAATACTCCGTGTGTTGTCAATGGTAATTGTCCGCGAGGTGCCATCCGTAAGGTAGTGATAATTGAGTGGTATTTGCTGGGTAAGTCCCAATTGGTATTGGGCAAATGCACCCGATGGTACGATATGGGCTCCGTCCCTTTTAGCGACTGCTGCAGCAATATCTTCAGTAGAAGGAGGTATAGCGCCTAATCCATATACTTTCTCTAATTTGGGATAACAATAAATACCTCTAGCAGCACGAAGGATAGTGCCTTGTAGCACCATTCTTTCTAACGCTTTATTGACAGCGGAGCGAGTTCCATACGCAAGAAAATCATTCACGAAAAACACTGAACCTCTTCCGCATTTTTTCATCTTGCTAATAATCTTATTCTCAACTGATTCCATGTGTATTTGTATTTTATTTTGTCGCAAACTAATACATTTATAGCGACAAATTCGGTGCAAAGGTAGTATTCTTTTTTGACATATGCAAGTTTTGATGCGAAAAAGTGTATTATTCGTGTCATTTTGTGAAGGAGGGAGTGATTTAGGAGAAGGTGATTGGGAAGTAATTGCTAACACTTTCCATGATATTTAATAGATTATTTTTTCAGCAATTCAATGTGTTTTTATGAATTTTTCTGCAAAGAGGTAGTGCTTTTTTTTTGATATGTGCAAGAAAATGGTGATTTTTTCGCCATTTAAGGTAGTAAAAAAAATCGCATATGCGCAAGGGCTATGCGATTTTTGGGGGGTGTGTCGGCTTGCCGAGGTTGTGTCTTGCTTATGCAAGAGGTTGTGTCGCTTCGCGAAGTATTGCGCCTTTGGCGGGTAACCGCTACAAAGTAGCCACTACTCACGCACGGCGTGCATAACTTCGCCATGAGCGACTGTACCGCACCGAAGGTGCCATTACTCACGCAAAGCGTGCATTACTTCTTAGAGAGAGAGAGGATGACGGTGAAGGTCTCGAAGGTAGCCATGAACTCCTTCTCCAATTCGGCGATTTGAGCTTCGTTGAGGGTTAAGTCTGCTTGCTCTTTCTCGATCATATCTACCATACCACCTAACCATGCTGCTTGCTTAGGAATAATGATAAAGAGGCGGTCGCCATCCTCGTCTGGGAAGGAAGTTGCGTTCACCTTGTAGGTTTCGCTACCCTCATAGAGATTGAAGGTGAGGCTGTTGCCATCGAGGGTGTAGTTTTTGGTCTTTGCTTCGCCATCCAGAGTGTGGTTGAGTTTGCCGTCTGCTGCAAAAGTAGCATCGGCAAAGAACCTCTTCATTACATCAATAATACGATCGCCGTGCATAGCGTCCACAGGGATAGAGTTTTGACCTTTGAAAGTAACGCCTTCTGGGAGTTGAAGAGCGGTTTTGCCTTCGGCAGCAACTACGCGAACTGCAGAGTTTAAGTAGGAATAGCTGCCTTTGATGTTGAAAGATTCTTGTACGCGATAGTGTACTTTTTCATTGATAGTAGATGTACCAGAATTAACGCCTTCCTTATGAACTAACATATTATTTGTTAATTCAATTTTACTTGATATTTCAATTATAGATCCGTCTGCATTGTTATACAATTCAACAAGTTTATTTCCAGCAAGACTATATGTTCCATTCATTTCTATCCATCCGTGTTCTTTATCCCAGCCTACAACATTTTTTGTTCCGTCTGCTTGATAATTAAGGAACATACTTGCATCTGGTGTAAAATTAAACCACTTACCTACAATAAGTTGTGGATAGTCGGCGTAGTTGTCTGGTTTGTTTTGGTCGCAGCTTGTGAAGCCCAAACCACATGCCACTGCTACAAGAGCGAGGGCGAAATGTTTAATTGTTTTCATAAGATGTTTTGTTTTAAATTGTTAATATTGTGTTTTTTAGCTCCTTGCCCTGCGGGCAGAAAAAATCGTTTGACCAAAGGGAGATAAGAATTAATCGTTCGAGCCGTATGGCGAGATAAGAAATCTTATTAAATCTCTTTATTTTTTCAAAGTACTCCGTAATAAATTGCCACCGCTAGCACTCGCTTCGCTCGTCCGCTGAATCTTAATAAATAAAAACAACACCAACTACGCTGTCTGGTGGACGAGCATAGTTGGTGCTTTATAAGTGAAATAGGCGCGATTTGCGCGGTTATTTATGGCGTTTGGTTGTTTACCCCCCCCTACTGATTTATAAGCCAATACGCAGCAGATATTGGAGCTTGGAGCAAGGAACCAAGAGTAAAGACTAATATGTTTTGGAGAGAGAAGCATTTTGAGTGATGAGTGTTTTTTAGTTATAAACTATGAGTGATGAATTATGCTTCCGTGCAAAGACATGTATAAACATATCCTGGGCTTTGGTAATATAACTGCGAGAGGGGATTGAGCAGGTTTTGATAAGTGCGCGAATTATACACTTTGTCAAAGGCATCGGGCATACTCAAGCCTTCGTTCTCCATGACCATACGAATTAAATCCGCAGTCATGCCTTCTAACATATATTGGAATTGTCCCTCTGTAAGTGTCATAGTTTCACTAATTGCTCAATTGCTTTTGTTGTGCAAAAAGCATATTGAAATGTTATACCTTTATGATAACGAATATTCGATAAAAATTGTTCGAATGTGATATTCTTACGCTTGAGGTCGCGAATCTGCAAGCCAATATAGTCGTCCGCTATCGGTCCATAGACAATATCATATGGATGTTGATAGTCTTGATTCTCATCTCGATTATTAAAAACGAACTCTGCCCATTCGCGTGAATACTCCGTGAATTGCAAGACCTTTAATTCGGGCATCGCTACGCATTGTTCATTCCACTCGAATGCAGTCACAGATTCCTCTCCTCCAAATTGTACCACCTTAGCAAGTGCCATTTTGCGAGCTTGCTCCTGTTCGGCGGACAAATAAAACGCCTGTCCAAAATCTTTGTATTTCTTGGACATTGTCAAATCGATGACATCAATCATCATATTAGAGCCATGATACAAAATCATTCTAAAGAACCTCCTTGTCGTTTGCAATAGGCTGCTAACCCATCTACCATATCGCGGAATGAAAGTGTATGCAGGATGTTATAATGCTCTAAAAACATTTGCACACCGCCATATTTGTTAATATAGCGATAGGAATCCGCTGTAGATAGTCCAAAACGTTGCCCAAACTCGTTAATGAGGGCAACTAAGAAACCTATTTTGTTTTTATTCAATTCGCTCATACTAACAACTATATCACAAATTTCGTGCTAAAAGCCGACGTGTTTTGACCTTTGCGCTGCAAAGGTAGTGTTTTTTTTTGATATATGCAAGAAAAATCGCATTTTGGGGCGATTTTTTTGTTTAGTGGACGCCCGCAGCGAGCTACTGTTTAGTGTCTAGAGGCATGCAGTCCTCGAATACCATTCAGGACAGGTGGTAGGGGAAATAAACAACAATTTCAACAACATCAACCAACAACTTATTGCGCGCAAAACAACACATTGCGCGCTCAGGGGGATTGAGGATAAGAATAAACAACCCAAGCGCAGGTGAGTGCGCTTGGGTTGGTGTAAAGTGTAAAGTGTAGAGGCGGGTTTACTTTTTGCTAAGAGAGAGGATGACGGTGAAGGTCTCGAAGGTAGCCATGAACTCCTTCTCCAATTCGGCGATTTGAGCTTCGGTGAGTTTCAAGCCCGCTTGCTCTTTCTCTACCAAGTCCACCATACCGCCTAACCAAGCTGCTTGCTTAGGAATGATGATAAAGAGGCGGTCGCCATCCTCGTCTGGGAAGGAAGTTGCGTTCACCTTGTAGGTTTCGCTACCCTCATAGAGATTGAAGGTGAGGTTGTTGCCGTCCAAAGTATAGTTCTTGGTCTTTGCTACGCCGTCCATGGTGTGGTTGAGTGCGCCACCCGCAGCGAAAGTAGCATCCGCAAAGAACTTCTTCATTACATCCACGATACGATCGCCGTGCATTGCGTCCACAGGGATAGAGTTTTGACCTTGGAAAGTAACGCCTTCTGGAAGTTGCAACGCAGTCTTGCCCTCGGCAGCTTTAACATTAACTGCGGAGTTTAAGTAAGAGTAGTTACCCTTGATATCAAACTGCTCTTGAACGCGGTAGTGAATTTTATCATCATCAAATGCAATCTCTGGGTTTTGTCCACCTTTAAAAACAAATTTGTCTTTAGTTATCTCTACAACATTTGTATCATTCAAAAAGGTAGAACCATCTGCATTCTTATATTCGTCAGTTAATTTATCGCCATTCAAGACATAAGTACCTTGTCCGTTCATCCAACCGAGTGCTTGGTCAAAACCTACTTTTGTAAAAGTATTGTCTGCATTATATTCAAAGTACATACTTGCCTCTGGTGTAAAGTTAAACCACTTACCTACAATAAGTTGTGGGTAATTAGAGTAGTTGTCTGGATTGTTTTGGTCGCAGCTTGTGAAACTCAAACCGCATGCCACTGCTACAAGAGCGAGGGCGAAATGTTTAATTGTTTTCATAAGATGTTTTGTTTTAAGTTGTTAATAGTATGTTTGTTAATTAGGGTCTTTAAGGTCGTTAGGGAGTTTAAGGTCACCAACGAAATAGAATAAAAACAACACCAACTATGCTGTCTGGTGGACGAGCATAGTTGGTGCTTTATAAGTGAAATAGGCGCGATTTGCGCGGTTATTTATGGCGTTTGGTTGTTTACCCCCCTACTGATTTATAAGCCAATACACAGCAGATATTGGAGCCAGAAGCAAGGAACCAAGAGTAAAGACTAATATGTTTTGGAGAGAGAAGCACTGTTTATAATTATGAATTAGGAATTAGGAGGGATGAGTTATAAGTTGTTTTATTGGGTTAGACAATTTTTGATATAACTCTCAATTTCTTGAGCAGATACATGATATATAGGTTCTAACAAATGGAAATTAGCATCTTGCGCAAACAATTCGCCTCTCGTAAGCATAGATAAAAGGTTCTTGCTCTTGAGACGATGGCGTGAGTATTGCAACGCATGATTCATCAATTCATGAATATCTACACCCGTTTGCAAAATAGAATAGATGTCGTAGTAATCACGGAAATTACTTCTGCGAAGCATTACTTCCATTTTCATCGCTCCAATTGCCATCACATCAGCCAATTTGATATTGCCTTGATAGATGACTTCGTTTTGTACTGGGGAGTATTTATCGCATGCATAAAAAGAGAATTTTACTCCCGCAACACGAAACTCCACATGGTCAAAATCGTAAATATCTCTGCGCTCAATCTCTCCGATAGTGGACAACTCTTTTTCTATCACATCCCAAGCGACCTCCATCTTTTCATCCTTAGATGTGCGCCATTTTTGAAAGTCTAAATCCTCGCTTTGGCGGGTATGCAATTGCAATGACAACGCTGTCCCTCCTACTAACCAATACGGACGGATACAATCTAATTGTGCTACTGCATCAATAATCTTACCAGTATGTGGAGCTAAACCTATCATTTAAACTTTCGATTGAAACGGCGTGTCGCCATTGATTTTACATATTGGTCGGGGCGTTTAGATTTGAAATAGTACCATGCAAAGAAACGATTCAATGAATAATAGTAATCCAATTGAGGTATCAATCTATCTAACCACACTTGCTTGATCTTTTTGTATGGATATAGCTGGAACAAGGTGTCTATTTGGGGCATATCAAGATACAACAAGACCTTTTCTATCAATATATCATCGGAGATATTGTCAATAGAATCAGGACTATAAGACCAAAAGCATTGCTCCTGCTTCAAAAGTCCAATCAGTTGTTGTTTGGCTTGTGGTTGTAGCATACCTTGTTCGTTTATTTTGACCTTTGCGCTGCAAAGGTAGTACTTTTTTTTGAGATATGCAAGAAAAATCGCATTTTGGGGCGATTTTTTGTTTAGTGGACGGCGCTTCGCGCCTATGGCTTAGGGTTTAGAGAAAAGGAAATCTTAATAAAAAGCACTTTTTAATGGTTGGGAGTTCTGTCGTTGTTCTCTCGGTCGTCTCCCGCTCGTCGCTCGGTAAAATAAGGTAAGGTATAAGAGACCTAAAAGAGATATAAATCTTAAGAAAAGTACTTTTTTGGTGTAGCCAACCACTCCTGCTTTTAGACATGAAATTGACAATCGCAAGTAACAAAAAACGAATTAAAAAATAATTAACAATTATTTATTTGCACAGTTCGAAAAAAATGCGTACCTTTGCAGGGTAATTTGCAAAAATAGGGAAATTCAACAACAAACCATAAATTATTAACCCGACTTTTGAGCAAGGAGAACAGGAATTAGTATCCCCGAGTCCAGAGTCACAAAATCTAACAAAAACAATGAAACCAACTCACATTGAGCATCTTGGAATCGCTGTAACAAGTTTGGAAGAGGCTATGCCTTTCTTCGAGTTCTTAACTGGTGGCAAGTGCTACTCTATCGAAGAGGTAGCTGACCAAAAAGTAAAAACCGCTTTCTTCAAAGTAGGTGAAGTAAAAATCGAGCTTCTTGAGGCTACTAGCCCAGAG
>JAXJWX010000065.1:0-119570 GCA_036307765.1 Paludibacteraceae bacterium | reverse complement strand
GTAATAAGGCTATGAGGTGATGAGGTGATGAGGTGATGAGGTAAAGAGGTGTTGCGGGTGATAAGCAAGGTGGGGAAGATACGCGAAGTGTCTGCCTTGATAGCAAAGTCAAGCAAGAGCGACAGGTCTTCGCTGGCCAGCTGATTATCATTGGTGAAAGTCTGTTGGATAGTAAGGTGCCGCAAGAAATTGATGCTGGTCTTAGCTGGTACAGAAGCACTAATGCTTCGCAAAGCATAGGTGGCAGAGTCAATAGCCATCTCGCCGTTGAAGGTGGCATAAAAAGCGTTTTTGGTTCGGAAATGCACGATGTAGTGCTTCTCGCCATGGACATGGGTACTGTCTGCCAAATAATAGTTGTAGTATGTGTTACCCGAAGGTGCCAATGGACTGAGCAATGAGGCAGAGAGGATATTGACGTTGTTGTCGTAGAAATTACATGTAGATTGCAGTTGGTTGAGCAGAATCTGGTAATCGGTGAGGGTGAGTAGTGCCGCTTGTTCTTGTACCTGCTCAGCCTCTTGTTTGCGCCAGTAGAGCGGAATGAGGTAGGAGGAGTCTTCCGCCTGTATCATACCCGCTTGTAGGCTTTTCCAGAGGTTGCGTTGTAGGTGTTTGGCTTGAATATCTGACACATATAGGGCGGTCTGTGCGTTGGCTTGTGTCAAGTCTATGCCGCGTTCGTTGGCTTGCCTATGTCGGCGCACTTCGTCCATCAAAGGCAATGCTGGATTGGCTCCAGGAAAAACAAAGATGTCGCTGATACTGCCCACCTTCTCTCGCAGTGCCACTTCTACGCCGACCTGTTGTCCAGCTTCGATACGAAAGCGCTCGGTGTGATAACCTACAGCCGAAACAACCATCGTGCGTTGGCGGTCAAGTTGTCCGCGCAGCAAAAACATACCCTCTGGATTACTCATCGTGCCGATGGGAGTGCCTTGGAAATAGATATTCACATTCGATAGTGGCTCTCCCGTGTAAGCATCATACACATCGCCGATGACAATAGTCTCGGGTCCATTGCTTTTGGGAAACGGTTGGGAGAAAGCTGCGTAGCCTATAGTCCATAGCCCTAATAGTATGAATATCAGTCGTTTCATTGATTCTCAGGATGAAATTTGAGCACCGCTTCACGCAGGTCTTGGATGTTGACGTGGGTGTAAATCTCGGTTGTAACGATAGACTCGTGTCCAAGCAGCTGTTGTATGATACGTAGGTCGGCACCGTTTTGCAACAAGTGTGTGGCAAAAGAGTGTCGCAACGTGTGTGGCGAAATGGTCTTGCGAATACCCGCCGCTTCAGCCAATCGCTTGACGATAGTGAAGATCATCGCGCGGGTGAGCTGCCTGCCGTAATGGTTAAGAAAAGCAATATCAGCGAATTCGGGCTTGATGTCCAATTGGCTGCGGTCATGAAGCCAATAGCCAAACTGCTCATCTGCTACAGGGGAGATAGGTACCAAGCGTTGTTTGCTGCCTTTGCCTATGATGCGCATATATCCCTCTTGGCGATAGATATGGCTCAAGCGGAGTTCGGTGAGTTCGCTCACGCGCAACCCGCTGCCGTAGAGCATTTCGATGATGGCACGGTTGCGGTGGCCTTCGGGCTTGGACATATCGATTTGCGCAATCATAGCATCAATCTCGTCTAATGTGAGTACCTCGGGTAATCGTTTCTCAATGCGTGGCATCTCCAGTAATTCCGAGGGGTCTTGCTCGATGTAATGATGGTAGAGCAGAAAACGGTAGAAGGAGTGAATGCTAGACAGAAGTCGTGCCTGTGTTTTGGCACTTTGGATAGTGCTGAACGTGTCGAAAACAAATGCTTGTAGGTCATCGAACGTAGCCCGCACTACATCTATATGGTGTTCCTCCATATACTGTTGTAGGCGTTTGAAATCCATCTCATAGGCTGTGATGGAATTGTTGCTCAAACCTCGCTCTAATTTCAAGTAGGTATGATATTCGCGTTTAATCATAGGAAGCAGGTCCTTGGTATATGGCGTGATAGCGAGTGGAGTCAGCGGTATATAATGTTACGTCTAACAATATGTCTTCTCCAATGTATTCCACTTGCATTTCTCCTGTGGTAAAACCGATGATGCGTTTAAGGTTGTTGTTTTGAATGTCCAGCAGGTAGCTGCCTGTGCTTTTTCCGTCGAAATTCATATAAGGCAGAAATGTATAAGCCGCAGCTATGGTATCCATTTGATAGCTTCCCGTTTGTAGGCAGGTATCGGAAAGTGGGAGGAAAATATCTGAAATATAAAGATTATATCCTGTACCTACGATATTACCAACAGAATCAAACAATAGTCCCTGGCTGAGCAAATCGATGGAAAACACGTTTTTGTCTAACAGTGGGTAGTGCTGATTGTGCCATTGGATGTCGGCAATAATAAACAGACTATCAATGGGTTTGCTGCTGTTTCTATCAGGTGCGTTCTTTGGCTGGCATGCCGATAGCGCAATAAGGAGAGGTAATATGTATTTGAATACTTTCATCTTATGTGTTGATTTTTCTTGCGGGTATCCATGCTGCGATGAATCCGAGCGCTAGCACAACTCCACCTACAAGCAGGATGTCTTGGGGTTGTACAGCGACAGGATAGGCAGCTATAATATATTCAGTGCCGCTACCCATTTTGAGTAATCCCCAATGCTCTTGGGCGAGACAAACGGCGAGTCCAATCAGTAGTCCAATCATGGCGCCCAATGTGGAGATGAGCCATCCTTCAAGGAGAAAAACACGACGAATCATTTGTTGGTCAGCTCCTAGATGGCTAAGGGTTCGGATGTCGGATTGCTTGTCAATGATGAGCATGGACAGCGATCCAATAATATTGAATGATGCGATAAGCAGTATGAATACGAGCAAAAGGGTTGTTAGGAGTTTCTCCACACGCAGGATACGAAAGAAATCGGCTTGTTGTTCGTAGCGATTGAGCACTTTGAAATCGTTGCCCAATAGCGATTGAATCTGCTTTTCTGCTTGTCTGACAGATGTGTTGGGAGCCAACTGTAAGAGAAGAGCAGTCACTTCATCGCTGGCAAATTCGAGTAGTCGGCGCGTGAGGTGTATGTCCACCAGCATAACTTCATCGTCGTACTTGGCTTGCTGCACAGCAAAAGTGCCCGCTATGAAACATACCTCATCGTTAAACGCTTGGTCGGGACGCAGGAGATTGACTTGGGCTGTGCGCTTGGGAGCATATAGCTGCAGGGGATTGATGAACTGTGCGCCAATGCCGATCTGCCATGCTAGCCCTCTGCCCAGTACAGCACGGTCGAAAGCTCCATCATATACCTCATAGTGTCCATCAGTGATGATGTCCTTAATCTGGGTAAGGTCTGGAAAAACTGAGTCCACACCGTATAGGCGCACGGGCATCTGCTTGTCCTCAAACTGCAGGAGAGCCGTTTCTTCGATAGTTTGGCTGATGAGCTGTATGTCAGGTAAACGGTATAGTTTGTCAAAGATGTTGTTGTTGGTGTGGAATGATTTGCCACTGACAGCTTCGATGCGAATGTCGGGGTCGAATTGTGAGAATAACTGCTCCACCATGACTCCAAAACCGTTCATGACACTTAACACGCATACCATGGCAGCAGTGACCACACCAATAGCAGCTGCACTGATGCCGCTGATGATGTGAATGGCATTGTACTGCTTCTTAGCGAATAAGTAGCGCCATGCTATTTTGAGTTCGGTTTTCACTGCTTCAGCAGTTCGTCGATGCGTGCCATCTTGTCGATGGTTTCGTCCAAATGGAAATGCAGTTCAGGTATGATGCGCAATTGATGACGTTGCAGGTGTCCCATTTCGCCGCGAATTTTAGCGGTGTCCTCTTGCACTTGTGCGATGACGCTAGCCACTTTGTCCTGTGGAAAAATGCTCAGGTAAACATGAGCTATGCTAAGGTCGGGGGAGATGCGCACTTCGCTCACAGAGATGAGTGTTCCGCGTATCGCGCGCGCGTACCTTAAAAATATATCGCTCAAATCTTTTTGGATGAGGCGTTCGATTTTTTGTTGTCTTGTTGATTCCATATCTGTGTCTTTAAACTATAAACTTTCAATTGAATTATACGCAATAAGGGAAAAGAATAGCTCTTTTCCCTATGCTGATGCCTTAGGAAAAGCCCTAAGGTTGTTTAATCGCAGATTAGCGTTTGTGGCGACCTTCGTCAGCTACAGTCAATTTCTTGCGACCGTGTGCGCGGCGAGCTGCCAATACGCGGCGACCATTTGCAGTTGCCATACGAGCGCGGAATCCGTGTTTGTTGCGACGACGGCGTTGGCTAGGTTGGAATGTACGTTTCATTGTTTTATGTGATTTTATGCCCCATCTCGTGGGCTTGGTTAATAAATTCGTGCAAAAAAGCGTGCAAAGGTACAGCTTTTTTTTGAATTGACCAAATTTTTTTAAGAAAAAAGCATAATTTTTATGAAACGTGCGTTCTTTTGTTGCGTTTTAGCGTATTTTAATCTCTTCAATGGGTTGTCGTTTGTCTATGTCCAGTGCAGCGAATTGAAATTTGACTTTATCAAATCGTATGTTGTGCAAGTCGATGCATCGGATGGAAGCATTGTACATGGTTCGGTAGTATAACCGTTGGTTGCTGAGGTCGCAGGCTATGGTGATTTGCGTAGCACTAGGCATGTTTGGCACTTCGCGTATGTCTGCAAACTGTACGCCAACTGGAATGTCGAAATTGTTGAGTAGGTGGAAGGCTTGTATAACTGTTGCATCTTCATCTTCTAGACGAGGCGCTGTACTTTGGAAGAATGCTGCCCTTATGAAGCGTGAAGGTGGTGTCATGTCGCCTGGCAATCCGTGTAGTCCGCTACCGCCGCCAAAGGCGTCAAGCGATAATCTGCCTATTTGTTGGTGATTGACTGACCCAGCGGCGAGATTGACATAGTTATTGAGATTGGTGATGTGCCATGTGAATTCGGGGGAGTTGGTTAGTACACCCAACGGATTCTCGTAGAAACGTACTTGCTGGTTGATGATTTCTAATACGACTTGTCGTCCCGATGGTTCGGTGATGCGCCAGTGTACGGTACTGGCACGTGGGTCGGTGGCGATGATGTGTACATCCTGGATGCCTGCGCGTAGTTCGTCTATAGAAGAGAAATTGCTGAGTATCCATGCTACCACTTGCATGTCACTGATGGCTTGCTCTTTGTTCTTTTCGTTGTAAGGCATGTATTCGCCATAGTGTGGGAAATAGAATAGTCCAGCTCCTAGTCCACTTTCGTTGATGCCTTCCATGATGAATTCTGTTTCTTCAACGGCTATACCCACGTAGCCATATTTGGCGGTGAATTGTTTGCCATTCATACTGCCGTCAGGTAGCATGGATTGTTGCATTTGTCCGCGTGGTACAACAATATACATGGCGTGGAGAGGCGTGGCTGCCCATTCGATGGTGCGTGCGGTCACGGGATGGCTGTTTGCTGTGTGCAACATGATGCCTGTGCAAGCCCATGCTCGTTGGGCGAAGAAACTGCTTGCTAAGAAGCAAGATAGGATAAGTAATCTTTTCATAGTTAATAAGGTTTAAAAGTTTTTGGTAATAAGTTGTTGGGCGTAAAATAATATACAAAACGTATGCCAAAGCAAAAAACAATAGAAAAAATTGCATATATGCAAAATATTTAGTACCTTTGCAGGCAAATTGGATAAATAGGTAAAAATGAAACGAAAAATAGCCATTATAGCAGGAGGGGATAGTTCCGAATATGCAGTTTCGCTGCGCAGTGCAGCGGGTATAGAATCCTTTTTAGCTGACCAAGAGCAATATGTGACCACCATTGTGCTGCTTCGCGGGCAAGACTGGAAAGCGAAGGTGGGCGAGAATGAATGGGTAGCTATTGACAAAAATGACTTCTCTTATACGCGTGGCGGCGAGAAGCATACCTTTGACTTTGCCTATATAACTATCCATGGTACTCCTGGCGAGAATGGACTGCTGCAAGGGTATCTTGATATGCTGGGTTTGCCCTATTCGTGCTGCGGGGTACTGGCAGCGGCTATTACCTTTAATAAATACACATGCAATCACTACCTCAAGGGCTTTGGCGTGCGCGTGGCGGAGAGCGTTTTATTGAGGCGAGAGGCAATAGGCGAGAGGTTAGAGGTGCTAGGCAAGGAGATTGTGGAGCGAGTGGGCTTGCCATGTTTTATCAAGACCAATGTCGGTGGTTCGTCTTTCGGGGTGACCAAAGTGAAGAGCGTAGAGGAAGTAGAACCTGCTATTGAAAAGGCTTTTGCAGAAGGCGATGAGGTGATTTGCGAGGCATTTATGCAGGGCGTGGAGATTACGTGTGGAGCGTATAAGACTAGAGAGAAAGCTGTGGCTTTTCCTATTACAGAGGTGGTAACGAACAATGAGTTCTTTGACTACGATGCGAAATATAACGGACAAGTAGAGGAGATTACGCCCGCGCGAATACCTAACGAAATGAGACAGGAAGTACAAGAATTGACATTGAAGATTTATGATATTTTGGGATGCAAAGGAATTATTAGGGTGGATTATATCATCACAAAGAATGAGAAACAAAAGAGGCAGATTAATCTACTGGAAGTCAATACGACACCAGGAATGACAGAGACATCATTTATTCCGCAACAAGTAAAAGCGGCGGGATTGAAAATAGGAGAGGTGCTGAGCCAGATAATAGAGAATGAAATAATCTATAGAGACTAAAAATAAGAAGCATGGATATAAATAAAGAGATACTAAAACTGGATTGGGATAGAGAGCCCCAGGGCTTGTATCAGCCGATTGCTTATACGCTGGTAGCTGGCGGAAAACGCGTGCGTCCACAGTTAGCTATGATTGCAAGCAAGCTATTTGGAGGAAAAGAGGAAGAGGTATTGCCAGCTGCTTTGGCATTGGAGGTCTTTCATAATTTCACCTTGGTGCACGATGACCTGATGGATAGAGCAAAAGTAAGAAGAGATAGACCTACAGTACATGTGCAGTGGAATGAGAACACAGCCATACTAGCCGGAGATCAAATGATGATTGAAGCATATAAGTTGATTACTGAAGTGCCAGAAGATAAACTGCCTAAAGTGCTACGACTATTCAATAAAATGGCTACAGAGATTTGCGAGGGACAGCAATACGATGTGGATTTTGAGAACAAAGAGGAGGTTTCCATAGACGACTACCTGAAGATGATTCGATTGAAGACTTCGGTGTTATTGGCAACCGCATTGCAGATAGGAGCATACATAGCAGGGGCGGAGCAACAGCAGCAGGAAGCCTTGTATCAGTTTGGTATCAACGTAGGATTGGCATTTCAGATACAAGATGATATACTAGATGTATGGGGCGAGCCCGATACATTCGGAAAGGCTGTAGGGGGCGATATTAGTTGCAACAAGAAGACCTTTGTCTATTTGGAGGCAATGAGAATCTTGGGGGAAAAGCATGAGGAAGAGAAACGAGCTTTGCAATCTTGGTATAGCCAAGTGCTGGATGATAATACGGAGAAGATAGCAGCTGTCAAAGGCTTGTTTGAGCAATTCAACGTACGTTCTGCTTGTGAAACTGTAGTAGAAAACTACACGCAGAAGGCACTGCAAATATTGAATGGTCTGCCTCAGAATGCAGCTATAGAGCAACTGAGCCAACTCGCCAATAAACTTAATACTCGAAAAGATTAATACCTTTCAAACTTCTAACAATTTTTATCCTCCGTCATATGCCTTATCGTCGATTACCCAAAACAGATCAAGCACGTCTTCGTGCTCTTCAGCAAGCCGTCAGACAAGCGGGTGAGGCGGCTTTTAATCAGCAAGCTATCAACTATAAAACGCTGATTGAAGCACAACGTTTGTTGATGCAGTTCGAGAACCAAGTGGCTCAATATCATGCCAATGTGGATACCAAAGTGTCGGACAATAAACAGTATCGACACAAAGTGCGCAATGCAAGGATGTATATTTCGCATTTTATTCAAGTGCTGAACTTGGCTGCTATACGGGGCGAAATAAAAAAAGGACAGAAAGAGTTGTATCATCTGCATCCGAATAACCATACATTGCCGGATTTAAGTACAGAAGAACTGTTGCTACAGTGGGGGAAGAATATCATTGAAGGAGAGCAAGCACGTATTAGTCAAGGAGGGTTTCCGATTTATAATCCAGCTATCAATAAGGTACAGGTGCATTATGATATTTTCAGAGAGCATTATAATACGCATGTAGTTCACAAAAAAACGCATAGTCGGGTCTATGAAAGTGTAGAGACTATGCGGAAGCAAATAGATGCGTTGATTTTGGATATTTGGGACCAAGTGGAGGCGTTTTACAAGGAGGAGTTGCCTTATGCCAAATTAACCAAATGTCAAGCGTACGGTATGATTTATTACTATCGTACAGGTGAAGCGGTCTTGACTCTTCAAACAGACCAGCAGATTCTTAATGAACAGGCTCAGCAGACGAAACTTGAATGGTTTGAGAAGGAAGAATGATGCGGTGCATCTTTTGGTCGTGACGAAGTACTGGCACTTCTTCAACTAATTGAAAATCATACCCTACGCCTATGAGGATGGCGTGGGGATGTTTTTTAATGAAGCGGTCATAGTATCCGCCGCCACGTCCGAGGCGGCGCCCTTGTTTGTCAAAAGCTACAGCGGGAACTATAATCATATCGATGTCCCCTTGATAGGGTGGTGTAGTAGGCTCTGGAATGCCAAATTTGCCGCGATGCATATTATTATTACCTTCGAATGGATTGGCAGTCATCCATCTGCGATGGGTGACGGGTAAGAGCAATGTCTTGTCTTTTTTGTATCGCTTAAACAAGGGCAGCACATCCACCTCGTTGCTCTTAGGGTAATAGAGTAATATGGTTCTAGCATTTTGGAAACAACTCATCTGTTCCAATTGTTCGAGGATGGATTTAGAATAAGATTGGCGCTCTTGTGCCGAAAGCATACGACGTTTTTGAACAAGTAGTTCGCGCATCTGTCGTTTGGCACAGTGGATATGATAAGAAGGAAGTTTCTTAAGTAAATCTTTTATGTTTGTTTCAAAAAGCATTATGGTGTTGATTTTGATTTGCCCGACAAAGGTACTGCTTTTTTTGCACATATGCAAACTTAGCATGGCTTTTTGTCAAATATTCAAAATATATTTGCATATGTCAGAAAAAAGTAGTACCTTTGTTGCGTATTTTGCGATATTGTAAAGTTTAATATGAAAATGTACAGATATTTTTATGCACTTGCCATTGGGGTGATAGCCTTGACAGGCTGTTCGCCAACTGAAAGCCTGATTGAAACGTCTTCGGAAACACGAGTCCATACCTTCTCGTTCTACAAAGATACCGCCAATCTGGGATTAACGGAGATGACATATACGATTCTGCATTTGGCGGATACAGGTATGATTACATGTGCTGATTCTTTGTGCTTTGGAACCCGATTGGATAGTGTGGTACCTTATATTACCTATAAGGCTTCACCTGCATTGGTTAGATATCACCTGCCAGATACAACCATTATTAGTACGGGAGCGGATACCCTGGATTTTAGCCGTCAGCCAATCTATCTCTATGTGCAGTCTTCGGATTTAACGCAAGAACGGTGGTATAGAATAAATATCTATGCGCATCAAGCAAATCCGGATTTGTATGTGTGGAACAAAGTGGCAGACCTTACAGATTTTACGGATGATAGGGCGGCGCTACAGTACTGTGATATGAAGGCATTCTATGTACAGGGGAAAATCTGTTTGTATGTGAATAATGGTTTTCGAACTTTGATCTTCCATTCGGTTGACGGACGCACTTGGAGACAAATGCAGCCACCTGTAGGATTACCTGCGGGGTGCGCTGTGCGCGATATTATACAATATCATGATACGTTGTATTATATAGATCAGAATAGATTGTATAGTAGTGTGGATTTGCAAAATTGGACTGCTCTTGATTTCTCGGATAGGTCTTATGAACTGGTGAATATGCTGGTGGTGTTCAATGATCAGCCATGGTGCATTTTGCAAGACCGCCTTTCCAGCAAGTTATTTTTAGGAACAATCCAGCAGGGGAATATTCTTCCTATGACTGATATATATGGATTAAACGATGGGGTACTACCAGATAATTTCCCAGTTAGTGATTTTGCGGCATTGTCATTTGCGAGCAGTAGTGAGCGTCCTCGTGCTATGGTTGTTGGAGGTCGCAATATGAATGGTGAGGCTGTCAATACGCGGTGGAACTTAGAATATGAACCTCTCACGGGATATCGTATAGTGGATTTCTCAATAGAACAGCCGACATTTAATTCGCTTACGGGTATATCCATTATACAATACAACGGACATTTAATTATGTTTGGAGGTATAGATAATGATTTGACATATCGCAGCAATATCCTCTATTCCTATGATGAAGGAATGAATTGGTACGCCCCTGATAAAGCCGCAAATAAGTTGCCCGAAACCTATTATGCGCGTCAACGTCAAACGGTGGTACTGGATAATGATAATAATATCTATATTATTGGTGGTCAAACGAATACACGCAGCTTCAGTGATGTGTATCGTGGCTATCTTAACTCCCTGAAGTGGTAATTCTATTATGACCCATCCACAAGATATCCGCAAAATCATACAATCGGAATTTCGTAGGTATGAAGATGCATTTGCATTATCGTTGCAGACAGATAATGCTTTTCTTGCGGAGGTGTTGGATTATATTCACTCAAAAAGGGGGAAACAATTGCGTCCTATCTTGGTATTACTCGCTGCTGCATTGTGCCGCGGCATTACCGACAAGACAACGCAAACTGCTGTAGCTTTAGAGCTGATGCATACAGCATCGCTTGTACATGACGATGTGGTAGATGACTCTCCATTGCGAAGAGGCAGCGAGGCGGTGCATACGCAATGGACCAATAAAATAGCGGTGCTAGTGGGTGATTACCTATTAACACGTGTGATAAATATCCTATCTGAATTACGTAGTATCTCAATCCTAAATATTGTTTCTGAGATGGGTGCTTCATTGGCATCAGGGGAGTTGTTGCAATTACATTCTGGTCAATCTATGTGGATAAGCGAAAAGCAATATAATCAGATTATTGAGAAAAAAACGGCTTGTTTGTTCGCTGCTTGTAGCGAGGCTGGTGCGGCTAGCGCAGGAGCTACTGCTAGGCAAATGACTGCTATGAAACAGTATGGGTTGCATTTAGGAATGTGTTTCCAACTCAAGGATGATGTGTTGGATTATTCAGATATTGAGGATATAGGGAAGCCTACGATGAATGATATTCGTGATGGCAAAGCAACGCTTCCCCTATTAATCTCGCTCAAACGTGCTACGAAAGAGGAGGCTGAGCATATTCGTGAGTTGGCAGAATCTATGGCAAATAAGTCGCCGCATATTGACCCCTTTGAGGCAGAACAAGAGATAAAGTCGTTTATTCTGCGCTATGATGGCATTCGCTATGCGCACCAAGAGATGGAAAAACACCGCAAGAAAGCCATTGCTGCATTATCCATTTTTCCAGATAATAAATACAAAGAGAGTTTGATTGCTCTGCTGGGGTATGCTATTAGTCGTGTGAAATAATAGGAAACGGCAATTAAAACAACTTAGAGAATACGATTGATTTTCTCCACAAGTTCTTCTTGCAGTTGTGTGTCGGAAAGTGTCGTGATTACTTCGTCGAAGAATGCACACAAAAGTAGTTTGGCTGCGGCATCGCGGTCTATGCACCGTTGCTGCATGTAAAAGAGCGCAGACTCATCCAATTGTCCTGTGGTAGCACCATGGCTGGCTTTTACATCGTCGGCATAAATCTCTAATTGCGGTTCAGTAATCATCTCCGCTTGGCGTGAAAGGAGGATATTGCGATTAGTCTGGTAAGCCTCTGTCTGTTGTGCATTAGGTTGAATCTTCAATTCGCCTCGGAACGATCCCTTAGCTTGGTCATCTAAAACGAACTTGAGCACCTGAGAGGAGTAACCACCACCTATATTATGGTGTACGCGCGTGAGCAAATGAGCTTGTTGTGACTCGTGCAGCAAGCCCATGGCATAAATCTCTGTGCGGCAGCTGGGCGCATTCTGTTCTACAGAAAGCGTGGAGCGCCATTGGACATTCGTTTCGTTCTCCGAGAGATAAATGACGTGTATGCGAAGGGAGGAGTTAGCTTCTTGTACAATATGCCAATTCATGTTTGGCTCATTGATAAAGATGAGGTCGCGCTTTTCGCCTGCGGATAGAGTGATATGTTGGATAGAGGACTGCGTCATTCCTATATATTAACTATTAATCGTTCAAGAATGCGTAACCTTTTTCTTCGAGTTCGAGAGCCAGCTCTTTGCCACCTGTGCGAACAATTTTGCCGTCTGCCAATACGTGAACGAAATCGGGTATAATATAATCTAATAGGCGTTGGTAGTGTGTGATGACAATAGAAGCTGTGTGTGGAGTCTTGAGTTTGTTAACTCCTTCTGCCACAATGCGTAGTGCATCAATATCCAAACCAGAGTCTGTCTCGTCAAGGATGGAGAGGCAGGGCTCAAGCATGGCCATCTGGAAAATTTCGTTGCGCTTTTTCTCTCCACCAGAGAACCCCTCATTGACAGAGCGGTTGGTCAGGCGGTTGTCCATACCTACGAGAGCTTTCTTCTCGCGCATGAGTTTGAGAAACTCGGCTGCTTTTAGAGGTTCTTTTCCCTCGTGTTGGCGTTTCTCGTTTACAGCGGTACGCATGAAGTTCACTACTGAAACGCCAGGAATCTCTACAGGATATTGAAAGGAGAGGAATATGCCTTCGCGTGCACGAAGTTCGGGTGCCATATCCAAGAGATTCTTGCCACGGAAGATAATCTCACCTTCAGTAACGGTATAGGCAGGGTGTCCTGTGAGTACATTGGACAGGGTTGATTTACCCGCTCCATTAGGTCCCATGATAGCATGCACCTCGCCTTCACGAATGGTTAGGTTGAGTCCCTTGAGTATTTCCTTGCCAGCAATAGTGGCATGTAAGTTCTTTATTTCGAGCATATTGTGGTTATGACAGTTTCTCCTACTGCCTGAAGGGTTTGTCGATTAATATTTCGCATATCGTCGTGCTGCGTATGCCACCACTCTGCAAAACCTGTGCCGTTGTGTGGTTTGTAGTCAATGATATCTACGCATGGGATGTTGGCAATGGCATTCACATAGTAATGATCATCGGTAATGGGGTAGGCGGTCTGATTGACAAAATAGCGACCATAGCCTAGGCGGGATGCAGTACGCCATAGCTGCTCCACATAGTTGCCTGCATAATTGGTAGAGAAATACTCGCGTGGGAATGTGGCAGAAGGGTCACCAACCATATCAAGAAGGATACCGTATTGCAATTTACAATGGGACGATTTCCCATCTACGCAATTTTGTTTATATTCTTTCGCCCAATATTGACTACCGAGACACCATGTGTGTTCGCGTTCTTTGCCAGTGTAGTGAGTAGGTGTGCCCATATCCTCGCAATCAAAAAAGACGATTTGCACCGAGGGGATAAATTCACCGTTTGCCTTGCGGATAGATAATTGGCGTAGTATTTCGAGAATAATGCCTACTCCGCTGGCACCGTCGTTAGCACCTATGACTGGCATAAAACGATTTTCGTAGAGCGGTTCTTCATCGCTCCATGGACGCGAATCCCAGTGGGCGCAAAGTAATATGGCGTATTGCGTGTTACCCTCCATGAATGCCACAATATTGCGCAGTGACTGTACTTCACCTGCATAGTTGGTCATTGTACCATATTGATTTTGCACTTGCGCACCAAACTGTGCCAGTTTACGGACAAGCCAATCTCCGCAAGCAGTATGCTCTTCTGAGCCAGGTACGCGTGCTCCGAATGCAACTTGTTGGGCAATATAAGTATAAGCTGAGTCCGCTGAGAATACACATCGGACATCAGCGTTTGCGGCGGGCTTAGATTGGCATGCCACCAAACTTAGCAGAAAGATAATATATACGAATAGCCTATGAATCAATGGATATTCAATTCGCTTACAGAACGATGGTTTTGGATAGCCAAAACAGTTTCTGCAATAGGTTTTGCCATGGAGACGATGTGTACCTTATCGCAGCGTTCTGTGCTGAATGGGATAGAGTCTGTAAAAATTAATTCTTCTAATGCTGAATTAGCAACGCGTTCGCATGCAGGTCCAGACATCAAGCCATGACTAACTAATGCACGAACGGATTTAGCGCCAGCTTCTTTCATTACTTCCGCAGCTTTGCAAAGAGTACCTGCAGTGTCGGCAATATCGTCAATAATCACAACGTTCTTATCTTTTACATCACCGAGTACGCGCATCTCGCCGATTTGGTTAGCATTAGGGCGATGCTTGTAGCAGATGACCATTGGCACATCTTGCTTGGTTAATGCAGTAAGTTTTTTAGCAAATACAGAAGCGCGTTTGGTTCCACCAACATCAGGAGAGGCTACGATAAGATTGTCCAAATTGAGGCTTTGTACATAATCGGCTAACACATTAGCACCATAGAGGTGATCTACAGGAATATCAAAGAATCCTTGAATTTGGTCGGCGTGCAAATCAACTGTAATCACACGATCTACTCCCACCCCCTGCAATAGGTTGGCACAAACCTTTGCTCCGATAGAAACACGAGGTTTATCTTTGCGGTCCTGTCGAGCCCATCCGAAATAAGGGATTACGGCAATCACCTTGTATGCGCTGGCGCGCTTAGCTGCATCAATAGCGAGCAAGAGCTCCATGATGTTGTCGCTACTGGGGCATGTGGATTGTACGATATACACCGACTGACCACGGACCGATTCTTCGAAACTTACGGCAAACTCACCGTCAGAAAAACGAGCAACTTGGATATTACCCAAAGAACATCCTAAATACTCACACATGCGTTTAGCGAGCTCACCTCCTTGAGAAAGAGCAAAAACCTTGTAGGGACTGGTTTCAACTATCATAACAGACAATTTATTTGGTTAGTTTTGAAATAATGTGCAAAAGTACTGCTTTTTTTTGAATTTTGCAAGTATTGTTTGCATATTTCAGCAAAAAATCGTATCTTTGCACACAATTTGTATATTGGGTAATATGACCAAAAAAGAATTATACCGTGAATTTTGCAAACAGGCTCCTCAACTACCTGTTTTTATGCAAGACTGGTGGATGGATGCCGTTTGTGCGGGCAAACACTGGGATGTGCTCTTGTGCGTAAAGACAGACGAGGGTTATCGCCTTTCCGAGGGCGAAGATAAAGTGGAAGATATTGTGGCTGTATTACCTTATTTGTTGCGTGAGCGTATGTGGATGCGCTATGTCGTCATGCCTCAGCAGACACAGATTGGTGGAATATGGTTGCGCGACGATATAAGGGAAGATGCAACATGCGTAGTGGCGGTTTGCCAAGCATTCAACCAAGCATTATCGCAGTTGGGGCTGAGCTACTACTACCAGCACTACCCTATCGGCAGTCCTGCGGTGGAAGCAATGCGCGCATTGGAGTTCAAAACCAAAGAGCGCGTGACCTATCGCATAGAGGATCTATCGGATCTTGACAAGGTGATAGGTGCATTTTCGAAGAACAAGAAACGTCAGTTGCAAAAAGCCCTCTCGCTGCATGCGGAGATGAATATGAACGTAGAGGATTTCTATCGTTTTCATGTGCAATGTCTGCAAGAGCAGGGCAAACAGATTAGCTATACACGTGAGTTCTTGCTGGTACTAGAGCGTAAAACAACGCGCCTACAGCAAAGCCAGATCCTATCTATTTGCACCGCAGATAACGAGGTGCTGGCGGCGGCGTTCCTGGTATGGGACAAGCATAGCATGTACTACCTAATTCCCTACTACGATCAGAAGTATAAAGATTCGGGAGCCAGCGCATTGCTCGTATTAGAAGCCATCAAACTGGCTCGTCAGAAGGGTGTTGCATTCGACTTTGAAGGTAGCATGATTCGTGGTGTCGCGAACCACTATAAGCAGTTTGGAAGTACCCGTACCGTGTATTATAGCGTGGAGAAATACTATAAGTGGTACTTCTGGTTTGCCAACGCAATCAACTGGCTGAGAGAAAGGAGAATGCGATGAAAGTATTATTCTTGAGTGCTTGGTACCCTACCGAACGCGATGCGATGGCAGGTCTATTCGTACAGAAGCACGCCGAATCGGTTATGCAACAGGGGCACGATGTGCGTGTACTGTATTCAGAGAAGGTGGGCATAGCATGGATAAAAGACATGTATCAAGCATGGAAGCAACTCCAAAAAGAATGGGGTAAGCCCGATGTGGTACAGATGAATGTGCTAGACAAGAATGGACTGATTGCCCTTTGGCTGAAATACCGATACCATATTCCATACGTTATCATCGAACATTGGTCGGGCTATCTACCCGCTAATTTCGCTTTCCGAGGCGGTTGGCACGGGTGGTTGATGCGCAAAATAGCCAAGCAAGCATCGTGCATTCTGCCCGTGAGCCAAATGCTGGAAGATGCCATGAAAAATTGCGGCATAGAAAACAATCATTGGCAACGCATACACAATGTGGTGGATGATTTTTTCTATCAACCTATATCTACCATCACCATCACACCCAAGGGCGATACATTTCGCTTTTTGCACGTGAGTTGCTTTGATGAAAAAGCCAAGAATATCCAAGGAATGTTGCGCGCGGTAAGGAAAGTGGCAGAGGAACGCCAAGACTTTGAGCTGGTTGTGGTAGGTACAGGAGTGGATTACTCCGAAGATCGTGCATATGCAGACTCCCTGCAATTTCCAGAAGGAATGCTCACTTTCACAGGCGAGCAAACGCCTCATGAGGTGGCCCAATGGATGCAAGAGAGCGATTGCTTCTTATTCTTCTCAAGATATGAAAATGCACCTGTGGTTCTATCTGAATGTCTAGCTTGTGGGCTGCCAATCATCAGTAGTCATGCGGGGGGAATACCAGAGATGGTGGATGATACATGCGGAATCTTAGTGCCAACAGAAGATGAAAATGCGTTGGCGAAGGCTATGAAGGATATGATGAGCAACCACAACAACTATTCTACCGAGCAAATACGCAAACATGGGAAACAATACACATATCATGTAGTGGGCAGCAAATTGTCTGAGATTTACCAAAGCATTGTTAGAGTATAATTTATAGTTGCTTATCGTAATTGCGAACCATAAGCGAGAGCCAAACGAATTGCGCACCAACAGCAATTGCAGTACCAACAGAATATCCTATTATCGCCATCATAAAATCCTGAGAGTACACACCTAAACACAGTCCTGTTGTGCGACACACAGCAAGCAGGATTTCAAAAAGAAGTCCTGTTTTTTGTTGCATAAATACATCTGATAGGTAGCAAGTACTACCTACAATCAATGATAGATAGAGCCATGGCAACATCCAACGAATATAATCTCCTGCAACGCGCCATTCTGCTCCAAGAAGCCATGCCGTCAGGTCTGGTAATACATATGCCAATACACCAAATAGAGGTAGAATGAAGAGTGTAGTATATCCTATAAAACGCCAATATATCCCACCTATAGGTAAGCGTGCATGTACACGCTGGGTTGTATTTTGGTAAAGCACCTGATAGATTGCTCTGCTTATTGTGTTGATAGGAGTATAACTCAATAGTACTGCCATACTCATAAGACCGACAAACTTAGCGCCAAAGAAAGGTGTTAGGAGTAAGACGGGCAGTTGCCCTGCTAAGACATTTATAAAACTACGCGGGAGAACAAACATGGGAAAATTTTTGTACTTGCAACTCTGCAATCTAACGTCCTTCCAAGAAAAAGATAAGAGTGGGAGCAAATACTTCTTCCGTACAATCAATAAACTGGAGATCAGTGATATAACAGGCGCTATCACTACAGAATATATCATTCCTGCTGATAGTACATTGGCATATCCAAATCCCAATTTTCCAGTTGCGGATAAAACGCTCTGAGAAATTTGGTATCCACTAATTCTACCAAATTGTTTATGGCGAATATACCAATAATTTAGGATATTCCATCCGCCCATAAAAAACACATATATTGGCAATAACCAATAATATGTTTCTAACTTAGGAGATTTGAACAACGCACTAATCGGATGTGCAAACAAGATAGAAACGGTAAGCAGCAGAACAGTCACAATCAATGACACCGATGATACATGAGCTAGCGCAACTGCATCTTTATCTTCCTTTGGCAGAACGATCGAATAATAGTAATCTGCCAACGAGATTACCAACACCACATTCCCGATACTCAAAAACAAATTCAACAATCCAAAATCCTCGGGCGCGTACATACGCGTCAAAATAGGATAGACCACCAAGCCGATGACTTGAGCCACCACATTGGCAGAGAGCAATTTCGTAAAATTGCGCACACCCGAAGATTTTACAATACTTCTCAAATCCATTTCGTTTGCAAAAGTACTATATTTATCCCAAAATTGCAACTATTTAGCAGAAATTTTGTAAAAATTGCAAAGATATTTGCATAATTCAGAAAAAAGCAGTAAATTTGCAGTCCGAAATGATAGTGCCTTAAAAAGCACTAAAAAAGCAAACATAAAAACACAAAACAATATGCAACAAAAAAAATCACCCAACGCTAGTTTGGAGAACAAAAAGACCACCTATGTGCTTATAGGCTTGGTATTGGTATTGAGCATTTGCTATGTCGCATTTGAATGGACTGAGCAAGAAGTAACGAAGTACGAAGTTGTGGATGCCGATTTCCTTTTTGAAGATGAAATCGATATCCAACAAACCACTCAAGAGACTCCTCCTCCTCCACCACCACCAGCAGTACAAGAAGTAGAGGTGCTGAATGTTGTGGAAGATGATGTTGAGACAGAAACCATTGAGATCAACACAGAAGACGACAAGGATGTGGAAGTGGTTATCGCTCCTCCTGTAGAGGCTCCTGTTGAAGAAGAGGAAGAAGAGGTAATCTTCGTGGTTGTAGAGTCTATGCCAGAGTTCCCTGGTGGTCAACAAGCCATGATGCGCTATATTGGCGAGAATATCAAGTATCCTGTTATCGCACAAGAGAACGGTATCCAAGGTCGTGTAATCTGCCAATTCGTGATTGAGAAGGACGGTAAGGTTACTGATATTCAAGTAGTTCGTTCTTCTGGTGAACCATCATTGGATAAAGAAGCTGTGCGTGTCATCAATAGCATGCCTAAGTGGAAACCAGGTAAGCAACGTGGTAAACCAGTACGCGTGAAATATACTATTCCAGTAAACTTCCGTTTGCAATAATTTCTCGCCTTTAGTCTAGCAGCCCACATGGGCGGTCTAACAGCCGAAGGCGGTCTGACTTCTGACAGCGCAGCGGTCTACATATGGATTTATCCATTCGAAATATCGAATACTGTAAGGGTGTCGGCGCTAAACGTGCCGACATTCTTCGTAAAGAGCTGGGTGTGAAGTCGGCGCTTGATATGCTGTACCAGTTTCCGTACAAGTATATTGACCGCAGTCGCTTCTATTTTATCCATGAGATTGAGGACGATGACACCTATGTGCAGATCATCGGTCATATCACCGAGTGGCACACCATCGGCATTGGCAATGCGCAGCGCCTATCCGCCACTTTCACCGACGGACGGCATACCATCGAACTCGTTTGGTTCAAGGGTGTGAAGTATGTCAAACTGGAGCGCAACGTGCAGTATCTGCTTTTTGGCAAACCGTCGCGCTTCAATCATCAATACAATTTCGTTCACCCCGAGCTCACGCCTATGAGTAAGGTGCAACCTGAACTCATGCAGGGGCTCGAACCGCACTACAATACCACCGAACCTATGAAACGCGCTGGGCTCAATTCCAAAGCCCTCCGCACCATCATCGCACATCTCATACCCGAACTCCAGCAGCAGGGTATGGTGGATACGCTTGGCATGGATCTGGTGCAACGCTACCACCTCATGCGCCTGAGCGAAGCGCTCTGCAATATCCATTTCCCCAAGGATACGCCTACCATGCAGAAGGCGCGCGAACGACTCAAGTTCGAAGAACTCTTCTATATCCAATTGCAGATTCTCAGGCAGATGAAACGCCGCGAACAGAACGTCGGCTTCTCTATGCCTATTGTGGGCAAGTCTTTCCACTCCTTCTACCAGAACTGCTTGCCATTTCCGCTCACCAATGCGCAGAAACGCGTGGTGCGCGAGATTCAGACCGACCTCAAGTCGGGCAAACAGATGAACCGCCTCTTGCAGGGCGATGTAGGTAGCGGTAAGACGATTGTCGCCTTGCTCACTGCGCTGCTGGCTGTGGATAATGGCTATCAGGCCTGTATCATGGCGCCCACTGAGATCCTCGCCAACCAGCATTACGAGACCATCCAACAACTCCTCTCACCAATTGCCAATCGCCAATCGCCAATCGCCAATTGCCAATCGCCAATCGTCAATTGCCAATTGCTCACGGGGTCCACAACTGCCAAGCAGCGCCAGCCTATCCACGAGCAACTGCGCTCGGGCGAGATCAATATCCTCATCGGCACGCATGCTTTGCTGGAGGACACAGTGCAGTTTGCTAATCTCGGACTATGTATCATTGACGAGCAACACCGTTTTGGTGTGGCACAGCGTGCCAAACTCTGGAACAAGAACACCCGTCCTCCGCATATCCTTGTGATGACGGCAACGCCTATCCCCCGCACCTTAGCGATGACGGTCTATGGCGATTTGCAGGTGAGTATCATCGACGAACTTCCTCCTGGGCGCAAACCCGTGCATACGCTTCACTATTCCATTCAACGCCGAGCATCTATCAATCAGTTCATCGCGCAGCAGATTGATATGGGACGTCAGGTTTATGTGGTCTATCCGCTCATCAACGAGAACGAGAAACTCGACCTCCATGACCTCACCAATGGCTACAACCAGCTCTGCGAGACTTTCCCAAACTACCGTATCTCTATGGTACACGGACAGATGAAGGCGAAGGACAAGGATGAGCAGATGCAGCGTTTTGTCGCTGGCGAAACGCAGATCCTGGTGGCGACTACGGTCATAGAGGTGGGAGTGAATGTGCCTAACGCCAGCGTGATGATTATTGAGAATGCCGAGCGTTTTGGTCTCAGCCAGCTGCACCAATTGCGTGGCCGAGTAGGGCGCGGTGCGGAGCAGAGCTATTGTATCTTGCTCACGCGTGTGGAGATGAGCAAGGACACGCGCCAGCGCATGGATATTATGGTGGCGACCAACGATGGCTTCCGCATTGCGGAGGCGGATTTGCAACTACGTGGTCCGGGCGACTTAGAGGGTACGCAGCAGTCGGGCTTGCCGTTCGACTTGCATATCGCCAGTCTGAGTACCGATGGCCAGTTGCTGGAGGTGGCACGCCAAGCAGCGATGGAGGTTCTGGATGATGACCCATTGCTCGAACAATCCCATAACCGTATATACAAACAGCGACTCGACTATCTTCGAATCGCTGCTGGTAATTGGGGAGAAATCTCTTAGAAATTACGCACTATTCACGCACAATAGACGGACAATACACGCACAATACACGCACTATTCCTTTCACTTCATTGGCGGATGATTAAAACATAGGTGGGCGACCACCGCCCTCGTACATCTGCTGTTGCCATGCTGCATGTCCTTTGGCTTTCAAACCACCCATACGGTTGAGTTTGTAGGTGTAGGTCAGCATGAAGTAGGTGGGCAAGGTATTGAATTTCTGGTAACTAACGCTGGTCTCGTTGACCGTTTGCACGATGTTCTTCTTGTCGTTCAAGAGGTCATACACCTTGAGGGTCAAGGTCGAATTAGCCCATGTCTTATCCAGCGAGAAGTTCCAAATCAATTCATTCACATCGGTCAATCCTTGATAACCGTGGCGTGAGGTGTAACTCACATCGGTGGCTATATTCCATGATTTTGGTAAATGGAATGTCACATCGCCTGAAATGATCCAGTCGCCTACATGGCTCATCTTCTTGTTGAGCGAGTTATGGGTCAGCGAATAGATGTTGGTATTCTTCACGCCTATATCCACTATCTTATGGGTAAAGCGTAGCGTCAAGTCACTACTCATACGGAAGTTACCAGTCTTGGATTCATCGCCCAGTTGCAATGTGTTTGCTTCTATCATTTGTGCGATGGAATCCGCATCCAGTTCGCGGAGTACATACGCCACACGTTGGTTGTAACTCACCGCCGTACGCGAGTGGAACTGAAACATCTTCTTGCAGAATGGCGTATTGCTCATAAAATGTGCCCCCACATACCACGGAATCATCTCCGCATTGACCGTTTGCATATAGCGTTTACCCGTCTTATCATAAATGGTATTATTGGTCAGCGCATCTTGCGTGAGGTTGGCGTTCATGCCCACCATCATGCTGGAGAACTTCTCCTGATTGAACTTCGAATACATCGCAAAGATATTGTGGCTGAAGGCAGGGTTCAGTCCCAAGTTACCTACCGTCTCGTTCATCGCATCGGAATTGTTACGCACAGGCTCCATCTGCTGGATAGTAGGCTGATTAACGCGCCCGCGATAGACGATACGAGCAAACTCCTTCTGACCGAACTTATAGCGGAAACGCACGTTTGGCGACCAGTTCCATCTATTATATAAGGTATCGCGCGCGAGTATACCGCCATAGTAGGTCTTGGAATAGGTCTGCGTAGCCAGCACGCGTGCACCTGCTGTCAGGTCAATCTTCTCGCTCACCCAACGGTAGTTCAGCTCCAGCTGCTCGGTGTACATATTGTTGCTAAGCGCGTTGGAATATACGCTGTCGTATTGATATGCTCCGTCCATCTTGGAGTATTGGTCTTTCACCGAGTTGCGATTGCTACCCGACAGCGACAATACGGTTTCGATAAAGTGGTTCTTGCCGTAGATAGGCTCCACAAACGATGTGCGCAGCGAATAACTGAGGGCATTATTAGTAGCGAAGGTATTTTGGTCCACCAAAGTATCGCTAGTTAGGTTATCAAAAGCAAATGTCGTATCGTTCTTCTCGGTATTCTTAAAGGTGAAGTTGGCTCGCATTGTCAGTGCGCGACCTGGCTTCGCAAACTTATGGTTGTAGGTCGCACGCATGGAAGCAGAAATCTCCTCTTGGAGGCTCTGCTGGCGTTGGTAGCCATCGTTGATAAGCACCGAATCGCGCTCGTAGGTATAGTTGTTGTTTTGCTCAGAACGCGAGTTGGAGTAGCTGATTTGAGGGCGCAGAATAATCTTGTTCATCGAGTCAATCTGATACTCCATCTCCAGACGCATTTGTGCATCCCACGCGCGAGTGATTTTGTTGGTAAAATCTTGGTCAATATAGGTTGCCTCCTCGCTATAACTCTCTTTCTGTGACTGAGTTCGTGTGTCATTAGTGGAGTGGTTGATGGTCGCATCGCCACCCAAAAGAAGTTCTGTCTTCTCATCGCCTCTCGCCTCTCGCCTCTCGCCTAACTTGTTAGTCAGGTCAATATTGGTGTTCACGCCCAAGTTCTCCGAGGCGGTGATACCTGCATTTTGTCCGCCAAACCAACCGCGTCCGCGGCGCGAACGAATCTCATTGGTGTTGTTGGCGCCGCCTACGATAGTCGTTTGGCTCTCGCCCAGCAGCAGGTTCGTGAAGATATTGGCGTTGTAGCGCGCGTCGTTTTCTAGGAAGTGCGAATCGTAGTCAAACCACTTTCCGTTGTCCGCTACCATGTCTGCGCCTACAGCACCTGAGTAGTTGCCAAACACACCTTTCTTGCGGTTTTTCTTCAGACTGAGATTGATGATTCGCTCCGTCTCATCATCCTCAAAACCAGTCAGTTTAGCCATTTCGCTCTTCTCGTCAATCACTTGTATCTTCTCAATCATGTCGGCTGGGATATTCTTGGTGGCAGTTTGTACATCATCGCCAAAGAATTTCTTGCCGTCAATACGCACGCCTTTGATTTCTTCGCCATTGATAGTCACATTGCCTTCTTTGTCCACCTCTACGCCGTTCATCTTCTTGAGCAGTTCTTCCACGGTAGCAGTTTCGCTGACTTGGTATGCAGCGGTGTTATATTCGATGGTGTCGCCTTTGACGGTCATCTCTGCGGCACGCCCTTGTACGCTCACTTCAGCCAAGTGTTGCACTTGCTCCTCCAGACGGATAGTAGGCAGGTCAAGGTCGTGGTTAGGCATTTGTATGGTTTTGGTGATTTCTGCAAAACCCACCGATGAGATAATCAACTTATATTCACCCTGACGGATATTGCTCAGTATGAATATACCGTCATAGGTCGTTTGTGCGCCTTGTACGAGGGTGGAGTCGGTGCCTTGGGCGGTTGGGTGATAGGAGAATAGACGTATGGTCGCCATCTCCACAGGTGCTCCGTCGGTCTTAGAGAGGAGCGTGCCCGAAAGCGTGTGTTGCGCTTGCACGGTCATCGTTATAGCGATGAAGAATATAAATGATACTATCTTTTTCATTGCATTGTGGTTGTTTACGCAGTTCCAATTATTTTTTTTGGGATTTATATATCAGTTGACACTTACATGATATTCCTTGAGCGCGGCAGGGAGTTGATTGCCGCGCAAGTTGTTGAAAAAGAAATGTTGTTATTGTTGTTGATTGACATAATTCTTGTTGTTTTCTTAATTATTTTTATAGCACTCTTCTTCAAAAATCATGCCAATCTGCCAACACCATTGCTGCCATGGCTTCCACCACGGGCACTGCCCTCACCGCCACGCACGCATCATGCCTTCCTCTCACCTCTTGCCTTTCGCCTCTCGCCTCTTCGCCTTTCGCCTCTTCGCCTTTCGCCTCTTCGCCTTTCGCCTCTCGCCTCATCGCCTCAAATGTCTTCCTATTCGACGCCGTCGGCTTAAACACGCAGCGGAACACGATAGGCGTTCCGTCGCTTATTCCACCTGCTATGCCGCCAGAGATCAGTCTTGTGTCCTCCGAGAGGTACATCTCGCTGCCTTTCTTGTTCACACCCTCAAAGCCCGAACCGTACTCAAATCCCTTGCAGGCATTGATGCTCATCATCGCGAAGGCCAAGTGCGCTTGCAGTTTGTCGAAGATGGGCTCGCCTACGCCTGTGGGCACTCCTGTGATGCGGCACTCTACGATGCCACCAATGCTATCGCCATCTTGTTGAATAGCAGCGATGTATGCATCAAACCGTTCGGCGTTGGTCTCTTCGCCCACTTGCACCAGTTTGGCTTCGATGTGTATGTTTTTTTCGGCAAGCATTTGTTTGGCTATGCTGCCTGCCACTACGCGTGCGGCTGTCTCTCTGGCAGAAGCGCGTCCGCCACCTCGGTGGTCGCGTATGCCATATTTCTCTTGATAAACGCGATCGGCGTGTCCTATTCGATACGAGTGGCGTAGCCATTCATAGTCTTCGGGTCTTGCATCGCTGTTGCGAATAATGAAGGCTATAGGTGTACCCAATGTCACACCGTCCATCACTCCGCTCAGCCATTCCACCTCATCCGCCTCGCGCAAAGCGCGTGGCGAAACTCCTGCCTCATCGCCTAATCGCCTCATCGCCTCATCGCCTTTCGCCTCATCGCCTTTCACCTCTAAACAGCGCGCAGCGCGCCCTGCTCTTCTATCAAGCTCTTGCTTGATCATCTCAAGGTCAATATGCAAACCTGCAGGCACACCGTCCAGCACACCGCCGATAGCCCGACCGTGTGACTCTCCAAAGGAGGTAAAAGCAAACTTCTCGCCGAAGGTATTCATAAATCGCTGCAAAATTACTGTTTTTTTTGCAAACACGCAAATTTATTTGCAAATAGTTGGTATAAGTTGTTGATTTAAATAATTCGTGTTGTCTTGAATACATAAATATTTGCTAATTTTATGTTTTGCAACATGTTTTCCGCAATCTAACTTGCGTGTTCATATATTTTTTAGTACCTTTGCAAGTTTTTTATGGGCTCGTGCCTCGCGCAGGCGAGCGCCGCGAACCATAATTTGCCGCCCAATCGGCACAATTAACAAAACAATAATTTTGACTAATTCGCCACAATATACAATAATTTAGTAACGGCAACAAATAGAAAACAAATAATTGGATGTACGTATACGCTTGGTAGTCAGTGATTTGCAGATATGAGATCAAAAATTTTAACCACATCCTCAGAAGACGCTGAAAATGAGCAAGTTAGTCCTAAATTCAGTAAAAGAATTTTGTGAGCGGCAGCGTAAAAATCGTTCGAGGCAAAGCCGAGATAAGAACCATAAACGCGAAACATATGACAAACAAATCTAAAAAATATCGTAAAATTCATTTTGCAGTGATGGTATTAGAAGCCACAGCTAAAAAGCAAAATGTAAAAGGAGATGTGATGTATCAGCGTCTAAAGGCACAAGATTTAATACGCCAACGCTTGCTGCAGCACTATGAGGCACTCCATACACAAAGCCTCGACTGGGTGGTTGAAGACACCATCGAAACACTTAACAATTGGGAGCAAGAACAAAAAGAATACGCAAGATGATAACATTATATCACGGATCAAATATAGCAGTTCCAACGCCTCTGGCAAAGATAGGTAGAAAAAACTTAGACTTTGGAAGAGGTTTCTACCTGACCTCTATACGCAACCAAGCAGCGGATTGGGCAGGAATTATTGCGATGCGCAAGGGACGTGAAGAAAAAGGGGTTGTTAGTATATATCATTTCGATAAGGCAAAGGCCATAGAAGATGGATATGTGTTCAAAGTGTTCGAAACATACGATACCGAGTGGCTTGAATATGTTGTTGCATGCCGAAAGGGAAAGAATGTATCTGCAAAATTTGATGTAGTTGAGGGTGGTGTGGCTAATGATAGTGTTATTGATACAGTTGAGGATTACGAAAAAGGAATTATTACTGCAGAACAGGCATTGGGGCAATTAAAATATAAAAAAGTGAATCATCAAATTTGCATTCTTAATCAAGAAGTGATTGATGGGTATCTTACTTTTGTTAAATCTGCTGATAAATAAGGAGGGAACGATGAGAGATAATGTATTATGGCGCAAACAGGCAAGTATCATCATGTTGCTCTCAAAAGCATTAGATGTAGATGCTGACCGCGCGTTAGACTTATACTACTCTACAAAGACAGCTCAACAATTAGCTGATCCTGCCACAGGACTTCAACTGATGAGTGACCAGTATATTGTAGAGGACATTTTATCCGAACTGCAAGGCAACCAATAATTTTGAGTAATCTACTACAATTTTGACTAATTCGCCACAATAAAAATTGTTTAGATAGTTTAGATTTCTGCGCGCAGCGCAAGGAGACAAATATAATTTACAACATGACCCGCAAGCCCTACATAGAATCTTTGATTTGCACCCTTCAAAACATGTGAAATCAACAAGCCAATTAGTAACTACAGCGCAATAATTTTATGGATATAACAACATTAATAAAACAATACTTTGGTCAGAAATCTGCCCCGCAGGTTTCGATTGATGTGTTTGATAAGACTACTATTGATGCTGTTTATCGTAGAATTATTGAACTTTTGAAAGGACATCTTAATATCGAGTTGGGCGTTCTTCAAGCATTAGCTTATTGTTTGTACGAGGTGTTGGACAATGTGATTATTCACGCTGAAAAGTATGCTGGAACAATCATTACTGACTATGACGAGCAGCAACATTCACTCCGCATAGTTGTAGCGGACGATGGAATTGGTGTTCATCAATCTCTTACTGCTAATGCATTGTACAAAAACCTAACAGAGCCAGAAGCATTGCATGCTGCTATTAAAGACCGTGTAACCGACGGACAAGGATTAGGTTTTGGATTGTATGCTACCAACCTACTTATTAAACACACCAACTCAGCTTTTGAAATTCGCTCTGGTCACCATAGATTAGTAATGAACGGTGAAAGTATTTTGGTAGAAGAAGCAGAGTTCTGGCAAGGAACCATTGTTTATATGCAGTTACGCACTAACGCAGAGATTGATCCTAATGATGTTGTAGAACGCCGTACAGACATAGAAGATGAATATAATATAATGTTTAACGAAGAAAATCCTGAAGAGCTATGGTAACATTTCGATTTATAGATTTTGGTGTAGATTTGGGTACGAGACAAATGGGACAAGAGGCTCATGCCAAGTTATTGCCATTGGTACAAGGCGAAGAGAAAGTGGTATTGGACTTTTCGGGAGTGGATGTAGTTACCAACTCGTTTGCTGATGAGTGTATTGCTAAATTACTTTTGCAGATGCCTCTTGAGGAATTGAAGAAACGCACCACCTTTAAGGGACTAAACCCAATGGCAAGTAAGAGCATTTTGGGAGCTCTCCAACGCCGCCAAAGTGTAATCAACCAAGCAATAAAATTTTGACTAATTTTGTCTAATATACTATAATTTTGGTAGTGTAAAATAATTTTTAAGTTGAACGAATAATTTTTTATGAAGTTAGCACCATCCATACAACACTTTAGCAAGAACCTTTTTTGGGATGTATCTCCTGCTGATTTCCATGCAGATAGATGCCCTGCGCAGGTTATCCAGCGCGTACTTGAAAGAGGCGAATGGAGTGATTGGTGTTTAGTTCGTGATTATTATGGACTAATGCAGATAGCTGAGGTTTGTAAAACTCTACGCACCCTCAGTCCAGAGGCTCTTAGCTATATCTGCTGCATGACTGATACTAAAAAAGAAGACTATAGATGCTATAATCAACAAGGTGAAAACGATTAAATTATAACGCCCATTTGTGCCAACAAAATCGGACAATGAACAAAATAACAATTTTGACTAATTCGCTACAATAAAAACAGTTTAGATAGTTTAGATTTCTGCGCGCAGCGCAAGGAGACAAATATAATTTATAACATGACCCGCAAGCCCTACATAGAATCTTCGATCTGTGCCCTCCAAAACAGGGGGGGGGTATGGCTGCCGCGCGGTCATAGATAATTCCTCAGACAAGATATATCGCACGTTGTCGTGGCTTTTAGCTGCGGCATCTGCTTTTGTGTGTTCCGCTATCGGTTCAGCCCTCGGCGTGGCCGCCGAGTTGCCTTCCCGCCACCTGTTTTGCTTTTGCCAGTGGTCTGGCAAACATCCCCCGCCTTTACCCTTTACATCCTACACTAGAACAATGTTTAGCGCAAAGCGATAAAGGATCCTTGCCTTTACACTTTACACCTTACACCAGAATAACAACAACTAAAATATTAACTTTTTAAATCAAAAAACATTTATGAAAAAATCAATCTTTTTATTTTTCGCAGCCATCCTATGTGCGATAGGGATGAATGCGGCTGCTATTTACGACATAAAAAGTGCGTATGTAGCAGGTACTATGAATGATTGGAGTTCCAATAATGCCAATTGGGATTTAGGCTCAGGAAATCACTGCACTAAGACTTTTTATGTACAAAAAAGTAATACTAATTATCAATTTAAGTTAGTTATTAACAATAAATGGTATACTAAATCTGGTTATTGGTACACAAAAGATAACAAAGGACCTTTTACTGGATTAACAGATAACGGTGATAATATGCAAATAGAAACAAAAAATATCACTACATCAACAAATTATGTTGCCTTGTCTTTTGATTTTTGGGGTGAGTATAGTGGAGATAGTAGGTTAAGTGTGACACAATCTGCTGTAAACGCCTTGTCACCTACATTGAATGCAGCATCAGTGGCTCTTTCAGCAGGAGAAACAAGTGTTTTGACAGCATCGTGTACAGGTGGTTCTGGAACTTATGGATATACATATAAGGTTACTTCTGGTGGTAGTGATGTTACAACGACTACTTTATCTGCAACCAATGGTGAGTCTGTAACTTTTACTGCTCCTGTAGCACCAACTGAAAAAATATATACTATTACTATTACTGCTAAAGATGCACATCCTCTATTGGATGGTTTACCAACAAAGACTGCAACATCAACAATCACTGTTGCTGCAAGTGTAGAAAAAACACACAACGTAACAATTTCTTTTAAGTGCGGTGAGACCGAAGTAAAATCAAGCGAATTAAAAGAAATAGGCGAATCTACACCAAGTTCTATCATTGCTCCAAAAGTTATAGGTTACAAATTTGTTGATTGGACATTGGGCGATGGTGTACAAACTACTGACGCACTAACGTCTGAGACTATTAATATTACTACTAAAAGTTCGGGTAGCTGTACATTGACTGCTAATTATGACAAATTAGAAGTTGTTTATTTTGTAAATAATAGCAAATGGTCTAATGTGAACATTTATGGTTGGGGTGGCAATGCACCTGCCAATGAAGGAATTAATAAATGGGCTGGTGTAGGACTGACTAAAACTTCAGAAAAGATTGGAAATTACGATATTTATGTATTTGATGCAACAACAGATTTCGTAAAACAGATTATCTTCAATAATGGAAATGGAGGAGATGATAATCAAACAAAAAATTATGTTTGGGCAGATGGCAATTACTATTGGCATGGAAATGCTAATGATTTTGCAGGAAAAACTAAAGATGAAGCAGTAAAATATTTTACAATTCCTTTTGTAGTAGGTTCTTCTGAAGGTTTGTTTGGAACGACTTGGGATATTACAAACACCGCAAACGACATGCAGTTAGTAGATGGCATCTACACACTCGTAAAAAACAATATCAGTCTTCCTGATGGAACTATAGAGTACAAAGTAGTTATAGGTCACGATAGTTGGGATCCATCATATGGTAAGGATGGTAATAATGCCACTCTCACCATTAGCAAGAGTGGAAAGTATGATGTAACATTTACTTACAACCCTACAACTCACGAAGTAAATGCAACCGCTGAATTGAAAAATGAAGAGGTGGTTGTTCCTACAGTTGCAATGCATGGTACTTTCTTCGGCGACTGGAACAATACCGAAAACTTCACTATCGCAGATGACAAAGCCACTGCAACTTTGACATTACTCATTGAAAAGGGTATTTATGAATTCGGTATGCGCATTGGAGGAAGTGGCAACTGGACTGCAAATGGAGCCGCATTTACAGAAGCAGACAATGAAAAAGTAATTACAGGAAGTGGAGATAAAATGTCATTCACAGCAAATAAAGATGGTAATTATACATTCACTTGGACATACGAAACAAACACCCTCACTATTGCATACCCCGCAGTAGAAACTATTATTCCTCGTACCTATACAGTTGCAGGTAACAATAGAGCTGCTTTTGGCGAAGAATGGAAACCTGAAAAAACCGAAAACGATATGGTTCTTCAAGTAGATGGAACATATAAATGGACAAAATCCGAAATCGCTTTGAAGAAAAATACAGAAATAGACTTTAAAGTGGTTAAAAATCACTCCTGGGACGAAGGTTCATGGCCTAGCGAAGCTTGGAAAATTAATACAATCGACAAAGACGGCTACTACACCATTACTATTGTTTTTGATGCTATTACCAAAAACATTACAGCTACTGCCGAGTGGACAGGCGAAGCACCTTTCAAAGATTTCTCTAATCAATCTGCTACCCTCTATTTCCACCCAAGCACTAACTGGACTGCTGACCATGCAGAATTCGCTGCATACTTCTACAACGAAGGTTTTGGTGCTGATGCAGAACCAAAATGGGTGAATATGACAGATAATAACACTGATGGCGTTTACGAAGTTGATAATAGTAAAGAGCACGAGTATGTTATCATTTGCCGTATGAACCCAAATCGTACAGAAACACGTTGGAATAAGAGTGAAGATGATGCTGATGATGCAGCTAAAGCTAAGAAACCCGTTTGGAACCAAATTTCTACAGGTCTTTCTATCCCTAACACAGCAGGTGATCTCAACACTTGCTTGGCATTTTGGAAAAACTGCCAAGGTGATGTACCTACTAGCGAGTGCACATGGGTTGTTCCTACTCCTTTGACTGATGCTAACTGGGCTACTATTGTAAATACTTATAAGGATGAAACAATCAACCTTATCGTTGAGCGTACATTCGTGTCTGGTCAAAACCATACTCTCTGCTTGCCATTCAATCTTCCAACCAACTGGCTCGGTGAAAATTCTAAAGCTTATCAATTGAGCAGCATTGTTAGCAATTCAGCAACCGAACTTGAACTGAAAGTTACCGAACACACTGATATGCTTGCTGGGCAACCATACATTGTAAATGCGACAAAGGGTAATAACGATTATGACCACCTCATCGTATCTAACGTAACAGTTACAAACGCTACTGCTGGTGCTAACGTAGTTACTGGTGGTGGATTCAAAGCTACTTTGCAAGCGGTTACAGCAACTAATGGTACAACCGACGGCTCAACAGAGTATTACATTGGTGCAACTACTGGTAACTTACACAAAGAAGCTACTAATAAACTTGGTTTGCGTGCTCTCGTTGTATTGACAAACACCGATGGTACCGCAGTTCAAGGTGTTCGCGCTCGCGTTGCTTTTGGCGAAAACGTTGAAACAGGTATTGATAATATCATCACTACCGATGCTCCTATCAAGGTTATCCAAAACGGACAACTCATCATCATCCGTGACGGCGTTAAGTATAACGTACAAGGACAAAAACTCTAATAATAACATCCGTCTATGCCCTCCCCTCCTTTTAGGGAGGGGCTGGGGGTAGGCTTATTAAAATTGTATTTGAAATGAAAAAAGTATATTTAGCGCCTCAAACTGAGGCAATCAAATTGCTCGGAGAAAACGCCATTATGGCTGTTAGTCCTCAAGGACAAGGTTTTATTCTTGAACACGCCAGTGGCAGTGGTGGTGGTATGGGTTAATCCTCTGCCCTTAACCATCATCATTCGTACAACGAGTTAATTGGCATTTGCATTAACAGCATTTGGCATTTGTACACAGCCCATTTGGCTCATTTACACCAACCGCCTCACAAGGGCGGTTGGTTGTGTATTTTGAGATATACAGACTTTTCTTCATAAACTCAGCGGAAAATATAAAAAAAACAACATTTCCGCTGAGTTTGTTGCGTATTTCAAAGAAATTTACTACCTTTGCAGCGGATTTAAAAAAATACAACTATGTTAGTCGGAAGAAACAAAGAAAGTAGAATACTCTTAGAGGCGTTCCATGCAGAGGAATCGCAGTTTGTTGCGGTATATGGTAGACGTCGAGTAGGAAAAACTTATCTAATACGTCAAATTCTTCAAGAGTATTTCGTATTTCAGCATGCAGGTATGGCTAATTCGCCCATGCATGTTCAGTTACAAGCATGGCGCCAATCCCTTATCGAAGCTGGTGCTGATGTAGGAGTAATAAAAAATTGGATGGATGCTTTCTCGGCACTAAAACAACTAATTAAAAACTCTAAACAAGAGAAAAAAGTAATCTTTCTAGATGAATTACCATGGATGGACACACAAGCGTCCTATTTCATACCAGCACTAGAGCACTTTTGGAATTCTTGGGCAAGTGCACGCAATGACATTATGTTGGTCGTGTGTGGAAGCGCCACATCATGGATTATTCGAAAAATAATTCAAAATCATGGAGGATTACATAATCGTGTCACTCAAAAAATACATCTTCAACCATTTACCTTGTCAGAATGTGAGGAATATGCTAATAGTAAACACCTAACACTAACGCGCAAGCAAATCACAGAAGCATATATGATAATGGGTGGAATACCATACTATTGGTCATGCATGCGCCCTACAATGAGTTTGGCACAAAATATAGACAACCTCTTCTTCTCCTTTGACGGAAAACTATACGACGAGTATTCTGCGTTATATGCATCACTCTACAAGCAACCTGTTAATTACCTGCGCGTAATAGAAGCTTTAGCTAACAAAAGAGCAGGGCTCACACGAAATGAAATCATAGCACATACTAACTTGATTGATAACGGTGGCTTAACAAATATTCTACAAGATTTAGAATACTGTGGATTTATTAGACGTTACCATCAAATAGATTTAAGAAAGAATAATGCCATTTATCAGCTGATAGATAATTACACGCTGTTTTATCATTATTTCATAACACGCAATAAGAAGAATGATCCACAATTTTGGTCACACAATCTCAATACCCCGATGCACAACACATGGTGCGGACTTAGTTTTGAAAGAGTTGTACTTCAACATGTGCCACAAATAAAGCAAGTTTTAGGAATCAGTGGTATACAAAGTCAAGAATACGCATGGAAAAATAGTGAAACTCAAATAGATTTACTCATTGAGCGTAAAGACGATGTTATTAATCTTTGCGAAATGAAGTTCTATAACGAAGAAATAGACAACTTACATACACTAAATACGGAATTAGTACACAAAAAGGAAGTGTTCGTGAGAGAAAATAAAATAAAGAAAGCTGTATTCTTGACACTCATTAGCACATTTGGAATAAAAAATCAACAACTTATGGATATACAAAATTCCATTACAATTGATCAATTATTTACGTAATAATCTTCTATCCAAATCAATTTAGGAAATTATTCAAAGAGGTGAAACCGATTAAAATGCCATCAGTTACTTTCATTTGTACTAACAACCATTGGCATTACGAGCCCTTTGTCTCTTCGTATCGCGAACCATTTGGCATTTCGTACTACGAGCCCTTTGGCATTTTGTACAAGCCCATTTATCTCTTCCACACCAACCGCCTCACAAGGGCGGTTGGTTGTGTTTAATTCTCACATGATTATACGAAAAAATATGCCCTATTGTTGCATATCTGCACAAAAAAGTGTAACTTTGCAGCAAGTGCAGCGTATTTTGTATAAAAAACAATCGTGTCCTTAAAGGCACGATTGTTTCTATGTAAGGAGAATTTTGCTATCGACTATATTGTTATGATAGACTCTCCTAAAGCAGATGAGATTTTTGCTAATGTTGCAAGTGTAAAGTTATGTGTGCCTCCACACCAACGGCTTACCTCTGTTTCTGTATTACCTACAAGATGAGCAAATTCTTTTTGTGACATACCTCGTTGTTTCAGTATATTGCTAATCTTGTCTGCTATAGCAAACGACCAATCCACTCGTTGCTTAATTTCGGGTGGAGTGGTTGTTACTAACTCATCGAATAGTTGTTTTGTCTTGCTCATAAGTCAAATTTTTGAGTATTGATACCTGATATATCTGTTTTCTCAATAGTGATTTTACCACTCTTTTCTGCTTGTTTGAGAAGATTGTCTAATTGCTGTAGAGTTATTACGTATCCATTTAGCTCATCATTTTCTTGATATGTTTTAGTATCTTTTATACCTCCATTACCAACAATCAAAATACTATCTGACAATCGCAAACAATACAATCGTATTTTCAATGGTTCAATAGGAAGGGCTACAACTCGATCACTCATTTTGCCTTCGTAACGGAAATATCTTTCTAAGAAACCACTAGCTGTCAGCATTTTGTTGATGGCTGTCAATATAATAGATAAGTCATCTTTACGCTCTGCATCTTCTTTGAACTTGTTCATAAATTTCTCAAATTCAGTTGCTGCGTCACCTTCAAAACAGATAGTAAACAACCCTGCTTTTTCGGTTTTGGTAATCTCTTCAATAATAACAGTTGCCATATCTTTTCTTGTTTAATTACAAATTTCGTGCAAAGGTAATATATTTTTTTGAAATAATCAACTTTTATGTTGATTTTTTTGCTTTTTCTTCTACTTTAGTGATAATTTCTGCGCCGCATAGGATATTTTACCATTAATTAAGCCATTTTCACTATCATTAGCACTACGAACCATTTGTCTCATTTACACCAACCGCGGTTGGTTATTATTATATATAGTTGGAAAAGTGTATTTTTTCATTTTTATTTTGTTGATTAATAGAAAATTACTACCTTTGCAGAAAAATTGAGTGAAATTATGCTTATATCGCAAGAACTCAGCGATGATGCCATCTATAAATTTGATATTTCAGGCTTAAATTAATTCTAATAAAAACTGCGCAATCTTAAAGCAAACTTTAAATTAGCGCAATATTCAATATACTCACACCATCCCAACCGCCCCACTCGGGCGGTTGGTTGTATTCTACCCCGCCTTTACACCTTGCACTTTACACCTTTCCCTTTTCACCTCTCACCTTTAACCCACACTCGGCTGTCATGTGCACGGCGGTGGTCCGCCGTGTCCCCTTGCCTCTCACCTGCCAAAGGCAGTGTTTTGACGCAGATGCCGTTAGGCAGATGCATAAGCGCTGCGCAGTAGCGCGTGTCAAAACCGTTGGTCAGTTCGGTAGAACATTAATTATTCCGAAGGACTATGAAAGGTTCGAAGAACATTTGAAATTATTGGTAGTAATGATGCACGATAGTGCAGCATGAGTGGATAAAGTAGTTGGATGATGCCAAGCTGGCTTGAGCAGCAGACAGATAGTTTAGCCACGATAGATGGCGTACAACGACATCGGACTACCAATATAACAACAGAAAATATTTATGTATATTTTTGCAGCGAGCGAAGCGCAGCGTATTTTTGTATAAAAAAATAATTCTCTTCATTGTTACCCGTGCCGCGCAATGTGTTGTTTTGCGCGGAATGAGTTGTTGAATCATGTTGTTCCTGTTGTTGTAAATAGATACTCCTTGGTACGTGGAACGGCTATTTTTGCAAAATAAACGCCTCTTATTTGGAAATATGCAAAATATTTCGTACCTTTGCACGCTTTTTATACACAGATAGAAAAACTAACGCTAAAAATACTACAAACAATCGCAATGATGAAAAAAGTACTCTTCCTACCAATGTTGGCGCTGTCTTTGTCCCTGATGGCAGAACGTATCGAACCTATCCCATTCGGTGATATGGAGCAATGGGCAGTGCGATATATCAAAGAATCTAAACTCTTGGGTGGACAAACCAAAACCCTCTATTGCCTTGCTCCGACTGATACCATTCGCAAAAATGCACCTTATATCTTCGGGCAAAATGGCAACCCTTGGGCAACCAGCAATGCCTACGCCAATGTGGTCGGCATTGAGAAAGCTGCGGGCACTATGACCCCCGAAGCGCGCGAAGATGGTGGCACCTGCTGCCGACTCGACGTGGATATGATTGGTGTACGCGTTATGGGAATGATTGATATCCAGGTGCTGGTGTCGGGCACACTATTCACAGGGCGTAACATTGAACCCATCACTACAGCCGCTGACCCATACCAGAATATTGACTTCGGTGTACCTTTCACCCAGCGCCCATCAGCGTTGATGTTCGACTACAAGTGCGTGGTGGAACAAGAGAGTTGGTATTGGTTTGCCAAAGGCACCGCCAAACCTAAAAAAAGGGAGTTTGAAAATGGTGACATAGATGAGGCGGAAGCCTATATCTACTTGCAACACCGCTGGGAGGACGAGAAAGGCAAGATACACTCCATTCGCGTAGGAACAGGCTACGAGCGATTCTCCAAAACGCAAACAGAGTGGGTGAACGCACATCGCGTGCCTATCCACTATGGCGATATTACAGGCGAGCCATGGTACAAAGACTACATGGGTTTCAAGGGCATCGAACGCGCTATGAATAGTCGCGGTAAAATCACACTCATTCAGGAAGAGGGATGGGATGCTACTCTAGAACCTACACATATGGTCATTGTGATCACCTCTGGCAAGATGGAGGCATTCGAAGGACACGAAGGCAACACCCTCTGGGTGGATAACGTGTGCCTGGTATATGAAGATTAATTGAAAATAAAATACGTATAGTTCAAAAGGCTGGAATTATGAAAAAGATGTTACTCTGCATGGCAATTGCATGTTCTTTGCCAATAATTTGTTCAGCAAAAACAAAATTAGTGTTGATTGGTGATGCCAGTATGGCACCACATAGTATAGCCACACCTGATGTGCGCGGATGGGGTGAGAAACTAACGGACTACTTCACCGATCAGGTGGAAATAGTCAACGTGGCTCAAGCAGGCGAAAGTACACACACATTAGAGGGCAAACGTCTGGAGATGATTATGGAGCAATGCGATAGAGGTGATTTTGTACTTATTCAAGTGGGACAAAATGACCTGAGAGAGGAGTATGGCCATATGTATTATTCGACCTTAGAGATGGGAGAAAACTTGACCGAAATCGTAAAACAACTACAGAAAAAGAAACTGAAGGTCATACTTTGTACTCCTATAGCTCATCCTTACTATGTGGACGGTAAGGCGGTAAATCGGATGGGAGGCTACTCCAATGTAATACGCAACGTCGCTAAACTGACAGAAGCATATCTGTTAGATATAGAGGCTGTATCTAAGACCTGGCTGGATAAGATTGGGGAAAAGAATGCTTCGCTGTTTTTCAAAAACACCAATCATGGAACAGAGCGCCATGAATATTTGCTGACCGAAACAGGAGCTACAGAGATTGGTCGTATGGTGGCTAATGAGATTCGTGCCCAAAAGATACCTCACTTGAAAAAACAGGTGGTACTTACTATTGTAGAATAATAGGGACATGATCTTTTGGCTGTCGCATGTGGATTACCTGTTGTTGGCTGCACTGCTACTGATGCTGTGCTACCAATGCTATTTCTATCTCCGATATATGACTGCGGTCAGCCGCAAGCAACGCAAACACCAACCCAACAAGGACTTCACTCCCAAAGTGAGCGTCATTGTTTGCGCACGCAACGAACAAACCAACTTGCAGGACTACCTGCACACACTACTCACACAAGATTATCCCTGCTACGAGGTGATTGTGGTCAATGATGGTTCCGAAGATGATACACAACTCATCCTCGAACGCTACGCACAGCAGTGCAACCATCTCTACATCACTTTCGTACCCAAAGATGCCAGGGTCATCAGCAGCAAGAAACTCGCACTCACCATCGGCGTGAAAGCAGCCAACTATGACTATATCTTGCTCACCGATGCCGATTGCCGACCCGAATCGCCCTACTGGATACGCGAAATGATGCAAGGGTTTGCAGACGAACAAACAGAAGTGGTGCTGGGTTACGGCGCATACTTCGAGAAGAAATCGCTGTTGAGCCGTCTAATCAGCTATGACACCCTCTTCATCGGATTGCAGTACCTGGGTATGGCTGCGGCAGGACACCCCTATATGGGCGTGGGACGCAACTTGGCGTACAAGAAAGAGACTTTCTTCCGCAACAACGGATTCCGTGGACTGCTGGGCGAACGCGCAGGCGATGATGACCTGTTTGTCAATAAGGTGACCACCAAACGAAATACGCAAATCGTCTGCTCCAAGGAGAGCATCACTTGGTCTGCCCCCAAAACAACATGGGGAGAATGGTTGCACCAGAAACGCAGACACCTATCCGTGTCGCCGCACTATAAAAGCCAAAGCAAGCTTCGATTAGGCATCGAACCTATGACACGAGGCCTGTTCTATGCCCTGCTCATTGCTATTGCAGTCATGGGCTCATTCTGGGCACTCGTTATTGCTGCTGCGGCGTGCTGCCTGCGACTGGTGATGCAACTCTGTGTCATCAATACCGCTGCACATCGCTTAGGTGGACGACTGTTTGGCATAGAGATTGTGGCATATGATATAGCATTGCCGCTCATCACCAGCTGGATACTCATCTCCCAACGCTGGCGCAAACGACCCATATACTGGTAAACCACTCTACACCACTCTAAACAATTCTACACAACTCTAAACAATTCTACACAACTCTAAACAATTCTACACAATTCTACACCACTCTAAACAACTCTAAACAACACTCATATGGAAGAACAAAAACTCAACATCAACCTCTCTCCAGAGGTAGCAGAAGGTACCTACAGCAACTTGGCAATCGTAGCGCACTCCGCTTCGGAGTTCGTAGTGGACTTTGCATGCATGATGCCTGGTCAGAAAGGTGCTAATGTGAAATCACGCGTCGTGATGACCCCAGAGAATACCAAAAAACTCCTCTTCGCTCTCCAAGAGAATGTAGCGAAATACGAGAAGCAATTTGGTACAATCAAACTCAACGGCACACCAGCCCCAGGAAGTACTATACCAATGTCCTTCGGCGGCGGTCAAGCATAATACTTGCCTTTACACTTTACACCCTACACTTTACACTTCTAACCACATGAAAAAGACTTTCCCAGCCAGCCAACTCATTATCAATGAGGACGGCAGTATATTCCACCTCCATATCCGCCCCGAACATTTGGCGGATAAGGTGATACTGGTCGGTGACCAAGGTCGCGTTAATATGGTGGCTTCGTTCTTTGACGAAGGCAGCATTGAGTGCGATATCCAAAGCCGCGAGTTCCATACCATTACAGGTAAATACAACGGCAAACGCATCTCGTGTATCTCCACAGGTATCGGCACCGATAACTGCGATATTGTGCTCAACGAACTCGATGCTCTCGCGAATATTGACTTCGCCACCCGCACCGAGAAAGATGAGCACCGTACCCTTGAGATCGTGCGTATCGGTACTTGCGGCGGTATGCAAGAGGATATCCCATTGGGCACTTTCCTCGTGAGCGAGAAATCCATCGGTTGGGACGGCGTATTGGCTTTCTACGAAGGTCGTGACGAGATTGCTGACCTCGGTTTTGAGGATGCACTCGTGGACTTTATCCACTATCCTGCTAAAGCCGCTCGCCCATACGTAGTGGCGGCTAACCCTGAACTAGTCAATCGCATCGCGGGTGACGATATGATGCGTGGCTGCACCATCGCTGCCAACGGTTTCTATGGTCCTCAGGGGCGTGTTCTCCGCTGCGATTTGGCAGTAAAGGAGATCAATGACCTGATTACCGACTTCCGCTACGAAGGACAACGCATCACCAACTACGAGATGGAGGGTAGTGCCATTGCAGGTCTCAGCCTATTGATGGGACACAAAGCGATGACCGTCTGCTGTGTCATCGCTCAACGCAAAGTAGAAGCCGCCAACACCGACTACAAACCTCGTATCAAACAATTAGTTCAAACCGTATTAGAGAGAATTTAATAACGACCTTAATGTCCTTAATGACCTTAAAGTCCTTAAACAACAGACAATGAAGAAATTAGCCATCCTCAGCCTCGCGCTCGTAGCACTCAGCGCATGCTGCAAACAAGAACAAACATTCGACTACACCGTGGACAAGTTTTATGACCTCGAGATTCTGCGCTACCAAGTGCCAGAGTTTGACTCTCTGAGTCTGCAACAAAAGACCCTCATTTATCACCTCACTGAAGCCGCCTTACACGGCCGTGATATCCTCTTCGACCAAAACGGTCGCTACAACCTGCGTATCCGTCGTGCCCTCGAAGCACTCTACACCCAATACCAGGGCGATAAGAAGAGCGAGGAGTTCATTAACTTCGAAAAATACCTCAAACGCGTATGGTTTGCCAACGGTATTCACCACCACTACGCATCCGATAAGTTCCAACCTGAGTTCTCTCAGGAGTGGTTCGTTGCTGCTTGCGCTGAAGCAGGCGTGACTTACGACGAGGCTATCTTGCCTGTTATATTCAATCCAACTGTAATGCCTAAGAGCCTCAGCCTTGAGGGCGAAGACCTCCTTCTCGCATCTGCCAACAACTACTACGAGGGCGTGACCCAAGCCGAAGCAGAGGCATACTACGAGGCACACAAGGACAACTCTGCTGAGCCACTCTGGATCGGTCTCAATAGCAAACTCGTGAAGGAGAATGGCAAAGTCGTTGAGCGTACCTACAAAGTAGGTGGTATGTACAGTGCAGCTCTCGAAAAAGTGGTTGAACATCTTGAGAAAGCGCTTCCATTCGCTGAGAATGACCAACAACGCCTTGTCATCGAGAAGATGATTGAGTTCAACAAGACGGGCGACCTCCGTGCCTTCAACGAGTACTGCATCGCATGGGTGAAAGACCTCGACAGCCGCGTGGACTATGTGAATGGTTTTACCGAGACATACGCCGATCCTCTGGGTATTACCGGTACTTGGGAGTCACTCGTCAACTTCAAAGACATGCGCGCTACCCACCGCTGCCAAACCATCTCCGACAACGCACAATGGTTCGAGGACAACTCACCAACCGATAAGAAATACAAGAAAGAGGAAGTCAAAGGCGTGAGCGCAAAGGTAATTACCGCAACTATTTTGGCGGGTGACTGCTACCCTGCAACTCCTATCGGTATCAACTTGCCTAATGCCAACTGGATTCGCAAAGATTATGGTTCTAAGTCTGTGACCATCGACAATATCACCCACGCCTACAACGAAGCAGCCAAGGGCAATGGCTTCAACGAGGAGTTCATGATCAGCCCAGAGGTCATTGCTATGTACGAGAAAGCGGGTGCTTGCGGCGACTTGCATACCGATCTGCACGAGTGCGTAGGTCACGGTTCGGGCAAACTCATGCCAGGCGTTACCAAAGATGCCCTCAAGGAGCATGCTTCTACCATCGAGGAGGCGCGTGCCGACTTGCTTGGTCTCTACTATATGGCAGATCCTAAATTGGTTGAACTCGGACTCTTGGAGGACGAGGAGGTATACAAGGGCTTCTACTACCAACAAATGATGAACGGCCTCATGACCCAACTCGTGCGCATTGAGCCAGGCAAAGATATTGAGGAGTCACATATGCGTAACCGCCAACTCATTGCGCTTTGGGTATTCAAAAATGCCAAGAACAACGAGGTCGAGATGGTTGAGCGCGATGGCAAACACTACCTCCAAATCAATGATTACGAGGGTATTCGTCACCTCTATGGCGAGTTGCTCCGCGAGATCCAACGCATCACTTCCGAGGGTGATTACCCTGCTGCTAAAGCCATGGTAGAGGAATACGCCGTGAAGGTGGATCAAGACTTGCACAAGGAGATTTTGGAGCGCTACGAGAAACTTAACTTGGCGCCATACAAGGGCTTTGTTAACCCTGTCTATACCGCGCACTACGATGCAGAAGGCAATATCATGGATGTTACTCTTGACTACACCGAGGGCTATATCGAGCAGCACCTCCGCTACTCACGCGACTATTCTTTCTTACCTGACATCAATTAATGCAGATAGAATTGCCCATATCGAAGTCTATAGCCAATCGTTGGCTCATGCTTCAGGCTATACACGGAGACGAGCTTGCGGGGTCCCCGACGGCGCTTGCGTCGTGGGGTGCACTTATGCCCGTCTCCGATTCTATGCCCGACGATGTGCAGATTCTTCACCGAGCCCTCAGTCTCATCCAAGCAAATGTGTTCCCTCGCCGCTCGCAGGGAGTTGATTGCGAGCGGAATGTTGTTGAAAATAAAGTTGTTGATGTTGTTGATTTAAAGTTATACCTTGGCAATTGCGGTACCGCCATGCGCTTCCTCACCGCTTATTGTGCGCAGTTAGAAGGACAAACAACCATTTTAGATGGCGTAGAACGCATGCACCACCGTCCGATTGGTCAGTTGGTGGATGCTTTGCGTGAGATAGGAGCAGATATTGAGTATTTAGGCGAAGAAGGTTTTCCACCTTTGCGTATTAAGGGATGTATATTGGATAAGCATAGGATAGTGACTATCAATAATCCCCAATCCACACAGTTCGTTTCTGCTCTATTGCTCATCGGCGCCAATGTCCAAACCAACTCTACCTCTCCGTACATCACCCTGACCCGCACACTCATCGAGCAATATATTTCCTGCCGCTCGCAGGGAGTTGATTGCGAGCGGAGTGTTGTTGAAAATAATGTTGTTGGTGTTGTTGATTTAGATAATCTCGAACGTGATTGGAGCTCTGCCGCCTTCTGGTACGAGTATGTAGCTCTCCACGGCGGTGAGATCACGCTCCCTGATCTTTCGCGCGACTCATTGCAAGGCGACAAAGTCGTTGCCGACATCTTCGCCCACCTCGGCGTACAAACTGAATATACCGCCGAAGGTATCATCCTTTCGCCTATCGCCAATAGCGAAGCGTCCAATAGCCCACATGGTGGGCGTCCAATAGCCGCACAAGCGGCGTCCCGTTCCAAAATCCTCATTCAGGATTTCGGAACTTGTCCCGACCTCTACCCCGCTGTCGCGCTCACTTGCGAGCGCCTGGGCATTGAGTTACACGCCACAGGCGTTGAGTCCTTGCCATTGAAGGAGTCCGACCGCCTGCGTGCCGTAGCTGAGCACCGCACGGACTCCGACCACCGTATGGCAATGGCATTATTGATAGCTGGCTACGACGTAGATGATACGGATTGCATAAGCAAATCCTATCCACAGTTTATGGAGCAATTGCGTAAATTGGAAAATTAGAATCAAGCAACTATGCGCAAAGGTGATAAAATACGATTTTTGGATGCGGTGGGCGGTGGTACTATCGTGCAATATGACGCGCAGCGAGAACTCGTTTGGGTAGAGACCGATGACGGCTTCGATGTTGGACCGATACCCGCAGCCAAATGTGTGATGGACACTGCTGCCATCAGCTACCAGCGCAAGGGATGTATCGGTACACACAAGCAAAATGAGTCGCCGACTACGCCTGTCAGCACTCCCCAAACAGCCCCCGCGAAGCGTCCCAAACGACAACGCGATGAGCATGTGATAGACCTGCATCTGGAAGCCCTGCCTACCAACGGCAGCGGAATGACCGATGTGGAAAAGCATCAATATCAATTGCGCTATTTCCGCATGGGCATGCAGCAACATATCCGTCACCGTGGACGACGTGTGGTAATTATCCACGGGAAGGGCAATGGCGTACTGCGCAACGAGATACGGCAGATACTCAAACGCGATTTCGGCACGCAAATCGAAGTCCACGATGCAGACTTTGCTCGCTATGAAGAAGGAGCGACACTCGTCGTGGTGAAGTAGGATAACGAAAAGAATGAATCTTAAAACTATATTATTGATTATGAGAAACAAACATGTTTTAGTGGCTTTAATAGCCGTGCTATTAGTAATGATCAGTTGCGCTCCTAGCGCAGAGAAACGCACCGACCAAGCTATTCAGCAAGTGATGAACGACTACCAAGCAGTAGGTGTCGCTGCTGTCATAGTCCAAGATGGGCAGATAGTATATGAAAAAGCTTTTGGCCATGCCAATCTCGACAGTCAAACACCTTTGACTACCCATCATTTCATGCGTATCGCATCCATCTCCAAGTCCTTTACCGCAACCTCACTGATGCAGCTTGTGGAGAAAGGTATCATCTCGCTCGATGATGATGTGAGCAATCTCATTGGCTTCCAAGTACGCAACCCACATCACCCAGAGATACCTATCACATTGCGCATGGTGCTTTCGCACACAGCCAGTTTCCGCGACCCAGAGAATTATTCCACGCTCGACCATATCAATCCTGCCGTGAATGGAGATTGCAATGCCACCTATTACGACTATGCTCCTGGTACGGGCTACAACTATTCTAATCTGGGTCTTAACTTCGCAGGCGCTATTCTCGAGAAGGTGTCAGGCATACGTTTCGACCGCTATGTGAAGGATAGCGTAATCACTCCACTTGGATTGCATGCAGGACATAATATTGACGAACTAGACATGAGCAAGTGTGCTTCCATCTACCGTTATCGCGACGGACAATACGTAGCGTCCAATGCCTACGGCAGTGTAGCACATCAACTCGATGATTATATCATGGGCTACTCAGCACCTATCTTCTCGCCTACTGGCGGCGTGAAGATCTCTGCGCACGACTTAGCTACCTATATGATGATGCACATGAACTATGGCCAGCTCAATGGCGTGCGTATCATCTCCGAGGAGAGCGCCAAAACCATGCAGACACCCGTATGGATCAAGCTAACGGACGACTACTACGAAGACCAATACGGATTATGCCTCATGGAGTTTGTAGATTTCCTAGATGATCCTCACTACAATACCCCAGGCAACTACCCTGTGGGACATACTGGCGATGCCTACGGATTACGCAGTATCATGATGTGGAGCCCAGCTGATGGTTGGGGTATCGTCGCCATCACCAATGGTTACGTGTATAATCCAAAGAAAGACGTCATTGAAGCATTGGCCAATGCCATCTATAAGGCATATTTTGGTTTGCCCCAATCATGTGACAAGACTGCCCAATTGACCTACGAACCATTTACTGGCGAGCTGCGCCACGCTTTTGGTATCTCTACCAACACCCGCACCACGACCCCTATCGTGCTCACCCGCATCACGCTGGGCGACCAGACGGGATACGGCGAGGCGGCGTTGCCCCCTTATCTCAAGGAGACGCAGGAGTCCGTCTGCGCTTTTCTGAAGTTGGCTCAGCCTGTCATCAACAGCTGCCGCGAGCCGCTGAATGTGGATAGTATCATGCAGGTAGTCAATGCCTTGGCGCCAGGCAATCATGCAGCGAAGGCGAGTGTTGATATTGCTTTGCATGACCTCTATGGCAAGTTGCACGGTCAGCCCCTATGGCAGATGTGGGACATCAACCCTGCTGCTACCCCATGCACCAGTTATACGATTGGCTACGATGCCAACGATTCGATTGTATTGCTCAAGGTGCGCGAGGCCGATTGGGCAAAAATCCTCAAAGTCAAACTCGGTCGCGAGGAAGCGGAGGACAAGCGTATGATCCGCCTTATCCGTAGTATCAGCAACAAACCCATCTATGTAGATGCCAACCAAGGTTGGCCCACCAAGGAGCATGCGCTGAAGATGTGTCAATGGTTGGCTGAGCAGGGTGTAGTACTTATCGAGCAGCCTATGCCCAAGCATATGAACGAGGAACATGCCTGGCTTTGCGAGCGGGTAGAACTGCCTATTATTGCCGACGAGGCATGCCAAACGTATGCCGATGTAGCGGGGCTGCAACCCTACTACGATGGTATCAATATCAAACTGATGAAGTGTGGCGGCGTGGCGGAAGCACGTAAGATGATTACTTTGGCGCGTGAGTTGGGTATGCAGGTGATGATTGGCTGTATGACGGAGACTAGTGCGGGTATCTCTGCGGCTACAACGTTGAGCCCTCTGGTGGATTATGCCGATTTAGATGGTCATGTACTGCTTGCTAATGACCCATACGATGGTATTCAACTGGTGGATGGCAAACTGACGCTGGTCAACAAACCTGGCACGGGTGTCACACTGCGCTAATACTTACAAAGATTTTCTATCAAACAACCATCCGCATATGAAGAAACTCATCCTTCTCACTGCCCTAATAGCAGTCACACGCTTTGCTCATAGCACCGAATATGTCATTAATCATTGCCCCGTCACCCCTGTGCGCGAGGAGCCAGCCCATGCCGCCGAACAGGCTACCCAATTGCTCTTTGGTGAAGTATGTGAAGTGGTGGACCGCCACTCCAGTTGGACCAAGATCCGCTCTACTATGGATGGACAAGTAGGTTGGGTCGTATCTAAGATGATGACACCTGTGAGCGAGGAGGCGATTAGGTTATTGGGCGAAAGGCGTGAGGCGAATGGTGAAGGCGTAGTGGCTACACCTATGGCGGTGGCAACCGACACAAAGACCGGCGAGCAACTGATACTTACCATCGGTACACGATTGCCGTACTATAAAAAAGGCACCTTCGAAGTGCTGGGGAATAAATATAAGATTGATCCTCGTTGTGTATATGAGGTTAAAGGTGATAGGTCAGAGGTTAAAGGCGAGGATGTCGTGCGCGTGGCACAATCGCTGCTGAATGTGTCATATCTATGGGGCGGAAAGAACATAATGGGCTACGACTGCTCGGGCTTCACACAAACGGTGTATAGCGTGTTTGGCATTAACCTCTTGCGCAATGCCCGCGAACAGGTTACTCAAGGTCAAGTGGTGGGCTCACTGGCAGAAGCGCAACCAGGCGACTTGGTGTTCTTCGACCATTTAGATCGTGCTCCAGAGGCTACAAGGATAACGCATGTGGGTATGTTGATTAGTCCGACGGAGGTTATCCATTGCTCGGGCTGCGTGCATGTGGATAAGATCGACGAAACGGGTATCCGCCTCGCCAACGGCAAACTGACACACTATCTGGTGCAGATCAAGCGCTATTTGTAAGCGGGATAATAGATGAACAATAGTTATACCAACTATATATAGATGTCATTCGAGAAACCACAAATAACAATCGTTGTTCCTCGGCGGGGAATCAATGACGAAGGCAAGGGCAAGAAACATGCCCTCTATCGCCTCATTTCTGCTGCGGAGACAGACTATGTATGGATGATGGATGACGATGTATTACCTGCTTCTATAGCCAATAGCTCGTTATGCGAGCGTCCAATAGGTGGAACACCGTCCAATAGCCTCTACGAGGCGTCCGATCTCCTCATCCTGCCTTTGCGAATGGAGTCGGATAGGGAAAAACCATCGCTATTGGAGCGTTTGCAGATAGCGGAGTATGCGGCTATCCAGCAACTTACCATCGAGACTGCCAAGCGAGGGCATGCGGTTATGTGTAGCGGAGCGAACTTGATAGCCAAGCGCGATAGATGGTTGGAGTCCTATCCAGATTTGCATCCAGAGATACCCAGCGGAGATGATATGTTTCTCTTGGAGTCGTTTAAGCGCAGGGGATTAAAAATCGCCGTGAGCGAAAGCGACGAACTGACCGCCATCATTCGCCCACATACTTCGTGGCGTGCCTTCTTCCGTCAGCGTATGCGTTGGGCGGGCAAAGCTCCAAAATACACCGATAAAGATATTCTGCTGTGCGGAGCAATTATGCTGATGGCTAATTTATTGCAGTTGTGTTGCCCGCTGGTATTACTAGTGAAGTTTCCACTCGAATATGCGCTCATAAAAAAGAGAGACGCGTCCGTCTCTCTCTTTACTGCTTTGTTGCTTGAGATACTTTATCCCTTTTATACAATTATTAGTATCGTAGGAGGTATCTTCCGTCGCACGTGGTGATTACTCAACCACTTCCTCTGCCTCAAACTCAGGTACTGCTTGAGCTGCTTGCTCTGCCTCGTAAGCCTCTTGTACTTGCTCGGTGATAGCGCTGCCAGCCTCAACTTCTACAGTTTGACCTTTGTTAACACCTACTGCAAGGATACTCAAAGCCAAGATGATACCAATCAATGTCCAGCTAGCTTTCTCCAAGAAGTCAGCAGTCTTAGGTGCTCCCATTACTTGGTTACCGCTTGAGAAACCTGCAGCTAAGCCACCACCCTTGCTGTTTTGAACCAACACCAAAAGAATGAGCAATACAGCTGCAATAATAATCAAAATAGTTAATAGTACGTACATAATTTATTGTTTTAAAAGTTTATTTTGTCGGTTATGGGATATCGGAAAACGGATATCGGGGTGCAAAGGTACAACTTTTTTTTGATACTACCAAATTTTTTACCATTTTGCTACCGTATCGTTGTATATTTGGTCTGCAATTTCGGCAATCATGGTTGTACAAAGTTCTTCTTGCACGTCGTTTAGCATTTGTGAGGCATCAAATGTTTGATAGGCTGAATAGGTCTTTTCAAAACTTTCCTCAGGTGCCACATTATTCGTGAATCGTACTTTCACCGTAATAGTCAATTTGGTTTCAGCCGCATAACTATCTGCCGACACTGCCATAGGTGTGAGATTATACCCCGTAATTTCCCCTGCAAGTTCCAGGTTTCCACCACGTCGTACAATTTCTAATCGCGTTTGTCGTTGGTAGAGGTCCTTGATACCATCTGTGAGGTTGACAGCTAAAGGAGCATATACCAACGCCGCATTATTGGTGAAATCTGCCACAGAAATGGTTTTTGTAGTAGCATAATCAATACTGGCTCCATTGAACTTATAAGAAATAGAACAACCGTTCAACAAGAACAATGAGCCAAGAATCAATATCCATGATGTGATGGAGTAGCGTGGTGTAGTGTGGTGTAGCATGGTGTCGTGTGATTTATAATCCGTATTCTTTGATTTTGCGGTATAGGGTTCGCTCGGATATGTGCAATTCGTTGGCGGCCATTTTACGACTTCCATGATTACGTTCCAAAGCTCGACGAATACTATCACGTTCAATATCTTCCATGGTAGATAGAGGCATGTCGTCTTCTAAGACAATATCTTCCACCTCAGGAGAGATAGGATTGGCTGGATGTTTGAGCGTTTCCGTTATTTCTTCCACAGATTCGTATTCAGCGTGTTTACCTACCACAATCTCTGTTTGACAGTGAGCGGGTGTAGCGGATGAGGAGAGCAAACCATTCAGTTGTTGTCGCATTTCCGTCATATCACGTTTCATGTCAAAGAGCACCTTATAGAGCAATTCGCGTTCGTTCATATAGGTGTCGTGGTTGGTTTGCGTATGTGCACCTAGCAAAGCTATCCCACTTTGCATTTCGTTTGTAGGCAAGTATTTACGCAGTGTTTCGGCTGATATCTCTCGCGCCTTTTCGATGATGCTGATTTGCTCTGCCACATTTTTGAGTTGGCGTACATTGCCATTCCAATAGTAGTTCTTGAGCATTTCGTTTGCCTCTTCTGTCAGTCGGATAGCTGGCATGCGGTAGCGGTCGCTAAAATCTACGACAAACTTACGGAAGAGCAGAGGGATATCATCTTTTCTATCACGCAACGCGGGCACCTTGATTTCCACCGTATTCAAACGATAGTATAGATCCTCACGGAAACGTCCTTCAGAAATAGCGCGTTTCATATCTAGATTGGTGGCTGCCACCACGCGCACGTTGGTCTTTTGCACTTGGCTGGCACCCATGCGAATAAACTCTCCTGTTTCCAACACACGCAACAGACGCACTTGTGTTTGCAGGGGCAGTTCGCCTACTTCGTCTAGGAACAATGTGCCGCCATTGGCAATCTCAAAGTAACCTTTTCTATCTGCTTTAGCATCGGTGAAGGCGCCTTTCTCATGACCAAACAGTTCGCTATCAATGGTGCCTTCGGGTATAGCACCACAGTTAACAGCAAAGTATGGACCGTGTTTTCGTGTGGAATAGTGATGAATAATCTGTGGGAAATGCTCTTTTCCCACACCGCTCTCACCCGTGATGAGTACGCTCAAATCGGTGCGAGCCACTTGCACTGCCACTTCTATATCGCGATTAATCAATGGGCTGTTACCTATGATACTGAATCGCTGTTTGATAGCTTGTAATTCCTGTTGTTCCATAATCAATCAAATGTTCAAAGTTTCAGGTTCTCTATGTTTAATGTTGCACAATCTGCCAAAATGGCAGACAAAGGTACAACAAAAAATATAAATATGCAAGAAAAACGAAGAAAAACTCGTTTTTATCGCTATTTTTCTCGTTTCTCAAAGTTGAGATAGGGGGATAATCGCTGCCAATCTTGGTGCGTAAATCCATCTAAACGTTGCAGTTGGTCGATATTCTCCAAATGTATTTTTCTACGGCGGAGTTCGTATATGGCTTTGGCTTGCTCAAAGCTGAGATAAGGGTGTTGTTGCAGTCGTTCCATGTGCATACTATTCACCCGTAATGGCTCTACAATCACGCTATCCAGTACAAAATGCGCCAGCAGACTGTCTGCGGATAGACTATCTTTGAGCAATGGCTGCAAGGCTTTGATCTCGCGCAACTGTTCCACCGAAGTGAAACCACCCAACTGCTTGCGGTAACGCACAATCTGTTTTGCGCGGTAGGTGCCAATGCCTGGAATCATCATCAGTTCAGTCGTGTCGGCCGTGCGCAGATTAAGCACTGTATCGCGCTTGTGACTGATGTAATATGGTATCGTATCCTGTGCAACGCTGTCCCGTGTCGCTGTGTCACGCCTGCTGCGCTTAAGACTATCGCGAAATTGCGTAATAGCCAGTGTGTCTATCTGAATATAAGGCTGTAGCGCATGGTACATGCTATCGGTCATGCCATAGAGGCGTTTGAGGTCTTCCGCTTTGCGGTAACGCCCGTTCTTGGCTCTGTATTTGAGCATATTACTCGCCTGCCAAGGCTTCAACCCGAGGTGTACCAACGTGCTGCTATCTGCTGTATTGGGATCAAACACTTGCATCTGTATGGCAATCGTGTCGCGCGGATATTTCTTTTTCCATTGTGCTTTTTGGATACTATCCTGTTGTGCTTGATAAGCTATAAAGCGCGTGCGCGTGGAGTCGCTGACCTGTATGCTACTCTCCTTCGGCGGCTGAAAACGGTGCAAGAAGAACAAGGTTACACCTACTAATATGACCAATATCGCCATACCCAACCACTGCTCGCGTGTCAAAAGAAACCCAATCTTCTTTTTCGTTTTCATATCTTAATTTCTGAATAGATTACTCCATCCGCAGTATGCGTCTGTATCTCCTCGCCTGCTTTCACATCGTGAATGCTCTTGACTATCTTACCATTAACGGTTGTCAAACTATATCCCAAGCGATAAATGCGTTCGGGCGAATGTAAGGCGATGGTTTTTGTCAAGAAGTCGAGTTGGGTACGTTGACGGTGTAGGTGCCGCTGTGTGGCGAAGCGCAATGATTGCCACAGGTTATCCAGTTTGTGCTGTTGTTTGCGGACGGCGTTTTGTGCTACGCGTTGCAAACGCCATTGCAGGTCGCCTAATCGGTCGGCTTGTTCTTGCATCGCGGCAATGAGCCATTCGGCAGCCGCAGTAGGGGTCTTGACACTGGTGTGCACAACCATGTCCACGACACTGATGTCGCGTGTATGACCAATACCCGCAATGATGGGCAACGGGAAATTGGCACAGTGGAACGCCAGACTATAGTCGTCGAAGTTTCTCAGGTCGGTAGTCGCACCGCCGCCTCGAACAATCACCACTACGTCATACGCTTCCATCGCAGCCGCTACCTGCTCCAGTGCTGCTATGATAGAGGCAGGCGATTGCTCGCCTTGCATAAGGGCAGGAAAGAGTTGCGTGCGGAAACCAAAACCGCCACTATTGCTCTGCAACTGATGGCAGAAGTCGCCATAGCCCGCGGCGTCCGCCGCCGAGATGACTGCCACGCGACGAGGCAACAGGGGCATCTTCATTGCCCGCTGCAAGTCCATCACACCATCCTCTTGCAAACGCTGGATAGTGAGCTGGCGTTGGCGAGCTAAATCGCCTAACGTGAACGTGGGATCAATGCCCACGATATTCAGACTCAGCCCATATACTGCATGAAAACTCACCTCCACTTGCAGCAACACCTGCATACCCACGGAGAGCGTCTGTCCTGTCTCGTTAGCAAAATATGCCGATAGCAGGTGATAAACCTGTTGCCAACACGTAGCACGCACTTTGGCGGCAATGCTATTGTTCTTGGCTTTCTCCACCAACTCCATGTAGCAGTGTCCGCGCTCGGTGAGCGAAGCAATCTCGGCACGCACCCAGTAGCTCTCCTCCAATTCGGCTTGGAGCACCTGCTCAATGCCTTGGCATAATTCTATTAGACTATATTGTTTCATTGTTCTATTGTTTTTGGCTTTGTCGTCTGGTTTCCTATCGGTTTAATGCAATTGCTCCTGCCAGACACCCCGCTACTCCCACGAGCCACCACCATCTCACTCTTTCGCCCTGCATCATGGCTACCGCACAAGCCATCGCACCGTAGCACAATCCCATGGCAGGGGCGTTTATTTCGATATGCGTAGTGGAGTAGGGTAGCCCCTCTATCCATTCCACAAACAGCCGCAAACCGTAGGTGCACCATTGTGCGGCATCGGCTAGCCATTCGCCCACGAAGCACCATGACATGGCCAGCGACCCAATGCCCAATAGCAGCAATACAAAAGCCACAGGTATGACAACCAAGTTGGTGAGGGCGAAATAGTTGCTCGTCTGCCCAAAATAATGAAGCGTCAGCGGCAAAGTGCCTATCTGTGCAGCAAACGACATGATGAGCAATCCTCCTATGTATTGCCACAGTTTGCCGCGAAGTATCGTGTGCCGTTGTAGCCAACTGCCAACCAGGATTAGCGATGCTACTGCCGCAAAACTCAACTGAAAACTCACACTCCATAGTGTCAATGGACGGATGAGCAGTATGATGACGGCTGCCGCTGCCAGCGTGTTCATTCCCACCACGTTGCGTCGGAATAGCCACCCCATTTCCACGATGGTCACCATCAATGCGCTACGCATGACCGACGGGCTCAATCCTGTCACGAAGGCGTATGCCCAGAGGGTGATCAAGGTCATTGTGGTCAGTATGGTTTGCCACACACGTTGCTCGTATAAGGGCTTCGCCAGCCCGCCCAGCGTGAGCAACCACACAATCAACCCCCACACGATGCCCGTATGCAGTCCGCTGACGGCCAAGATATGCATGGCACCTGCTGCGGAGAAGGACTGTTGCACATGTTTGTCCAATTCCTCTCTATACCCCAATGTGAGGGCAGATAGTATCCCCAATTCGGGCTCTCGCACCCCTAATTGCTGATACCGTTGGTGCAATCTTCGTTGGCATTTTTCGGCGGTGGCACGTAGTCCGCTAAGTGGCTCGTGACCTACTTGTTGCCAATGGCGACGGTTGGCCCATGCGCTGCCTACCAGTCCCTGCATGCGCAGGTAACGACCATAATCGAAGTCGCCCAACCTCTCGCCGCGTCTGACGGTGGTCTGCACCAGCAGCACATCGCCCAACTGCGGTTGCGGTAGACTATCTTTCTGCAAATAGAGTAGCAGTCGGCTGCCATCGGCTGCCTCGGCGGTATAGCGAATGGTCTTGCTGCGCTCTTGCCCTTCGATCACCAGATGTAGGCATAGGGCAGTATCGCGATCCAGGTAATCCACCTCGCTCGCAGCCAACAGATTGACGGGGAATTGCGTATGATAGCATAGCAAGATGCCTGCTATCAGCGGGATAAGAATCAGCAGCCAAGTATGTGCTGCTATCCATTTCATTGCTTGAGTTCTTCGATAGTGGCTATCGGGTCTTTAGCTTGGAACACGGCACTACCTGCCACCAAGATGTCGGCACCTGCTTCCCATAGCATAGAGGCGTTCTTGGTATTGATGCCGCCGTCCACCTCGATGAGGGTTTTCAGTCCGCGACTATCTATCGCTTCGCGCAAATAACGCAGGCGGTCAACCGACTCAGGGATAAACGACTGTCCGCCATAACCTGCCTCCACCGACATCAGCAGCACCATATCCACTTCGCCCAGATAGGGGTCCAGGGCGTGAATATCCGTTTTGGGGTTGATGGTCAGGCAGGTCCTCACGCCTTGCTCGCGGATGATGCGGATGGCTTCCATGGGGTGGTCGGTGGCTTCTATATGAAAACCCACACTCCATGCTCCTGCCTTGCAAAAACGCTCCACATACTTCTCTGGCTCGGTGATCATAAGATGCACGTCCAAGGGTTTCTGGCAGTGCTTCGCTACGGCTTTCATCACGGGAAAACCAAACGATATATTGGGAACAAAGACTCCGTCCATCACGTCAATGTGCAGGTACTCTGCGCTGCTGCGGTTAATCATTTCGCATTCGCGTTGCAGGTTGCCGAAGTCGGCTGCCAAGAGAGAAGGTGAGATGTGGCGCATAGGTGTTATTTTTTAGCGTATCGTTTATAGGGTTTCTGTGTCTTGGTGGTGTTGTTGCCAGCGGCGATGAGCTCTTGGCACTGCTCTTTACTGAGTGTGTGAGCATCTACCGAACGAGGAATGCGATAATTGCCTTCGGCGGTCTTGATGTACGCACCGTATCGGCCGTTCAGCACTTGTATATCGCCAAAATCGTGAATAGGCAACTGTTGTTGCTGGTGGTTCTCCAGCAGGGCAATGGCTGCTTCTGCGCTGATGGTGTGCGGGTCTTGTCCTTTAGGAATGCTGACAAACGTCTTCTCGCAACGCACGTAGGGACCGAACTTACCTTCGCCTATCACCACCTCTTGTCCGTTCCATCTGGTCAGGGTGTAGGGGAGTGCTGTCGCGAACAACGCCAACGCCTCGTCCAACGTGATGGTGAAGATGCTCTGACCTTTCTGCAATGAAGCGAAACGCGGTTTCTGCTCATCGCTATCGCCTATCTGCACGCATGGGCCGTTCTTGGTGATGCGTGCTAAGACCACTTCGCCCGTCTCGGGGTGCTTACCTATCACGCGTGCTGCCATCTTGCCCGAAGGCACTTGTGCAATCAGCGGATGGAAAGTCTGATAGAACTCATCTACGGTCTTCACCCAGTTGGCTTCGCCTTCGGCGATAGCATCAAAACTCTCTTCTGAGCGAGCCGTGAAATCGTAACTCAATATCGTAGGGAATTGTTCCACCAAGAAGTTGTTGGTGATGCGTCCCAAGTCGGTTGGCAGGAATTTGCCGGTGTCTGCACCTACAATCTCTGATTTCGTTTTGTCGCTAATCTTGTTGCCTTGCAGTGTGAGCACGTTGTATGAGCGTTTTTTGCCTTCCACGTTGCCTTTCACCACATATTGGCGACTTTGTATGGTTTCGATCACGGTGGCGTAGGTAGATGGGCGACCGATGCCCAACTCTTCCATGCGTTTTACCAGCGTAGCATCGTTGTAGCGGAGGGGTGCTTTGCTAAACGACTCTTGTGCGTGTACGGTGCCCAACTGACACGCCATAGGTGCTTCCAATTGCGCCAATGACTGCATGCCCATGGAGTCTGCGGCATTATCATCATCGGTGCTCTGTGTATAGACGCGCATGAAGCCGTCAAAGGTCACCACTTCGTGTGTGGCTACCCATAGGTATGGCATATCGCTCATGGCTACTTCTACGCGTGTGGTATCGGTCTCGGCATCAGCCATTTGTGTGGCTAATGCGCGTTTGCGAATCAAGTCGTATAAGCGGCGTTCATCGTTGTTGTTGCCAGCGCTTGCCACGCTCATGTAGGTGGGTCGAATGGCTTCGTGGGCCTCTTGTGCACCCTTGGAGGTGGTTTGGTATTTGCGGCTGCGGTGGTAGGCGGCGCCGTATTCCTTCAGAATCTCCTCTTTGGCGGTGTTCAATGCTAGGTTGCTCAGGTTCACGGAGTCGGTACGCATATATGTGATGTGTCCTGCCTCGTATAATGATTGTGCCAGACGCATGGTCTTCGATACGGTGAAGTGCAATTTGCGGGCAGCTTCTTGTTGCAGCGATGAGGTAGTGAATGGAGGTGCTGGACTGCGACGACCCTGTTTGTGGGTTACAGAACTCAGGGTGTATGACTGCTTTTGGCATGCCTCCAAGAACGCAAGCGCCTCCTCTTTGCTCGCAAAACGGTGGTTGAGTTCGGTGTCGAAACTCACCTGTTCGCCGCTGGCAGTCGCGCCTGCAAAGGTGGCGGTCAGTCGGTAGTGCGCTTGGCTCTCAAACGCTTCTATCTCTTGTTCGCGTTCCACAATCAATCGAACGGCCACCGATTGTACGCGTCCTGCGCTCAGACCGGTTGTCACTTTCTTCCACAGCACGGGCGACAACTCAAATCCCACAATGCGGTCCAGCACGCGGCGGGCTTGCTGCGCGTCCACCAGATTGTAGTCTATATCACGAGGATGCTGCAATGCTTCCTCAATAGCAGTCTTTGTAATTTCGTGAAACACAATGCGATGTGTGTTTGCTGCTGGCAGCTCCAATACCTCTTTCAAGTGCCATGCTATGGCTTCTCCCTCGCGGTCCTCATCGCTTGCCAGCCAGATGGTCTTGGCTTTTTGAGCGGCTTTACGCAGTTGAGCCACCAACTGCTCTTTCTGCGTGTCGATGACATAATTGGGTTGATAATCGTTCTTGAAATCGATGCCGATACTATTTTTGCCCATGCCCTCAATGTCACGAATATGACCTTGAGAAGACATTATCTGATAATCTGATCCTAAAAATTTACCGATGGTCTTCGCCTTGGTGGGCGACTCTACAATCACTAAATGTTTGCTCATTACTATATATAAGGTGTAGTTTTTTGTTGTGTTCTGTAGCGCCCAGCCAACTGCTATCAGCCGAACGCGCCGACAAAGGTACAACATTTTTTTGAATGTGCCAAATTTATTTTTCACCTTTTCTTGATTACTTATATAAAGTAAAGTTTTTTGTTTTTTTGCTTTTTTGTTTGCATATATGTATTTTTTTTTATACCTTTGCACCGTGTTTAATAATTGAGGCGAAAGGCTATTAGGCGATGAGGCGTGAAATAGCGGCTTTGCCGCATATCCCTGCCTTTAACCTCTAACCTCTAACCTTTAACCAATAAAAATATGACTTACGTAATTCTAACCATTATTCTCGTCCTTTTTGGTGTTGGACTTTTGTTGGCAGAGATGTTTCTCTTGCCTGGTTTTGGTATTGCTGGTGTGTTTGGACTTGCTAGTTTGATAGCAGCCGTAGTGATTGCTTACCTTAAGCTCGTTGTGCTTTGGGCATGGGCTGGTCATGTGACATTGGCGGCATGTGTGGTGCTCTGTGGTATTGCTATCTGGGTGTTTGTCAAGAGCAAAGCTATGGACAAGATGGCGCTTGACACCAAGATCGAGGGTGGCGTGGACATGCCTTCTGCTGGCAAACGCATGGAAGAGTTACAAAAGTAGCCCTCGCCTTTACACACGTCAACTAAACACTAAACATTAAACAACTAATATTATGGACTTTGGAATTTTTGAAACCGTGATGTTGGCAATAGTTGCCATTCTCGTGATTATTTTCTTCTACTACGTACCTTTCATGCTGTGGATCAACGCAGTAGTGAGCGGCGTACATGTGTCATTGGTTCAGCTCTTTTTGATGCGTATCCGTAAGGTGCCACCAACACGCATTGTCAATTGCCTCATCGAGGCGCACAAAGCGGGTCTCACCGATGTGAAGCGCGACGGACTGGAGGCGCACTTCCTTGCGGGTGGACACATCGAGCGCGTGGTGCATGCCCTTGTGAGTGCCAGCAAAGCAAATATGGCATTGACTTTCCAAATGGCTACTGCTATCGACCTCGCAGGTCGTGATGTGTTTGAGGCAGTGCAGATGTCGGTTAACCCTCGCGTGATTGACACGCCTCCTGTGACTGCTGTGGCTAAGGATGGTATTCAGCTGATTGCTAAGGCCCGCGTGACTGTGCGTGCTAATATCCGCCAATTGGTCGGTGGTGCTGGTGAGGACACTATCCTTGCTCGTGTAGGCGAAGGTATAGTTAGTTCGATTGGTTCTTCAGACAGCCACAAGATGGTGTTGGAAAATCCAGATAGCATCTCCAAACTGGTGCTCAGCAAGGGTTTGGACGCTGGTACAGCGTTTGAGATTCTCAGTATTGATATTGCGGATATTGATGTAGGTAAGAATATCGGTGCTCAATTGCAAATGGATCAAGCCGAGGCGGATAAGAACATCGCTCAAGCGAAGGCAGAGGAGCGTCGTGCTATGGCCATTGCCACTGAGCAAGAGATGAAGGCTAAGGCACAAGAGGCAAAGGCAAAAGTAATTGAGGCAGAAGCACTTGTGCCACAAGCTATGGCAGAGGCATTCCGCAATGGCAATCTCGGCATTATGGACTACTACCGTATGCAGAATATCCAAGCAGATACTACCATGCGCGAAGCCATCGGCAAACCTGCTTCTGCACCCGAAAAGAAAAAGTAAGAAAATTATTCTTTGTTTTGCCCACTAATGCAAAGTTTTGCATTCTTTTGGGCAAAGACAAAGATAACCCTTTGATTTTTTTATATTTTTGTAGCGAAGCGTATTTTTGTATTAAAAAATCTACAGGGCGTAGCATCCATTACCCAATTATGCGAATAGCATTATTGCAATACCCCATAGCATGGGCGGATAAGGAGACCAACCTCCGCCTGGCAGAACAGCGTATCGCCGCATTGGCTGGCAAAGCCGATGTGGCGGTACTGCCTGAGATGTTTGCCACAGGTTTCTGTACCAATCATCCCGAACTGGCAGAAACAATGGACGGTGATATCGTCCGTCGCCTGCAAGCCGCCGCCGACAAAACGGACGTTGCCATCGTCAGCTCCTTCATCTGCCTGCCAACACCTATTGCCAATGGCCTATCGCCAATCGCCAAACTCGTCAACCGCGGTTTTATGGTAGTGCCACATGGCGAAGTGCAGATACAAGACAAACGCCACCTATATGCCCACGGCGGCGAGGATTTGTTCTTCCAACCTGCTGAGAAACGCTGTATCTTCGAGTATCAGGGCGTGAAGATTCTCTTGCTTGTCTGCTACGACTTGCGTTTTCCTGTCTGGGCGCGCAATCAGTCGGGAAGTGACTATGATATTATTTTGGTGGTAGCCAATTGGCCCGATATTCGTATTCAGTATTGGGATGCACTTATCGCAGCCCGTGCCACGGAGAACCAGTGTTATATCGCAGCAGTCAATTGCGTGGGCGATGATGGCATGGGCTTGCATTATAATGGTCACTCGGTGGCGTATGACACCCGCTTGCAACCAATTGTTTCTTTCGCAGACGATGAAGAGGGCACCAAGATTGCCGATTTCGATATTGCCAAACTCCACCACTTCCGCGAGGTACTCCCACTGTGGAAAGATGTGGACCACTTCGAAATCAAGAAGTAATGATGGATGACCGCGTCATTGGAATCGCGTGCAAATTTCTGACCTTCAAATCACCTTCACGTACTATGATATAACTATGATATTACTATGATATAACTATGTGATTCGTAGCACTTCCATATCCCTTCCGTCTGCTAGAATTACTAGTACGGCTAGTGCCACTATCCCTACCTGTGTGATGTTTATCAGCGATTGCGATTTCTGCGATTTCTGCGAAAAGTGCGAATTTCGAAAATCGCACATTTCGCACATTTCGCACATTTCGCAGTTTGCGCACTATCTTTTTAGGCTCCTTTTTTTCTATATTTTCCTTTCTCAACCCTTTGAATATCATTGGATAGCGTATATTTAGTCAGCCATCGTTTCATAGTGCCAACGCTCACTCCAAGGACTTCGGCTTGCTTCACAGCCTCCTGCTTGGTGGAGCAATCGTTCGAGTCCGTAGACGAGATAAGACGTCCGTGGGAAGCATGTAAACTGAGATCGTTTAGAACGATTTTGCTAAAAGATTTTGATTTTTCGTTTATTTTATGTACCTTTGCAGGCAAAACCAACAATCATGCAGCACACAAACACACAAAATAAGGTTGAATTAGACCTCAATCGCGTACTGATAACTAACGCATCTTTGCCATACGAGAAGAAGATGTTGCAATTACTTGGTGGCGATGAAGCACGCAGACACGAACTAGCTGGCAAATTGCTTTCAGGCATTGAGAAGCCCAACCTTATGATGTACCATGTGGACGTGCTGCATAGCCACGATGGACACCGTGCGTATGAATTCTTGATTGAGTATTGCACCAACGACCCCAGCGTGGGCATCTATTATGGCTGCCGTGGATTTACCAAAAAGCAGTATAGCCACCCAAAAGAAATCCAACAATTTATAAAAGAATACGAAGCCCTAAAAGACGAGTTGATTCAGAAACTCAACCGCAAGTTTTTAGGCAAAGACTTTACCTATCGCCTTCTTCCGACAGACAACACCGACTCCAAGACCTATTGGCTTTTTTGGATTCAGTTGCAACCTGATGAGGATATTTGCGAGGTAGCTCTACCTGCCACAATATTGATTCGCGACATCTTCGCCAAATATTTCGGCATGGAGGTGGCGACTACTCCGTCTGCCGATCAATCAGCCGCTATGCCCTACGATTTGCTTCTCCGCGAATGTGCCACCTATGCGTATAACCATGCTCCCTTGTTTGAATCTATTATCAGTCATTTGGAAACGGATGGTGTCTTCGTGCGCGAAGCAGGTGAAGAACATATCTGGCGTTTCATGGGCGCGCCCAAGCATAGTACCAATGCCGATTTCTCTCGACTGATACATCTGATTTTCAGCGAGTTTATCCATTCTAAAAAATCCCAAATAGAGGACAATGCCAAACTTGTCCCTTGGCGTTTGCTGCGTTCTATTTTCTTGGATAAGCATGGCAATGCCTTCAAGGACTCCGTCCGCACACAGTGGCAATACGAAGGCAATACCGATGCCAAAACCGATTTCTGGCGTAACAAAATTGCATCTTTGTTAGATACTCAATAATACGCAATACACAATAATCCTACCATTAGTAATAATCACACTCATCGGTTATGTGCTCGCGGCTTCCCCGCGAGAATTATCACTCAATTCACAACAGTTAATATGTCATCCCCTCTAAGAACTCCCAATGGTTGGAGATGTGAGAAGCAAGCGAGCAATCTCCGTAGAGCCAACTGGATGGATTATCGCAATCCATCTATATTGCTAATAACGATGGTCACTACCGATCGCCGACCTTTATTCGGCGAACTGCAAGGGGAAAAGATTGTACTTACTCCATTTGGGAAACAAGTAGGTCTGGAGATTGAGCAAATCCCAACTTACCTAGATGCTTCCGCCATTGAGATTTACGACTATGTTGTCATGCCAGACCATGTACATATACTCTTGCAAATACATGAGCGCCTACCCAAGCATATTGGGCGTTATCTATGTTGGTTCAAAGTCAGGTGTTCTTCACTCGTGGGGTACACCACGAGCACAAAACCATCTGACACAAATTCTCTCTTTGCTCCTAACTACCACGATCGTCTTCTCAAGGGTAGGAACCAACTTGCACACATGAAGCGTTATATTAAGGACAACCCTCGTCGTCTAGCCCTCAAGCGAGCCAACAAGGATCTATTTCGCATTCACCAAGATGTGTTGCTCAACAATCTTCCGTGTACGACATTGGGCAATACCTTCCTCTTTGATTACCCCATCAAACACGTTGTACAATGCTCACGTAGTCTGACACAAGAGCAGATTGATGCCCTTTTAGACGAATGTCTTACCCAAGCAACCGAAGGCATAGTACATGTTACAGCTGCCATTTCAGAAGGAGAGAAGCAGATTGCTCGAGCATTGCGAGAAAAAGGATTTCCGCTTATTGTACTATTGCATGAGGGTTTTCCATCTCCGGATAATCCGCAATATAAATACTACAAACCATCTGGCGTTTATTTTGAGGCATGCGCTGCGGGCAAGTTATTACTCATCGAACCACACAAGCAGGTGCTTGAATTGCCTGAGGTGGTAGATAAAACGGAGGCTAAAGTTGGTAATATTCCTCACACATCCCAACGTTATCGGTTTGTTGCTATGAACATGATTGCGGAGATAATAGCGACATCTGGTTGATTCTGGTAGTTCTTTCTTCCGTTTTTTCTCATCCTCTCCCGGCTCTCCTTCGGTCATGTGCTCGCGGCTTCCCCGCGAGTCGTTCTCCACTTCCTTCCCCCCTACCTATGGTTATGTGCTCGCGGCTTTCCCGCGAGTCGTTCTCCACTTCCTTTCCCTCTACCTATGGTCATGTGCTCGCGGCTTCCCCGCGAGTCGTTCTCCACTTCCTTCCCCCCTACCTATGGTTATGTGCTCGCGGCTTCCCCGCGAGTTGCCTTGTTTTTCTCTCATAATCCTATACGTATACAACGTATATCATTCCTTTCTCGTACCTTTGCAGAAAAAATGTGTATTTTATTAAAAATATTTTGAAAATTCGCTTTTTTTATGTACCTTTGCACCCGTAATTTTAGGTAATGGGAGGTATCACCTGCTATTAGCCGATTTTACGGACATAGAAAAGGCGTTTATTGCGCTTTGTTCTGATTCTTAGAAATGTCGCAGTTTCGTAGAAACATTCAGGACTTAGCAACGATAGATGTCCTACGGGATATAAAACATCCTTGTTATGCCTTATTGGGTATCATGTGCGCGTGCAATCGTGCGTACATGTCCTTAAGGAGAAGATATTAACTATTAATTGTTAATTATTAACTAACCTAAGTTTTATATTCGGCGTGGGCTTCGCGTTGTCAGTTCTAATGTTTCGGGCAATGCGACAGCCTCTAAGGATAGAATTGACAGGCAAGACCGCGCTTTTTGTTTGGATAAAATGACTATATTTCTCTTGTTAGTTACCTGACAATTACGGCAACGACACGACAACGACACGAGAGAATACTTTGCTAAGAGAAAGTGAGGCGATATAGAATGTGATATAATGTTTTTTTAGAATTACCCCAAAAGTTATGCGAAAAATAATATTGTATATCTGTTTATTGATGATACTCTTGAGTTGCACAACTCAAGAACAATATACATGGATAACTTCAAGTGAAGGTATAAAAATATGGGTAAAAGAATCGGAATCTATGTACTCATATTCATGGGATGGCGATGATATAGAAGGGGTCGCTAATGGAGTTGGCAATCTGCAAATCTACCAAAATGGAAGCACTAGAGTATTATCCAACCTAGACATCTTTTATGGCGCAATCAATCATGAGGGCATAATAGAAGTATCTCCTACAGAAAAGTATATTGGCGAAATAGAGGAAAAACAATATAATGGTTTTGGTATTCTATTTAAAGGGAATGACATACTCATAGGTCAGTTTTTAGAAAGCAATGCAAATGGATATTGCGCTTACTACAAAAACGAAAACATAGTTTATCGTGGAATGTGGAAAGGACATCAGTTGCATGGTGAAGGAGTTCAATACAATCAAGGAGATTCTATTTGTGGAGTATGGGATAACGGTAAATTGATTTCTGCTAAAATCTCACAGAATACAAAATCTGGTAGATTTTCAGGATATATAGAGAACAACTTACCCAATGGACAAGGTACAATGGAGTACGTAAATGGTTGGACTTATGTCGGAAATTGGGAAAATGGGAATTGGAGCGGAGAAGGAGAACTAACAACTCCCGAATTTGTATATTCAGGTAAATGGGCTACTGGAATACCACAAGGAGAAGGTCTGGTTAAATATACAAACGGATGTTATTACGACGGAACATGGAATTTGGGAAAACGCAATGGTTGGGGAGAGGCTTATAATATAGATAGTTCTTATTATCAAGGAGAATGGGTAGAAGGAGAATACGCTGGGCAAGGAACACTCTATTTTGCGGATGGAAGTGTATATGACGGTCAATGGAGCAATGGTTTGCAACACGGTTTAGGCAGTTATACATCAGAGGATTTTCATTATGTAGGTCAATGGGAAGAAGGATGGATAAATGGTGAAGGACGCATTGAATATAACAATGGAGATTACTACGAAGGCAATTTTGTCGAAAACCAAAGATATGGTTTAGGATCTTACCATTTTCACGAAGGTAATTCTTACGAAGGAGAATTTGTTGATGATAAATTCTCGGGGCTTGGTACCTTCTACTTTCAGGATGGTTCTTTTTATGAAGGAGAGTTCTTAGATGGTAAAATATGTGGCGATGGTACATTCTATTATGTAGAGGGTAATGATACAATTGCTATTACAGCAGAATGGAATGGAACAAATGCATTTCCTACCCAAGCAAGTATCTTATTTGCTAATGGCGATATCTATGAAGGAGAAATCCTTAACGGAAGACCAACCAGTAATGGTGTTTGGTATCCATATGAAAAGAAGTGGTTTCACGACAATGTGGTAGCAGCCAACGACTACTATAAACTCCATAAAGAAACCATTGATAAAGTAGTTACATGGACGAGCATAAGTCTAGCAGCAGTAGCAGTAGTAGTAAGTCTCGTAGCTTCATGTGGAACTACAGCACCTGCTCTTGTTGGATTTGCATCAACTGTCAGTAGTGTAGCCAATACAACATCAACAATAATCAATGTGGCAGATGTCACAGTTACTATTTCTTCTTCAGCCATTGATGGAAAATGGGACGGAGTGGCAAAAGAAGTAGCCATGAATGCTGCATTTCTTTTGGTTCCAAAAGCGGTAACCAAAGTCCTTCAATCAAATCCAGCACGTAAAGCTGCAGCAAAACTAAGTTCATCAGCCATTGCTATTGCAAAGGGGGCTCGCAAGTCAGTAATAACAATTACCACAAGTAAACCATTTAAAAAGATATCCAAAGTAGTGGTTGAAAAATCTGGAAATATAAAAAGAAAATTTATATCTGCGACTAAAAAGAATCTTGAAAAATTTGCAAGAAAAAGACCTTCAAAAACAGTTGGAGCATCTTCACAAAAAATGACAAAATCATTAAAAAATGTATTTAAGAATTTAGCTAAAAACCTTGATAAGGATGTTAAGAAATTCCAAGGCGCCACTGATTATGCAACACGAAGCAAAGCAATAAGAAACATAAAAAAGCAACTTGATAACACACCAGAGTTGCCTGAAAAACAAAAAATCTTCGATGCATTACCCGACGAGATAAAGCGCAAGTTAAATCGCATGTGGGGAGGTAACTACAAATATGACAATATTCCAAAAACCGCAAAGGGACAAGGCAAGTGGGTAGGAGAAAGAGGAAATTCTAGATATCAATTGGATAAAAATAAAATACCTAACAGCAAAAACCACAATAATACTCGTAATTTATCCATGGAAGATATATTAAAAGAGAATAATTGCGAGGATGGTGTTAATTATTTAGATGGGTATATCGACTTATCTCCTCATGAGATAGCAAATGTCGAAATGGATTACACTCCTTATATAAATGATCTTCTTAAGAAGAGTCCTAATAGACAAAATTTGCACGAAGGAGCATTTAAGAAAATGGCAGAGAAATTGGGGAAGAGTATAGACGAAGTGAAAGTAATGAAAGGAGATTCTGACGCAGCACGCCGTCTATCTAAGCAATGGGGGTGTTCAGAGAATGAAGTATTTAAACGTTGTGGCAATCCAAACAAAAGGCAATATGTATGGCACGAAGAACCTGATTGTAAGACACTACGATTAGTACCACGTGAATTACATGCCAATTTGAAACATAATGGAGGAATAAAAATGTTTAGAATTCTTAATGATATTTTTGATTAAAATTAATTGATAAATTATGGAAACTAAAGTTAAATGTTCCGCTTGTGGGAAAGAGTTTCTTGCAAACGAAGTGTCAAAAGACAAAAAAGTGAATTACATCTGCAAAAATTGCAAAAGAAAGCGCATCATTATTTGGTGTTCAGTAATTGCCGCTCTTTTAGCGATTGGTATCGGTGTTTACTATTATGTTTCAACCCGTCCTATAGAGGGCAACGATCAATCACTCTTAATAGAAACTCCAAGTGTAGATATTCATGCGCTACCAGAGTTTAATTTGTCAGAAACAACCCCAATCGCCTCAACAACCGTAGGTAAAACAATTGACAATTTGCAATCATTTAAAGCGTTAATGGAGCAAAATGTCGCTACTGCCAAAGAGGTTAATTCAAGTAGTTTAGAGATACCATGCATTGCATCTTTATTCGAGTTTAATTCTGCAGAGTTAAGCAAAACTGACAAAGAATTGATTTTGGAGTTTATTAGTGTTTATAAACAAACCAATCAACAGTCTAAGATTTTCATAAATGGTTATGCATGCAATATCGGCTCTAATAATGCGAACAATAGAATATCAGAAGCCCGTGCTAAAGCAGTGTCTGAATTTATTGTAAAAAATGGTATTTCTGAAGAAAACCTTATAGTAAATTGGTTTGGAAAAACCCAAAACTCTACATTTAATTACCCTGAAATGAAAGATTATCGTAGAGTTATAATTGGAATAAAATAAACCAATTAAGATTTATATCACTATGGGACGTGTGAATTTCATTTTTGCTATCATATTGTTTGCATTGACTTCTAAAATTTCTATTGCAAATGATGCTGTACCAGCAGATAAGACGCATTTGGATAAATACCTTCTACATTGCATCAAATCGGAGGCTTCTGCGTGGGATAAAATAAATCAAATAGTTAAATTTGAGAATATCTCAATAATAGATGCCATATTAGAGAACAATTTTCCCTTTGTTTTCGGTATAAACATTCCAAGGCATTTTGTTATGAATGAAGAAAGCTGCTATGTTGTATTATCTAGATACTGGGAAAAATCTTGTAGAATAGATACATTTACACTTTATAATGAAGAGTATATTTCATTAAGTGATATTGAATCAATAAGTTGCTTTAATAGGAATGCGAAGTTGAAATACTTGTATCTGGAAGAAATAATAAAGGATAAAACATATATTCTAAGCGATATCGACATAGATAAAATCAAAGATGGAACATTCCCAAGACAAAGTGAATTTGCGCTTACCGAAAAAGATATAAAAGATATTGTTTCATTTTGTAAGAAGCATGCACCTAAAAATACAGAATACACAACATGGAAAATAAATGGTACTACAAAAATGGGAAAAGCATTATATATTGCATCAAAAGTGGTTTTTGCGGGATCTACTGTTGTACATGATGAATCCACGCCATCCACGCCATTATATCTATCCCTACATTTTAGCAATAATATACAACTCACATATAAATATGATATCGAAAAAGAAGATTTAGTAGGTTGCTACTATATATATAAAGGGAAAAAAGTATTTAATACTGACTCTGATGTAAAAAATAATGCTGATAATGGTTTCTTTCAAAATATCAAGAAATGGTTTCAATAAGATGAAGTACAAAAAAATATCTTGTTTAGTGATGTACCAACTATTTTTTTAAACTACCAGAACAGAGTTATTCTTACTAAAAAACAACCGCATTTTATATACGTATAGAATGCGGTTGATTTTTTATTTATACTTTTGCAGCAGATTTCAAAATCTACAAGATGTTCAACTTCTAAAAACAATGCAAAAGTATGGAAGAATTAATGAAACTAACCAAACATTTACCCACCATCCCTTCAGAGGATTTGGCTGTCATTGTACAAGAGGGTGCGAAAACTGCCTACAATGGTGGAAAGAAATTGGGCGGCTATATCTCCGACTTTATTGACGCAATCTTTGATTAAGGTTAAATCCTTTCAAGTACATGTTTAACAATTCTAATTAGGAGGAAAATTATGGTAAAAGGTATTATAAAAGTAGTCATCGCACTCGTCGCATTAGGAACTGGCGTCGAATTAGGAAGAAGAGGTCTTGCTGACATTCAAAACAAACCTATCAGTCAAAAATAAACTAACTATGATTCAGATTCATTCTCTTAGCGAGTTGCGCAAGGCGACAGCAAACCATGCAGAGCAAATCCTAATCAACAAGGATTATCTCAAGACAACAAGAGCAAAGTTTAATCTCTTCCCACAAGCCAAGCTGACGGTCTTCATGATTGGATGCTTTTTTGCAGTAGGAGGATTAGGTGCTATGCTCCAGCATGGAGACAGTTTCAAGGCGGTTTATGTAGCAGGTCTATATGTGATGGGACTTGTCTTAGCCGTAAAACTATTTGAAATAATCGCACATCTTGTTTTTGGTCTCATACTCCTAAGCACCAACTTTCAATACAAGATGAGTCATCAACCATCAGGAGATATACTATTGCAAAAGAAAATGATTTGTAACCATTAAAAACAATAATCTATTATGGCACAACAATTCAACCAAACGGAACTGGTAAACTATCAGTCTAAGTATTCAGAGTCAAAGTTTTGGTCAAAGATAAAGACAATCATCAAAAATGCAGGCAAAGATTTACTCTATTTGGCATTGCTGCTATACTATGTGCTACAGTCAGATGATGTATCGTTACGATACAAAGCGACTATCATTGGCGCATTGGGTTATCTTATTCTCCCTTTGGATTTTATTCCCGATACGATTCCAGTAATAGGTTTCACCGACGACCTAACTGCCCTTACTACGGCTTATGAAATCGTAAAATCCTCCATCACACCCGAGATTGAGGCACGAGCTAAAGCCAAAGCAGACGAGTTGTTATAACAAAAATACCTATGTTAAAATTTCACAAATGCCTCAAATGCGGCAACGAGTTTCCGGCAGGCGGTTTCATTGCAGAGCCATTGCCCAAATGCCCGCACTGCGGGAGCCGCCTAACCCGTCCAAAGTTATAAAAATGACAAATACTCTTGTGTAGGTGGAAAATTATTTGTAACTTTGCCGAAAAATATCCAAACACATGAAAACAACCAAATTTCTCTACACATGCTGCCTACTGCTCGCGTTGCTCTTTGGTGGGCAGACACTACAAGCACAAAACACGCGAATGGTGCAAACCTCCAACGAAATTGTGCGCATCAACCCACAGAAAGCCAACCAAATAGACTACTCCACCAACGGCGGACGCACATGGATTAGTCGATATACAGGCACATCCTGCGGCGATTTCATCGACATGGTGATATACAACGGCGAGCTTATCGCCATCACCAGCAAAGGCGTGTATTACTCCACCAGTAGCGGTCGCACATGGATTAACCGCTACTCGGGCACCTCTTGTGGCAAGTTCCTCTCCCTGATGAACAACGATAAGGAACTTCTGGCTCAAACCGACAAAGGGCTCTACTATTCTACCAATAGCGGACGCACGTGGATGAGGAGATAAACACTATCAAAAATATCATATCTTTTGCGCCCCAGAAAGTTTATTGGGGCGCAAGTTATTTATATTGTTTTCTTCAAAAACTAAACTTTTATTCGTTTTTCTTGCTTTTCTACATTTTTTTTCGTACCTTTGCAGCCGAAAATGTAGAGTAATGAGCACTTTCTTGTCCATAATACAAGAATATATCCGTCTGGGGATTCCCGAACAAATTGATTACAAGAAATTTTACTTGTACTCGCTCATCACGCACTCTACCGCTATCGAGGGCTCTACTGTTACCGAAATAGAAAACCAATTGCTCTTTGACGAGGGGATCACTGCACCAGGGCGCACCCTGCAGGAACAAATGATGAACCTCGACCTCAAGCACGCATACGAAATTGCCCAAGAACAAGCCAAAGCACACTTACCATATTCGGTAAAAATGTTATGCGATCTCTCTGCCTGCCTCATGGAGCATACGGGTTCCACATACAATACACCTTTAGGAACCTTCTCCTCTGCGTCAGGCGACTTGCGATTGCTCAATGTCACCGCAGGGTTTGGAGGACGCTCATACATGGCGTTTGCTAAAGTGCCACAAGCATTACAGGAGTTCTGCCAATGGCTTAATAACGAACGAAAACAAATCCCAGCGGCAGACATGTTGTCCGCCTATCGTCTGAGTTTCTTAGCACATTATAGACTGGTAACTATTCATCCATGGGCAGACGGAAACGGCAGAATGGCACGACTGGTGATGAACATGCTGCAATGGGAGCACAATCTCATTCCTGTCAAGGTACTCAAAGAGCAAAAGGCAGAATATATCCAAGCCCTGATTGATACCCGCGAACAAGATAACGAAGATATATTTGTGGATACTATGTTGCGTATCCATCAACATAATCTATCTGCCGAAATAGCAGCGTTCAATGCTTCGATTGAAGCAAATGATACAAAAGATGATACAAAACAACTAACAGATAGACAGCAAATTATCTTGGATTTGATTCGTGAAGATGATACAATAACCATCTCACAAATGATACAAAAGATACAAGTATCAGAGATTACCATCAAACGAGAACTATCTATCCTCAAAAAAATGGGAATTTTAGAACGAATCGGCGGACGAAAAGAGGGTAAATGGCTCATCACTAAACGCTAAACAGTAGCGCTATAGGCGCGTCCACTAAACACACAATGACCTACCAATGGAACATACGGCATTTGACTGCGGTGGAACAGGAGTTGCAACAGCAGTTGGAGCGCGAACTGAACATCAGTTCCGCTGCCGCGCGTATGTTGGTCGTGCGTGGCATACGGACCGCCGATGAGGCACGCGCTTTTGTGCGCCCATCGCTGGACAATCTGCATGATCCGTTCCTCATGAAGGACATGGACAAAGCTGTGGAGCGATTGCACCAAGCCATCACACAAGGCGAGAAAATCCTCATCTATGGCGACTATGACGTGGACGGCACCACCGCTGTGGCACTCATGTATCGGTTCCTTCAGAACCTTGCCTCTAACCTTTCGCCTCTAACCTTTAACCTCGATTATTACATTCCCGACCGCTATACCGAAGGCTATGGCGTATCGCAACAGGGAATTGACTACGCAGCTGCACAAGGATGTACACTCATCATTACCCTCGACTGCGGTATCAAAGCCGTTGAGAAAATCGCATACGCCAACAGCAAAGGCATTGACGTCATCGTATGCGACCACCATACCCCTGGCGATGAGTTACCCAATGCTGTAGCAGTGCTCAATATGAAACGCCATGACTGCCCCTACCCATACAAAGACCTTTCGGGTTGCGGTGTCGGTTTCAAACTGGCGCAAGCATATACGCAACGCTACCTCGCCTCTCGCCTTTCGCCTAATAGCCTCATCGCCTTGTTGCCTCTCACTCAGTTGCTCGCGATGTCTATCGCTTCGGACATTGTACCTATCACAGGCGAGAATCGTATCTTGGCGCACTTCGGTATTCAGCAACTCAACAAAGCACCTTTCACGGGCTTATCCGCCATCATGCAAGTGGCAGGCATCGAAGCCAAGGAGATTACTATCAACGAACTTGTATATAAAATTGGTCCGCGCATCAACGCTTGTGGACGCATGAAATCTGGTCGCGCAGCCGTAGAACTATTGCTCACCGACGACCCTATTTTTGCACGCCAACAGGCCGAAGAAGTCAATCAACACAACGATGACCGCCGCGACTGCGACACAGAAACCACCAAAGAGGCATTGCTACAATTGCAAGACGACCCCGCCTTCGCTAACCGCCGATCAACCGTAGTCTATGCCCCTCATTGGCACAAAGGTGTGGTGGGTATTGTGGCATCGCGTCTCACAGAAACCTACTACCGTCCTACTATCGTTCTCACCGCAGGCGAGGATGGCATCATCTCGGGTTCTGCACGTTCGGTAGGAGGATTCGATATTTACACAGCCATCGATTCTTGCAGCGATTTGCTAACGAATTTCGGCGGACATAAGTTTGCCGCTGGACTGAGCATGCATATCAACGATTTGCCAGAGTTTAAGCAGCGTTTTGAGGCATACGTAGCAGCCCATATACAGTCCAATCAGTTGCAACCCACATTGGACATCGAGGCGGAATTGCAATTGGGTGATATTACCAAGCAATTCTACAATGTGTTGCGTCACTTGGAACCCTTTGGTCCAGGTAATCCGCGTCCGCTGTTTGTGTCGCGCCGACTGATCAATCACCGTGACACGCGTGCTGTGGGCAAAGAGCGTGAGCATTTGCGCTTGGACGTCACCGACCGCATGAATGCCATCACTGGCATCGCCTTCGGTCGTGCCGACATGGCAGAGTATATCCAAAACGGCAACGCCGTGGATATCTGCTACGAACTTAACGAAAATACATTCAACCACTATACCACCATCCAGATGATGGTACAAGATATCGTTGCCGCGGCAGGGAGTTGATTGCCGCGCAAGTTGTTTGAGTTGTTTTTTTAATTAAGTTGTTGTTAATACAAATAATCCAAAGTTGTTTTTCAATACCAGTAACTATGTATAACGAACTAGAAACACGAGGCCCTAAGTTCCGCAAGGGCAGCATAGAAGTAGTTTGCGGAAGTATGTTCTCGGGAAAGACCGAAGAACTCATCCGCCGTATGAAACGCGCACAGTTTGCCAAACTCAAAGTGGAAATTTTCAAACCCGCTATCGACGTGCGCTATAGCGAAGCCGAAGTGGTCAGCCACGACCGCAACGCCATCCAATCTACCCCCGTGGATAGCAGCCAAAACATCCTCCTCATGGCTAGCGATGTGGATGTTGTCGGTATCGACGAAGCACAGTTCTTCGACATGGGCATCGTAGAGGTAGCCAACGAACTTGCTCGCCGCGGCATTCGTGTCATTTGTGCAGGCTTGGACATGGACTTCAAGGGCGTACCCTTCGGACCAATGCCCGCATTGATGGCTATCGCCGATGATGTGTACAAGACCCACGCTATCTGCGTACATTGTGGCGACTTGGCATATGTCAGCCACCGTACTGTCAGCAGCGACAAACGTGTCCTCCTCGGAGAGACCGAGAGCTATGAGCCGCTCTGCCGTGCTTGCTACGAGAAAGCCAAAGCGCAAGAGACGGTGGGGTAGTGGGGATTGGACGGCGTGCCGCCTAATGGGTAATGGATATTTGGTAATGGATAATGGGGATTGATACAGATAAAAAATGAGTTGGAATATCCAACTCATTTTTTGTTTCCGAGCCTCTCGCCTTATCGCCTTATCGCCTCTCGCCTTTAGCCTCATCACCTCATCACCTAACATCACCACTCTCCTACAGGAAGGCTATTCTGGGGCACCAAAACAGTATCGGTAGTCTCGCCTATCCATGTGAAGCGATAGATGTTATAAATGTTTCTCGGTAACGGAAATTTCAGCGGAGCATCAAGAGCCGCCATTGCGGTGTAATAGGTAGTACCTTCTTTAAAATAGGTAGCGGAAGTGCCGTCGCTGACACCATTATTCTCGTGCGCATATATACCATATAATATACGCTCGTAGTCTTCATGATATACATGCTTAAAGCGCTCAAAAAAGTATTCACCAGGACTATTCCAACCACCCTCACGAATACTGACACTATCTATAGTCTCACCCACCCAAGGGATGGTAGAAATGATTTCGCCCATAGAATCTGTCGGGTAAATATAATCCCAATAGCCATCTATACGATACTCAAATTGAACAGGTATTCTACTTGTACTATCTGTGGTAATAGTTTCCACGAAGAGTTTGCCCGCGGGCTTATTCGTTATTGGATCAACTACAAAAGCATATACCCAATACTCGGTATTAGGGCGCAATAGCGTGAAGAAGTGTTTAATATTACCATATTGCAGCGAGTGGGATGGAAAATCCGCTACGAAAGGTATATGTTGTTGTAACTGCTTATTGCGCCAATAGAGGTAGTCCGCATATGCGCTATCCAGCGATAAAAGCATAAACGTCTTGGCTATCTTTTGTGGATCAATATCTTCTCTCGTAGGTTGGATACTGATCAAGTAAAACGCCTCTTTATTAGTGGAAAAACGCACTTGTGCAAAGCCTGCCGATACTTGCTCTACATCAATCGTAATCTCTACGCCCTCAGTATAAGCCACAGCATTGGGGTTACATGCTGCCAATACAGCGCAAAGAACGATGGGCAATAGGCGACGGATATTAGAAACTAAAGTTGCCATTTTCTTCTTTTTCGTCGTTTTCTAATAAGGTTTGTACAGTATAAATAAATCGAATACAACCTATCTGATGGTTGCCATAATGACCAAAACTATATTGGATATTTGCATTTTTCCACTTACTCTTAGCACGCATAGCATTCTCAAATGGTACCACATCATCATCCATAGAGTGAAACATGAATACAGGTGCCTCTGGTGTCCATGAATACGTAAGGATAGAGTTCTCTGTCATGGCTTTATATAGTTCCGACACCTCTTTGCTAGTACGGTCTCTACCCACTTTGGTAAGCAGTTCGCTTGTGACTTTTGTTCCAATCAGTGCGTTGATTTGGTTCGTGGTGTAGAGTTTGCTATTTACCCATTTGTCCAAGTTTCTATAGATATGCCTTGCCATCAGTTTACTCATGTCCAAATTGAGTTTGTTTCCGACCACCATTCCCTGCATCATGATAGGCACAGCGCATGGATAGGATGCCCAATCTGTTTCCACAAATTGGTCATAGGTATATTTGATGTCATATGGGCCTCCACCTGCAAAGACACGTCTAATCTTAATCGGCTCATCGTGGTGTTCTATCGTGTGTTGTACTGCCATCGTGGTTGCACCGCCTTGCGAATAGCCCATTAGGTATATGTCATCGTGTTCGGGGGCGCAACCCGCTTTTTCCATAAATGGTACCACAGCGTAGTACATATCCAGCACATTGCGTGCCGTGAGCTCCATCACTAGATACGGGTGTACTTTATCCACTGTGACACCATATCCGATGTAGTCGGGTATAATCAATGCATAGCCCAATTTAACTAATAGTCCTTCTAGCGAGAAGATATTACTTGGAGCTTCTCTATTGCTGGCAATAGTGTAGTGCGATACGAGTATGTATCGTTTGATGGGGCCTTTGGCAGGCAAAATCACTTTGCCTGACAGCAGGATAGGGTTATTATCCACGTCCACCGATTCATACACACCACTCACCTCAATAGCCGTAGCCGCTTTGCTAAAGTCTAGCAATTCTTGCATGATATTCGCGACGGATGTAGATGTGGCTCGTTGAGGATTAGTCACGCCTGCCACGTTTGCTGATGGTGTTGTCGTCGTGTCTATAACACCCCATAATGCCAACATATTGGGGTCATTACTTAGTTCTTGCAGGTCGGTCGTTTTTTGTGTTATCACACGAAACGTGCTGTTTTCAGCCATGCCCAAATTTGCGAAATCGACATAACGCACTTCGCCTTTATAACATCCTGTTAGCAACAGAAAAAACAGATATGCAACAATGATATAGCGATTCATATTCTCTAATCTATTCTTTAAAATCTACAACCGACCGAGGCGGTAAACATACGTGAACCTGCCAAATAGACTTCGTTGATATTTATCAGCGAATATAATCCACCAAACTCCACTGCACCAACCCACCGTTCGTTACCTACACTCATTCCTAGAACTGTGAGGCTTAATGCAGGTGCTAATGCCGTCTTTCGATCACGATAGTCTATTTCTGAACCAGTATTGACATTCACGCCTGCACCTAGTCCCGAATATAGCGACACATATTTGGAGTGCATATATGTGAATCGTGTAGTGAGCATGATGGCTATGTTATGGAAGTCGCAGTTCTTGTCTCGCCCAACCTCCTCGCCTCTGCCATTGCGACGAACCTTATCCCATATCACACCACTATAATCTACCATGATGCCTACGTTAAACCAATACCGAACGCGATACTGATATTCTGCAAACCAGTGTTGTACATAGCGATATTCTTCGTTGTATTCTCCTATGTATGATTCAGGGTAAATCGTAGGGTGTGACTGATTGTACCATACCAGGGATTCGAACATCTGATCGCCCCAACCAATGCGCAGTTGATGAGGGTATCTGCGAGCTATAGAACGCAAATCCTGACGTACAGAATCGCGCATGCTGCGAATGTTCATATGCATGTTACCTCGTGCCACGCGCATGCTATGCTTCAGCGAATCACGTATGTGGCGTATATCCGACCTGTAATAGAGCGTGTCGGCGCTGTGCGTATCAGCTACCACTGACACTGCACAGCACATCCACAACAGAAAAACGACTCCTATTTTTTGATACCACGACATCACAACGCTTTCAGTGTGGCAAGCAAGAAATCATAGAACTTCTCCACCGACGCAATGTTCACGCGCTCATCGGGTGAGTGAGGATACTTGATGGTAGGACCAAACGAAATCATATCCATGCCAGGGTAGTTTCTTCCAATGATACCGCACTCCAATCCTGCGTGGATAATAATCACGCGTGGCTCAATGCCATAGTTGGTTTGGTAAGTGCTCTTCATTACGTCCAAGATATGGCTCTTGAGGTTTGGCTTCCATCCTGGATACGAACCCGAGAACTCTACTTCTGCACCTGCCATGGCGAATACGGATTGGATAATCTCCTGCAACTCCTCCTTGCGTGATTCTACTGATGAACGAGTCAAGCACATCACAGTCACGCAGTCCTCTGCGGTGGTCAACATCGCTAGGTTGTTGCTGGTCTCTACCACATCTGGCATTTCTGGTATCACGCGATATACGCCATGAGGGCAAGCGGTGATAGCATGAATCAAAAAGTCTTGTACATCCTCTGGTAACTCGGTTGCAGGACATGCCACCTCCTCTGCGGTCAAGCGGATATTGTCCTCTACACCGTCATATTCTGCTACAAACAAGTCTTCACATTCTGCCACCAAATCCATAATGTCTTCCACACCTTCAGCAGGTACGGTGATGATAGCTGATGCCTCGCGTGGGATAGCGTTGCGCAAACTGCCACCCTCTACACTTGCCAAACGTGCCTCGTAATTCGCTACTGCCTCTTTCAAGAAGCGGAACAGCAGTTTGTTGGCATTAGCGCGTTGCAAGTGAATATCGCAACCCGAGTGACCGCCCTTGCAACCTGTGATGCTCACTTTCACTGCTACATCGCCTTCTTCCACTTCTACTGGCGTGTAGGCAAACTTAGCGGTAGTGTCCACACCACCTGCACAACCTACATACAATTCGCCTTCGGCTTCAGAGTCCAGATTGAGCAATGTCTTACCTTGCAGCATACCACCTTCCAATGCAAATGCACCATACATGCCAGTCTCCTCATCTACTGTTACCAACATCTCCAACGGTGGGTGCACCGCGTTCTTATCAGCCAAAATAGCCATCGCAGCGGCTACGCCGATACCATTGTCAGCACCTAAGGTAGTACCTTTGGCTGTTACCCATTCGCCATCAATATATGCTTCGATAGGGTCTTTCTCAAAGTCAAAAATGGTATCGTTATTCTTTTGTGGCACCATGTCCATATGGCCTTGAAGAATCACGCCTGGGTGATTTTCATAACCTGCGCTGGCTGGTTTGCGAATAATCACATTGCCTATGCTATCAACAATGGTTTCCAAGCCCAATGAACGACCAAATTCTGCCAAAAAAGCAGATACTTCTTCTTTCTTTCCCGATGGACGGGGGATTTGTGTCAGGCTATGGAAATTGCTCCATACAGCCTGTGGTTGTAAATTTTTCATTATATCTCCTTCCTTTAAACTTTAAACTCTAAACACTAAACATTAAACACTAAACTACTGTCATCTCCCCACATAGGGATACCGACAGCATGTTCTTTACTTTTGCTAGATCATCGCCGTGCTCTCCCAATACATGCATCATCTTGGTTAGCAACGCTTCGGTGGTGATGTCATAACCCGATATCACCCCTGCTTTCAACAAGTTCAGACTCACAGCATATTGTCCCATGCTCACTGAACCTGTATTACATTGTGTCTTATTCACAATCACCACACCGCGCTCTACCGCATTACGCAGGTGTTCGTACAGCCATTCGTGAGTAGGCGCATTGCCCGAACCAAATGTCTCTAATACTACGCCACGCAAATCGGGTATATCCAATATGGCAGATACTACCGATTCCGTGATTCCAGGGAATAACTTCAGTATTGCTACGTGCGTGTCAAATCGCTTGTACACGTGCAATCCGCGTGCTAGATTACCTGCTGCTTGTATTAGATTTTTGTTGTAGGTGATATGTACTCCAGCCCGCGCAAGTGCAGGATAATTGTACGAATTAAAGGCTGAGAAATGCTCTGCATTGCGTTTGGTAGTACGATTACCTCGATATAACTCACCATCCATATATACTGTTACTTCGGGCACGATAGGCAGACCATTGGGGTCGTATGCCCCTGCAATCTCTATGGCTGTTAGCAGATTTTCTTTTGCATCAGAGCGTAAAACACCCACAGGTAATTGGCTACCAGTAAATACAACAGGTTTGCATAGGTTATCCAGCATGAAACTCAGCGCGGATGCCGAATAAGCCATCGTGTCGGTACCGTGCAAAATGACAAAACCATCGTAGGCATCATAGTGGTCAGAAACCATTTGTGCCATTTGTAGCCAATTATCTGGATTCAAGTCCGATGAATCAAGCAATGGCTCAAAAGGTATCATATCCACGTGAATATCACCTGCAAATAATTCGGGAACAAACGCCTTGAATGTTTGCATATCTGCGGGATGTAGAGCCCCAGTATGCAAGTCACGAACCATAGAGATTGTACCTCCTGTAAAAATGAGCAATACTTTCATGGTGCAAAATTTTGATACAAAGGTACAACTTTTTTTTTGTTCTTACAAATTATTGTTTAACTTTTTTCTCTTTTGATTGTTTTTACCTTTTTGGCACGGTATTTGTGTTGGTAAAGGTAAAGTAGTATTTAGCTTTATGACAACACATATATTGATTATTGAAGATGACGTTACGTTGAGTACTGTTCTTGCCGATTTTTTACGTGGCAAGGGATACGTAGTGGAAACCGCTAATAACGGCGAAGAGGGATGGAATATGGCTAATAAGAGTCATTACGACCTTTTGTTGTCGGACATCATGATGCCTCGTATGAATGGTTGGCAGTTGTTGAAAGCTTTACGTGATAATAATAATTTTGTTCCGTTCATTTTTCTGACAGCTAAAATTGACCGTGAAGATATTATTCGCGGCTACGAATTAGGATGTGATGACTATGTACTAAAGCCTTATTCGTTGGATATCCTTGTTTGCAAAATGGAGGCCGTGCTACGGCGCTGTAGAATGCATAAGGAGAATAGTGATACTGAATTCGAATTAAACGGCAAACGTTTTGACAGTGTCCGCCAAACATTGGATGGAAAGCATCTTAGTACGCGTGAAAATGAATTGTTGTTGATTCTTTGCCAAAATATGGGCAAGTTGGTTGAGCGTAATCGCATTTTGATGAGTCTTTGGGGAAGCGATACTTATTTCAATGCCCGCTCGTTGAGTGTATATGTCAATCACCTTCGTAATTATATAGGTAAAGATAGTCCCGTTAAAATTTACAGCGTACACGGGAAAGGGTATAAACTGGTTATAATGAATGAATAAATGTATAAAAACATTTTTTATCATTAGTTTTTGAAAGTTTGGCACAGTTTTTGTAAAAATATTTTTGAACATGTGCAACGCAAAGCGCAAGTAATTGTGTTATTTAATAAATAGTGTTTTTCATAATGGAAAAAGAGTTCGATGTGATATCGCGCTCTTTTTTTTCTTGCCCATACCCCATACCCATTACCCCATATCCAACAAAAAAATTTGCACACATGCAAAATTTTTACTACCTTTGCAGCAGAAATGTCCAACGCCATATTGATTGATATTATTTTGCCGCTGGCAATAGCGGATGTGTACACGTATCGAGTATCGGGTATCGGAGAGCGGATATCGGATACCTCGTTGATTGGGTGTCGCGTGTTGGTGCCATTGGGCAAGAAGACGATTACGGGTGTCGTTTATCGCCTTCACCAGGGCGACTTGCCCGCTTCAGTCAAGGTGCGAGATGTGGTGGATATTATTGACACTCAACCCGTTGTTACGGCTTATCAGTTGCGCCTATGGCAATGGATGGCGGAGTATTACATGTGTACTTTAGGCGAAGTGATGGCTGCGGCATTGCCTGCGGGAATCATCGACGACAACTATACCGCCCGCACGACTCAGCATATCCATTTGCATCCTTCGATAGCAGATCCTCGCCAGCAAGAACTAACGCTTAATAGTTTGCGCCGCGCTAAGTCGCAAGAGCAACTCTTGCGTTGTTTCCTGCGTATGAATAATAACGGTGTAGAGCGCCGTGTACTCTTAGAGGCGAGTGGGGTAGGCAGTGCGGTGTTGCGTACAATGATTGACAAGGGAATATTTTTAGAGGAGGAGCGACCCGTCTCACGATTGCGACAATATACGGGTCAAATGCAGCCGCTACATGCCCTTGATAATCAGCAGACAAAGGCTGTTGAATCAATACGAGCAAGCTGGCAAACAAAGAACGTAACCCTCTTGCATGGTGTGACGTCCAGCGGAAAGACTGAGGTGTATATTCATCTCATAGACGAGCTGCTCAAGCAAGGCAAACAGGTGCTATATCTCGTGCCAGAGATAGCCCTGACTACCCAACTCACCGAACGCTTGCAAGCTGTTTTTGGCAATCAGGTGTTGGTTTATCACTCGCGCTTCAGTAGCGACGAACGCACAGAGATATACTCCAGCCTATTACCAATATCCAATAGCGAAGCGTCCAATATCCAATATCCAAATCTCATCCTCGGTGCCCGCTCCGCGATATTTCTTCCGTTCACCAACTTAGGTCTGGTCATTGTGGATGAGGAGCACGAACCCAGTTACAAGCAGCAGGACCCTGCTCCGCGTTACCATGCACGTTCATCGGCGATAATGATGGCGCAGTGGCATGGCGCTAAGGTACTTTTGGGCACAGCCACACCTTCTGTAGAATCTTATCATAATGCTCTGTCGGGGAAATATGGTTTGGTTGAGATGACGGAGCGTTTTCGTGGTTTGCAGTTGCCCAAGATTACGATGGTGGACTTGCAACGCCAATACCACCGCAAGGAGATGTATGGTCATTTTGCCGATCCTGTAGTATTTCGTATCCGCGAGGAGATTGCCAAAGGCAAACAAGTTATTTTGTTCCAGAATCGCAGGGGCTATGCACCCTTTTTGCAGTGTCCTAATTGTGGCGAGGTCCCTAAGTGCCCGAACTGCGATGTTAGTATGACCTATCATAAGGGCAATAACACCCTTGTCTGCCACTCTTGCGGTCATACCCATTCAATATCCAATAGCCCATTGCCAATATCCAATAGCCCAGAGGGCGTCCATTATCCCATCTCCAATACCCGAATTTGCCCCAAATGCGGCTCTGAATGGCGATTGCAGGGCTTCGGTACCGAGCGTTTGGAGGAGGAGATACAGGGGCTTTTCCCGAATGCGCGCGTGGAGCGTATGGATTTGGACACTACGCGGCGCAAGGATGCTTATCAGCAGATTATTGATCGTTTCGCGCGCCACGAAGTGGACATACTCATTGGCACACAAATGGTTACGAAGGGACTGCATTTTGATGATGTCTCGTTGGTGGTCGTTTTGCAGGCTGATACGTTGGTTAATCAGCCCGACTACCGTAGTGCTGAGCATGCCTTTCAGATGCTGGAGCAGGTGTCGGGGCGTGCAGGGCGCAGTGGCAAACAGGGCGAGGTGATGATTCAGACTTTTGACCCTAAGAACCCCTTGTATGCTATGCTATGTGCGCACGACTTCAAGGGACTTTACCAGCAGCAGATTGGCGAACGTGAGATGTTCTGTTTTCCACCATTTCATCGGTTGATGATGATTACGTTGCGCCATCGTGATGAGCACCGTCTGGAGCATAGCAGTAGTGTGCTGATGCAGGCGTTGAGAGGAGTGTTTGGCGATCGTGTGTCTAGTGTGATTACGCCATTGGTTTCACGTCGTCAGAATCAGTATATCCGTCAATTGCGTTTGCGTGTGGAGCAAGGTGCGAATGTGCAACGTGCTAAACAACTGTTGCGCGAACAAATTCGTCTGCTTTTGCAGCAGACAGATTGCAAAGGTACTGTCGTTTTCGTGGATGTGGATCCTTGATGGACTTGTAAACTCCTACCATAACAACAAAAGCACCCCGAAAGGTGCTTTTGCTGTCGAGGAGAGGCGACTCGAACGCCCGACCCCCACGTCCCGAACGTGGTGCGCTACCAACTGCGCTACTCCTCGTAATCCACAGCGCTACGCGCTGCTTTGCACTTGCCGATATATTGCGCTACCTTGACATGCTCTGGGTGGGTGGCATACGCATCCAAATCCTCCCAAGTGCGGAAGGTGCATGTGAGGCAAATATCATGATCGGTATTCTTGGCGTTAGGGATATTGATTCCTACTGTTTCGTCCACAAGAACATCAATCTTGTCTTTGAGTGCGAGTAGTCCGTCACGAATAATTTGGGCATTCTCCAACTTTGTCTTGCCCTCTGCCTCGTCTAAGAGGCGAAAAAATACTACATGTTTTACCATATTGAAACTCGTTTTTGTGGTTCAAGATACATAGGTGACTCCTCGGTTACATTCCAAGCTTCGTACCAAGCGTTGATGTGTGGCAGAGCGCCGTTCACACGCCAACGACCGAGTGAGTGAGGGTCGTTCTTAGTGCGTTGAAGAATCTCCTCATCACGGATATTACCTGCCCATACATTGGAATAAGCCAAGAAGAAACGTTGTTCCGCTGTGAAACCATCCTTATCACCTACTGCCTTATCACCTTTTGCTTTTTGAGCGTTTTGGAAGGCGAGATAAGCCACTTGTAAGCCTCCGTGGTCGGCGATGTTCTCGCCCAAGGTAAATGCGCCGTTAGCGAAAGTACCAGGAGCTACCTCAATGCCGTTGAAGTACTCTTCCATCACTTTGGTGCGCTCCTCAAAGCGTGCACGATCTTCTTCTGTCCACCAGTTGATGAGGTTGCCATCCTTGTCGAATTGTGAGCCTTGGTCATCGAAGCCGTGGGTCATCTCGTGTCCGATCACCACACCGATAGCGCCATAGTTGAAGGCGTCGTCTGCGTTCATGTCGAAGAATGGATATTGGAGAATACCAGCAGGGAAACAGATCTCGTTGGTAGCAGGGTTGTAGTACGCGTTGACGGTTTGTGGCGTCATGAACCATTTATCTTTATCCACAGGTTTGCCGAGGAAAGAAAGTGAGTAGTCTTGCTCAAACTTAGCCGCACGTTGGATATTAGCGTAGTATGTGAGAGTAGGGTCAATCTCTAGAGCGGTGTAGTCACGCCATTTGTCAGGATAACCAATCTTCACGGTGAAGGTATTGAGCTTCTCCATAGCTTTGGCCTTGGTCTCGTCGGACATCCACTCGAGAGCTTGGATGCGTTGACCAAGGGCTGTTTGGAGGTTAGCTACGAGTTCGAGCATGCGAGTCTTGTTCTCCTCAGGGAAGTACTTCTCTACATACATTTGTCCTACTGCTTCGCCGAGGGTACCGTTGACCATGGCTACGGCACGTTTCCATTGTGGAGTAGGCTCTTGGCGACCGCTGAGGGTACGACCATAGAACTCGAAGTTTTGCATGAATATCTCCTCGGTGAGGAAGTCTGCACTACCGTCGATGATTTGCCATTTGAAGAGGGTTTTCATGTCCTCGAGTGACTCCTCGGCAAGCATCTTGCCTGCCTCTTGGAGGTGGCGTACTTGACCTACGCTGAGGCTATCTGGAGCGATGTTGAGACCTTCGAAGTATGCGGTCCAATCTACTTGAGGCACAAGCACTTGGAGATCGTCGATGGACATCTTGTTGTAGTTAGCAACTGGGTCACGGAGTTCTACATTGCTGAGTGCTGCACCAGCTAGACGAGTCTCCAGGCGGAGCACGGTTTGTGCTTTCTCGGCAGCGTTGTCGATGCCAAAGAGTGTGAACATTTTCTCTATGTGCTTGAGATACTCGGCACGGATGTGAGCGGTGTGCTCGTCTTGGTCGAAGTAGTAGCTCTTTTCGCTGAGGGCGAAGCCTGCTTGGTATTCGTTGAGGATGTTCATAGATGAGTTCATAGCGTCTGCGTCTACATACATAGCCCATAATCCGTAGTCCATGGCTTTGCCAAGAACAGCAGACCATTGGTCTTTGTCGGTCACTGCGTCTAGTTCAGCGAGAACAGGAAGTACAGGAGCGATGCCCTCTGCATTGCGACGTTCGATGTCCATACTCAGGTTGTACACATCGCCAATCTTCTGTGGAATAGAGCCCATAGGATGTTGTTTGGCAGCGATGTCTGCGATGAGTCCGTTGACTTGCTCTAGGTTTTGGAGTCCAAGTTTGTCGAATGAGCCAAAACGGCTGTACTCGTTAGGGAGTGGATTGTTCTTCATCCATCCGCCGCAAGCGTATTGGTAGAAATCGTTTTGTGCGACTACGGTGGTGTCGAGGTTCTCGAGATGAATACCGGTAGTCTGTTGCTTGGTACATGCTGTTAGTGCCATAAGCGATAAGAAAAATAGAAATGGTTTGTTCATATTGTAGAAAGTTTAAAATGTTCTAAAGTTCTAAGCGCAGCGAGCTGCTGTTCTAAGGGTTCAGGAGTTTAATGGATTGTTTGTGGTTATTGTGTTGTATCGTGAGGATGTATATCCCTTGCGCAAGGCTTGGGAGGGTGTGTGTGGCGGAGGTGATGTGCTCCTGTGCCACGATGGTGCCATCTATATTATATATGGTGTAGGTGCCACCTTGCGCATTTTCAATGGCACGGATAGCGTGGTTGTAATAGAAAGCGTAGGTGGGTGAAGTGATGTCGGTGGTGGTGTTATCTTTGCCCAATCTGAGTCCGATCAGGATAGGGTCGTGGTCGCTGCAGCGGAACATCGTTCCGTCGTTGGACGAGCCATCGTAGGTGTATGCATCTTTCTCAGGTGCGTTGATATGATAAGGTGTCATACCGGTCACTTGAGGGTAGAGCGTGCTATTGCAGAGCGCATGGTCGAGATAACCCAAAGTGCCTTGATATACATAGCTATAGCTGCTGTCTGCGTGGAACGTGCGATGAAGGTCAATCATCCCCCAATCGGTAAGGGTAGTGATAGGATCTTCCTTGCCATAGGCGTTAAGGTCGCCCACGATGAGGAAGTCTTCGTCGCCAAAAGTGTAGGTGTAGGATGAGTAGTTGGAGAGGATAGAGTTGGCCTCTTGCACGCGTGCGGCGTTGTAGGAGCCTTGTCCATCGCCTTGATCTTTGTTGGCACCCGAACCGCTACCGCTCTTGGCTTTGAAGTGGTTGACGGACAGGATGAACTTCTCACCGCTGGCTTTCTCGGTGAAGCCTTGCACTTTCTTGCGGTTTTGAAAATAGGTGTCGTTGTGCTGCATGTTGCCATGCGGGGTGACCTTGTCCGTGCAATAGATATATCCTGCCTTTGTAAAGGTCCCATCAATGCTACTACCATCGTTGATATAGGTGAAGTTTCTGCCCGTGTTTTTGGTCAGGTCGGCTGCTAGTTCGGCTAGTGCTCCTTGCCCTGTTTGTATCTCCACGAGGGCATAGATGTCGGCATTGATTTTAGCTAGGGCTTGACTCACTTTGGCACGTTGCGCTTGGTGTTCGGTATTGTTAGCTGGACCATAGGAGTCGAACGCTTCTACGATGTAATATTCCAAGTTCATGCAGCACACCAGCAGTGTGTGTTCGCCGCGTGCATCAATGGCTTTGAGGTCAATGCCTTTCTCCATCTCTGCGCGGGTGTTGCCTCGCCAGTCGCCTGAGATGAAACTGAGGCTGTTGTACGAGTTGACTTTGACCTTGAGGTTATGCACGCGTTCGTCGATGCGATGATAGCCGCTGACATTGGTGAGTGTGAGGGTACCTTGCTCGTTGAGCGAAAGGATAGAATAGTATTCTGTTGAGAGCGGAAGTGCTTGATTTGTAGGGTTGAAGATGCGACGAGGAGCAATGGTGAGTTGCCCTGTTTTGGAGTTGTTGGTCACATAGAATGGGGTAGTGAACTGCACCTCTTTGCCCACAAACTGACTCATCTCGCTATTGGTCCAGAGGTCGGGATTGGTGATGGTGATCAGGCCGTTTGTTTCGTCGGTATTGTCACTACTAGGGGTGTCGCTGCCGCTGAGGTGCGGATTGGTGGAGTTCCAAATGTATGCCTCGCGGTCAAGTGTCTCGTAGATAGGGGTAGAGGAGTTCTTCTGGTACTTGGTGAGCTCGCCATAGAGTACCACGAAGTCGCCCACGGCAATGGTGCTTGGGTTGGTAATCCGCTCTCCGTCAATGCTATACACGCGGTAGGCGTAGAAGTCGTCGGTGGAGTTGGCACCTTTGACTTGCTCGATATAGAAGGACGCGTTGCCGTATCTGGAGACATTGTTTGCGTGGTTGGAATCAATCTTTTTGACATAGCCCATGACATAGTATTTGGTGCCAGTTGTGGCGTTAGCAGATAGCTTGGAGCAGATGTCGCGAGCTTGTAGCACGTCTATGGCATTGGCAGGGATATTCCAGTCTTTTGCCTCCTCGGGAATAGTGATGGTCGCCGCAAAAGTATTGGCGGCGAAGAGGAGGGTCAGGAGTATGAAAGTAAGTTTTTTCATTTGTCTGTATGAATGAGCCTGCAAAGGTACGAAAAAAAATGCAGACAAGCAAGAAAACCCGATTTTTCTTGTGTATGTGAGAAATTTTTTGTACCTTTGCGCGCTATTTTATGTTGGTATGATAATTATTGTACAATGAAGACATTAAAACTGATACAATCTGATTCTTATCTCCGTCCTTATGCTTCGGCCATTGAAGGACGTTATAACTACGCCATCGCGCAAGAAAAAAAACTGACAGGCGGTCAGAAACTCAGCGACTGGGCGAATGGCTACATGTTCTTTGGTTTGCATAAGGTGGGCAAGAAATGGGTACTGCGCGAGTGGGCTCCTAATGCCACTGCTATTTATCTCATCGGCGACTGCAATGGCTGGCAAAAGGACGAGGCATATCGTTTGCAGCCCACCGAGAATGGTGTTTGGGAGATTACTCTGGCTGAGAAGATGCTCCAGCATGAGCAACTCTACAAACTGCTCGTGGAGTGGCAAGGCGGATGCGGAGAGCGCATTCCCAGTTATGCACGCCGCGTGGTGCAAGACCCTGTAACCAAACTCTTCTCTGCACAAGTGTGGGAACCTGCAGAGGTGAAAACTGAAAAGTTAAAAGTGAAAGGTGCGAAGCGTCGCAAAGCAGGCGATCCTTTGTTTATATACGAATGCCATATCGGTATGTCCAGCGAGGAGGAGAAGGTGAACTCCTACGATGAGTTCCGTCGCGATGTACTGCCTCGTATTGCAAAATTGGGCTACAACTGCTTGCAGATTATGGCTATTCAGGAGCACCCCTACTACGGCAGCTTTGGTTACCACGTTTCGAACTTCTTTGCTGTTTCTTCGCGTCAAGGCACCCCCGAAGAACTCAAGCACCTTATCGCAGATGCACATGCCTATGGCATGGATGTAATCATGGATATTGTGCATTCGCATGCCGTGAAGAATGAGTTGGAAGGTTTGGGTATGTTCGATGGTACTCCATATCAATACTTCCACGATGGCGCCAAACGCGAGCACCCAGCATGGGATAGTCTCTGTTTTAACTATGGCAAGGACGAAGTGTTGCATTTCTTGCTCTCCAACTGCAAGTATTGGATGGAAGAGTATGACTTCGATGGTTTCCGTTTCGATGGTGTGACCTCAATGATGTATCAAAGCCACGGACTTGGCGAGGATTTTGTGGACTACTCTTGCTACTACAACGGCAACGAGGATGGCGATGCAATATGCTATCTCACCCTAGCCAACAAACTCATCCACGAGGTGAAGAAGAACGCCATTACTATAGCCGAAGATATGTCGGGAATGCCTGGCTTGGCTTATCCTATCAAGGATGGCGGTATGGGCTTTGACTACCGATTGGCAATGGGTATCCCAGATTTCTGGATTAAGTATATCAAAGAGGTGCGCGACGAGGATTGGAAGGCAGGACATATCTTCTACGAGATGACCAACCGCCGTCAAGACGAGAAGACCATCTCCTATGCAGAGAGCCATGACCAAGCATTGGTAGGCGACAAGACGATCATCTTCCGCCTCTGCGATGCGGATATGTATTGGCACTTCGAGAAAGGACACTCTACCTATATGGTGGACCGCGGTATCGCGCTGCACAAGATGATTCGCCTCGTTACTGCTTCGACAATCAATGGCGGTTACTTGACTTTCATGGGCAATGAGTTTGGTCACCCAGAATGGATTGATTTCCCACGCCAAGGTAATGGCTGGAGCCACAAGTATGCACGCCGTCAGTGGAGTTTGGTGGATAGCCCACGCTACTTCTTCTCTTGCCTGAATCTCTTTGACGAGAAGATGGTACACCTCTTGCGCGAGCACTTGACACCTGTGAAGGATAGTTATGGCGTGCACTTGCCATGGGAAGATAAACTCTGTGACAACGAGGGCGATCAAGTAGTAGCATACCAACGCGGCGACTTGGTGTTTGTCTTCAATTGGAACGGTGTGAAGTCCTTCGAGGGTTATGGTATTCCTGTTCCTGCGGGCAAGTACAAAGTAGTACTCAACACGGATGCCAAGGAGTTTGCAGGATTCGGCCTGTCGGATGACACAGTGGAGCATTTCACCCTGCCTGATACAGGATACCTACCCGCTAATAAAGGATGGCTACAACTCTACCTTCCTGCACGTAGCGCAGTCGTACTTCAGAAAATAGATTAGAGAATACTAACGATTAATTATTAACTACTAACTATATAAACACCATGAGACTTATCGTTCAACCCAACTATGACCTACTTTCAGAGTGGGCAGCAAACTATGTAGCAAAACGCATCAACGAGTTCGCTCCTAAAGAGGGTACTCCTTTCGTTCTCGGTCTGCCAACAGGTTCTTCACCTCTCGGCATGTACCGCAACCTTATTCGCCTTTACCAAGAGGGTAAAGTTAGTTTCCGTAATGTCGTTACCTTCAATATGGACGAGTATGTGGGCATTCCAGAGGATCACCCAGAGAGTTACCATACTTTCATGTGGAAGAACTTCTTTTCACATATTGACATTCGTCCTGAAAATGTGAATATCCTCAACGGTAACGCGGAAGACTTGGCTGCTGAGTGCGCTCGCTATGAAGAGAAAATCAAGAACTACGGCGGTATCATGCTCTTCCTTGGCGGTATTGGTCCCGATGGACACATTGCATTCAACGAGCCAGGTAGTTCACTCACTTCGCGCACACGCAAAAAAGAGTTGACCACCGATACTATCATTGCCAACTCTCGTTTCTTCGACAACGATGTAAACAAAGTGCCTAAGACAGCTCTCACCGTAGGTGTAGGTACTATTATGGATGCCAAAGAGGTACTCATTATGGTAAATGGCCACAACAAAGCACGTGCTCTCCAACACGCTATTGAGGAGCCAATCTCACACATGTGGACCATCTCTGCCCTCCAAATGCACCAACATGGCATCATCGTAGCAGACGAAGCTGCTTGTGCTGAACTCAAAGTGGGCACCTACAACTACTTCAAAGACATTGAGAAGAATAACCTCGATCCAAAATCACTGCTCTAATGCTTCAGATTTATAATACATTATCTAGACAAAAAGAATACTTCAAACCCTTGCACGAAGGACACGTAGGCATGTATGTCTGCGGTCCTACCGTGTATGGCGATGCACACTTGGGACATGCACGCCCTGCTATCACCTTTGATTTACTCTATCGTTATTTGATGCACCTTGGTTACAAAGTGCGCTATGTGCGCAACATCACCGATGTAGGTCATTTGGAGCATGATGCCGATGAGGGCGAAGATAAGATAGCAAAAAAAGCTCGCCTTGAGCAGCTCGAACCAATGGAGGTGGTACAATATTTCACCAATCGCTACCACAGGGATATGGAACTGCTGAACGTGTTGCCACCATCTATCGAACCACATGCCAGCGGACATATCATCGAGCAGATAGCATTTGTGCAGAAGATCATGGACAAGGGCTATGCCTATGTGAGCAACGGAAGCGTGTATATGGATGTGGAGAAGTATGCCAAGGATTATCCATATGGCAAGTTGTCGGGTCGTAACTTGGAGGATATTGTGACGGAAACGCGCGAGCTGGACGGACAACAAGAGAAAAAGCATAGCTTTGACTTTGCCTTGTGGAAGAAGGCGGCACCTGAGCATATCATGCACTGGCCAAGCCCATGGAGCGAAGGTTTCCCTGGTTGGCATATGGAGTGCTCTGCAATGGGTACCAAGTACCTCGGCGAGCAGTTCGATATCCATGGCGGTGGTATGGACCTCATGTTCCCTCACCACGAGGCGGAGATCGCACAGAGCTGCGCTGCGCTCGGGCATGATAGCGTACACTACTGGATGCACAACAATATGATCACCATCGCGGGCAAAAAGATGGGTAAGAGCTACAACAACTTCATCACCCTCGAGCAGTTCTTTGCGGGCAATCATGAGTTGTTGGAGCAACCATTCTCTCCCATGACCATTCGCTTCTTCATTCTCCAAGCGCACTATCGTTCTACGGTGGACTTTTCCAATGATGCCCTCGTTGCAGCAGAAAAGGGATTAGGTCGTTTGACCGAAGCATACCAACGATTGATGAAGATCAAAGCATCGGCTACCTCTACCGTAGAGATCGGCAACCTCCGCGAACGTTGCCAAGAGGCGATGGACGATGACCTCAACTCGCCTATCGTGATTTCGCACTTGTTTGATTCGGCTCGTGCTATCAATACTGTCTTCGACGGTAAGGGTACGATCTCTGAGGCAGACTTGGAGGAGTTGCGTGCCGTATGGAAAACCTATGCGATGGACATCCTTGGTCTGCAATTCGATGCTTCTTCCCCCTCCGAAGGGGGAGAGAGGGGGTCTGCATACAAAGGTGCTATAGACATGCTCCTCAATATGCGACTCGAAGCGAAGCGCAACAAGGATTGGGCTACCAGCGACAAGATTCGCAACGAACTGACTGCGCTCGGATTCACTATCAAAGATACCAAAGACGGCTTCGAGTGGAGCATTTGATTGGTTTAGTGTTTAGAGAATTTACACGACATATAGTAAGATTAGTCCTGCTGTTGGCAGGACTAATCTTTGTCTTCTCCGCCTGCGGCAATCGCGACTCTAAACACTCAACACTAAACACTCAACTCATCGAAGACACCATGGTGTCATACCCTGGTCGCACTTTCAGCTACAAGCAAAAGTTCAATGATACACAAGCTAAGCAGGAGTTAGCTGCCAAAGCCATAGGACTGGCGACCCCTCCGAAGAATCGCCAAGAGGCAGTGCGTATGCGAGGTCAACTAAAACTGATCAAGAGCAACGATAACTATATTGTGGACTCACTCACGCACTCCATCCCTTTCCTTGTTCCTGCTGCGGCTGCGGAACTGGAGCGTATCGGCGAAGGGTTTGCCGATATTCTGCAACGCAATGGCTTGCCGCATTATCAGTTTTATGTCACGAGTGTACTCCGCACGAAGGAGGACATAAAGCAACTACAAAAAAGTGGTAACATCAATGCTACCACTAATTCGTGCCACAATTACGGCACGACTTTCGACTTGGCGTACTTCCGATTTAATAAGGTAACGCGCACGCGCGAGTACATGCACCAAGATAATCTGAAACTGGTCTTAGGTCAAGTTCTTCTCAACGAACAGCGTGCAGGACGTATCTACGTGAAGTACGAATACAAACAAGCCTGCTTCCACATCACCGTGAGAGAATAATCCTATTTCCAATATCCAACAACCTATATCCTACTCCTAATCTCTACTAGTTCGGCGCGGACGCGTTGAAGAATCTCGGCGGCACGCTGACGGAAGTCGGCTTGGCGTTTGCCTTGCTTGAGTTCTTGGCGAATTGCCTCAATACGCGTGATATGCATCTCATCACGCAAATACTTAATCTGCTTAATCAGCTCAATATCCGCCATGGTATAATAGCGATTACCATGGCCATCCTTGCGTGGATCCAACTGAGCGAAATGCTTCTCCCAATAACGCAATGTGGTAGCAGGAAGCCCCGTCATGTCTTGGGCTTCGGTCATGGAATAATATATCTTCTCACTTACCATTATACGTTTGGTATCTTGAGCGTTTTGCCTGCGCGTATGAAGTCAGAATTCAGTCCATTAAATGCCTTCAGTCGTTTGACACTCACATGGAACTTAGCCGCTATACCGCCCAGCGTGTCGCCCTCTTTAATCTTATAATAGGTGACACCGTTCACCGAATAGCCTCCATTCAATCCTGTTTTTTGCATAAGGTCAATCTCTGAACGGCGGTTGTGTATCAGTTCTTTGGCTTGATATGCCAAGATGGTGTCCTGCTGGTCAATATACGAACCTGAAATAGCGATAGGCAAACACAATGCATACTCCTTTCCCCCAGGAATAATATCGCGGGCATATTGCGGATTCAATCGGCGCAATTCCTCAATGGTAATATCTAAATTTGCAGCAATCTGCTTGAGGTGCTGACGCTCCGTCGTTATAATCGTATCGGTAATGGGATAGAGATTATCGGTAGATGGACAAATACCGTGTACATCGGCATAGTTCATGGCATACGATGCTGCGATGAAGATAGGCAAATATCCGCGCGTTTCTTTTGGTAAAAAAGGATAGATACTCCAGAAATCGCGTTTACCTCCTGCACGGTGAATGGCTTTATTCACATTGCCTGGACCGCAGTTATAGGCGGCAATCACCAAGTTCCAGTCGTTGAAAATTTTATACAATGCACTCAGGAACTTACATGCCGCTTCCGTCGAGCGGATAGGATCCATGCGCTCGTCAATGAGCGAGTTGACTTCCAATCCATATTTCTTACCTGTAGCAGGCATGAATTGCCACAAACCCACGGCTCCCATATGCGAACGTGCTTGCGGATTGAGTGCAGATTCTATCACAGGTAAATAGCAAAGTTCAAAGGGTAGTTCATGTTTACCCAATATATCCTCAAAGATGGGAAAATAATACTCTGCTTTGCGTTGCAAACTGGCGAGTTGGCGAGGGCTATGTTTCACATAGCGCAATATATAACGACGTACCACTTCGTTATAAGGCACCTCTATCACAAAGGGCAATGCCTGCAAACGGGATTTATAGATTGAGTCGGGTAATTCCGCAATCAGCGTATCCGATGTACATTCTGTTGTATCCAACCATGCCAATGCTTCATCGAAAAAGATAGGTAGTTCCAGACTATCCAATGACGAATCAACCAAACTATCTGGTGTGGAGATGTTTGAGATTTCAGGAGTGGAATCATGTAGGCACTCAGGAATAGAGTCCTGAGCTATTATTGGTGCACTCAACGCACAGAGCAGTACTATATGAAGGAGTTGTTTCATCTTAATCTAAAATCGTATTGCCAATTTCACTTCGGCGGTTCGTTGGTGATGCATGTCGTAATAGAGTTGTGGTGTAATATCTAGCGATAAATCATTGGATATGTCAAAATCGAATAGTTGAGCATCCACATATGCATCAACCAGTGATAGTGCATAGACCAACACGGTCACCAAGATAGATAGGTCTCGTTGCCTGAGTGCTGCATTTTGCCAGGTTTTCAATCTATTTTGATAGGTTTGAGCTCCACCCATACTACTGATAGTATAGCCTTCAGGTAGGATAGCATTGTATGATTTGATAGGATCGTCGGTCAGTGTACCATTTTGCATGTCATAATAGATATCGCGATAAGCCGTTTTGTAGCTGTCATATTGGTTGCTAGTCCAAGTGATAGCATAGATACATCCCATGAATCCACCATAGACAATGGGGAGTTTCCAATAACTTCGATTGTAGATTTGACCTAATCCAGGAACTACAGCACCTAACCAGACAGCACGACCAGGATTGGGTTTCCAAAACAATCGATCCATTTCTTTCTGGGTAAGCGGAACGGAGTCAATAAGGCTAACAGAAGATGTGTCGGCAGTGGATTGTTGCTTCAATTCCTCCGAAGTCATCCACTCGCTGTCATCTACCCTGAATTCCGCTTGTTGTGCCCGTAATGGCATAATAATTAGGGTCAATAATATGCAGAAAATTAGCTTCAATGTATTCGTTGTATAATGCTATTTAATTCGTCTTCGTTACGGAAGGTAATAATGATTTTCTGACCAGAAATCTTGGCTGCTTTGCCCAATCGATCAGTGAGATATTGCTGCTGAGCAGTGTATGTCAGTTTTTCTTTTTTCTCTTTTTTATCAGGTTTTATGGAACTGACCAACTCTTCGACTTTGCGTACAGATAGACCATTTTGCAGAATACGTTTGTATATGCTGAGTTGTTGTTCTGGTGACGTAGAACCCAAGATAGCTCGTGCATGCCCCATGTCGATTTTCTTCTCTTTGATGCCGAGTTGTATTTCTGCGGGCAGTTTGAGCAATCGAAGGTAGTTAGCCACCGTAGCACGTTTCTTGCCTACGCGCTCTGACATGCGCTCTTGAGTTAGGTTATATTCGTCCATCAATCGTTGATAGGCTAATGCAATCTCAATAGCGTCAAGATCCTCGCGTTGGATATTCTCAATGAGTGCCCATTCCATCACTTGCTCATCTTTGGCAGTGCGGATATAAGCGGGTATAGAAACCAAACCTGCCATCTTTGCGGCACGAAAACGACGCTCACCTGCGATAATCATATAGCGTTTGTTCGCATCTTTGCGCAGTGTGATAGGCGATATAACGCCATGTTCTTTGATGGATTGCGCCAATTCGCTGAGTGCTTCTTCATCAAAAGTGCGGCGTGGCTGATCTGGATTGGGATAAATCTTTTCCAACGCAATCTCACTGATGGTCGAAGAACCCTCAGTAGCAATATGTGTAGTATCGATCAGCGCATCCAATCCGCGCCCTAATCCTAATGATTTTTTCATGCTTGATTCCTCCTGATAAGTTCTTTAGCTAGGTTGATATAGTTTTTGGCTCCCCTACTATGTTTGTCGTATTCAAGTACGGACATGCCATGACTGGGGGCTTCGCTCAGTCGCACATTACGTGCAATAACGGTGTTAAATACCAGATCTCCGAAGTGGCGGCGCACCTCATCGTGTACTTGCATAGACAGACGTAAGCGACCATCGTACATGGTGAGCAAGAATCCTTCGATACGCAGTGATGGGTTGAGGTTTGACTTGATGATCTTAATGGTATTCAGCAGTTTGGCAATACCCTCTAGTGCAAAGAACTCGCACTGTACAGGAATAATCACACTATCGCTAGCGGTAAGCGCATTGATGGTAATCAAACCCAATGAAGGAGAGCAGTCTATGAGTATATAGTCATACAAGGGACGTAGTGGTGCTAATACGCGCTTGAGCAAATTCTCTCGGTCATCAATGTTGAGCATTTCTATTTCTGCGCCCACTAAGTCAATGTGCGAAGGAATGAGGTCTAGGTTAGGTAATGTCGTATGTGCAATAGCAGTTTTGGGATCGATACCGACTACCAGACACTCGTAAATAGTATTTTCAAGGTCGCGTATGTCTATACCTAAACCCGATGATGTGTTGGCTTGTGGGTCGGCATCAATGAGAAGGACCTTTTTGCCTTCTAATGCTAATGAAGCCGCCAAGTTGATAGAGGTAGTGGTCTTACCTACACCACCTTTTTGATTTGCCAATGAAATAATTTTTCCCATGTTATATAGTAGTTTAGAAATTCAGTAGTTATTATTTGATTTTTATTTCCCACATGTATGCAAAGTTCACACTCAAGTTCATCGAGTTAGACTGGCTAAAGTAGTCCACTTTGCGGTTGCTGTAGATGGTTCCTAAGCTGAAGTTAAATCGTGCTTCAAGTTGGAATATACCTATCTTTTTTGTGCGGTAGTAGCATCCCAATCCGCCTGCCAATCCCCAATCAAATGGATTGTCCAGAGGTTGATATTGGGGTGAAGCCACATTACTTGGTAATTCAGTGCTCACGTCGCGGAAGCAATAGCCTATTTGTGGTCCCAGATTGAGAAATCCGCGAAAACGCTCTTTGCCCAAATACAAATGCATGAGCAGTGGCACCTCCAGATAATGCAGGGTGCGATAATAATCTATTGTGTTGCCATTATCAAGAGCGATAGTCTCATGCCATCCACGTGGCATATAGTTGATTTCGGTTTGAATAGCGCATACTTTGTGCCCTGCATAGCGGAAGACCAGTCCGCCATTGAAGGCTAGTGGAGACTGCATGATGTCTATTTTTGCTACATTGGGAACAAACGTCACCGTAGATGCCATGACACCCGCATGCACTCCTATATACATCTCTGGACGGCGCAGACGTGGTTGAGCCATACTTATGCTACTTATGAGCAACAAAACAAGCAATATGATAAAATGTCGTTGGCGCATTATTGATGTATGATATGTACGATATGATTTTCATACCCTCCGTCTGCTGCGGTAGGCTGATAGTGAATACGCGCTTGAATGCCATTCCACACCTCACTTGGTATGGTGTCATGGGTAGTATGTTTATGCTGCTGAAGCATGTCCAGCAGTTGACTGGTGAGGTCGTAGCCCAAGAGGTCGTAGCGTGGTTGATAGGAACTCAGTTCGTGGTTGAAATATTGCTCAAAGAGTTGATTATAGGAATCTGGTATCACAGGCGATGGGGCAAACACGGATGTGTATAATTGAGGTAAAATAATCTTCTCATTTTGCCATGAGTAATGCGAAAACAGGGTGATGCGATACGTACCACAGGCTTTGAGCAGGTGAGGCATGACGGTTTGCAGATTGACAAAACGCTCGGTATTGAACAAGACAAGATTTTCCAGTTCGGTGCTGAAAGCTCCTTCTATGGAGTCCGACAACAGGGCTTTGAGTGAGATAGTAGTAGTGGGCACTTGGTACGCTTGCAGGGATTGCTGCAGAGCTTTGATGCCTGATGGAATCACTTCGCCCTCTTTTGTCTCAATCAGTATGCATTGGATACTATCTTTGCGTTGTGCAAGATAGCGTGCCACAGTATCCGCCTCAATGAGTTCGGATGGGTTGAACTTCATGGCGTATGGATTATTGTTTATACCCTCCACGCGCGACAAGAATGGAATCACGAGCCAGATGCTATCATGCTGCAGTGAATCCATGACCATTTCCACTTGCTGACTATATGCGGGACCCACGATGGCATCCACATGTCGAAGCACGGTGTCTTGCTGTAACAATTCTTTGATTCGGTTAGCTGTTTTGCCAATATCGTAGGTAAAAACTTCCAATAATTGTCCTTTGGCTTGTGCTTCATAGATGGCAATCAGTGCGCCAGCGTAGAAGTCATAGAATCGGTCCATATTCCTGTCGCGTTTGATGGCATCTGCTTGCAATGGCAATAGGAATGCCAAGCGAATCACGGTGCTGTCATTGATCAACAACGAATCCGCCAGAACGGCATCATGGGATAATGTATCTACCAGTTGCAGCGAATCCAATGAGATGTCCTTTTGGATGAGGATTTTCTTTTGCTTAGGTTGGTTGGTTTTCTTAGGTTTATTATCTGCCGCAAACACCAAACGATTTCGGTGTTCTTTCTTTTGGCTAACAGTTTGTTGAGTTGGTATCAAAATTTCTTCTCCGAAGCGTAATCCCTGGTGCTGTAGATGAGGATTCGTTTTTAGAATCTCTTCTTGAGAGACACCAAAGTTCACACTGATGCGATATAAGCCTATGCTACGCTCCACGGTATAGCGATAGTAGATCCTCCCATCAATTGTGTCGGTGGGATAGGGGAGAAGGGGATTCTCTGCTTGCATAGGGAGTAGTATTCCTAGGCAGAAGCATATCAATAGGCAATATTTCAAAAATTGTGTCATAGTTATTTGGTATATCTTTTTTTTCGTTGTAGCACCACGACTAATCCCACTATTGCCAATAGGGTCAATGGCATAATGATACTGATTATCTGTGCTGTGATGCGTTCTTCTCTTGCGCGCTGATCGTTGATAAGTCGTAGGGTGATTTGCTTTTGGCGTAGTGACATCCATCCTGTGTCGTCGGTCAGGTGAAGTACAGCATTGACCATGAAATCGCGATTGCCAAATTGCGTTTGTGTATAGCGGTCGTATCCCAAGGGCAATGGTTGTCCTTGTTGCCACTCGTTGCGTATAGTACTACCTGCCGCCACAACAATTTGTTTGGTTGGTTCGCTCTTTTTGCGCAATGGTGCATGCAATTGTAGGTCCTCTGGTGGCAATAAATGAGCGTAGAGTGATGTAAATACGCCTTCTATGCTTGCTGCCACTGGAATAAAAGCATATTTAAAGTCGGCTTCCGTTCCGTTGAATAAACTCAGGTTTACTTCTGCTGGCGAAGTTGTGAACTTACTGTTGGTTGAGGTGGCGAGCAGTGTTGTTTTGTGCAATCCATCTTCTTCGCCTACCAAGTCAATGCACGAAGCCATCGTGGCGCTCACTTGCATGATATTGCGTGTGATGGGTGACGCTTGCGAAGTGAGTAGCAGTGGTGCGTATGTCCACGGCATGGGTTGCCAATTGGGTTGTTGTGCATTATCCGATACATCCACGGGCACGGGCATACATTGCAAATCCTGAACTAATGCGGGGTTGATGCGTATTCCGTAGCGGAAAAGCATATCTGAAATATTCAAGTCCAATGGAATAATAGGTGTCATACCGCTCTGCGACAATGTTCGGTTGGAGAACTGCACTCCGTTCACCACCCACAATATACGTCCGCCTTGCATGAGGTATTGATCCAGGATATACTTATCTTTTTCCGAGAAGGGTTCTTGTGGGTCGGCTATAATCACTGCGCGATAGCCGTCCAGCACCCCTGTTTCACTACCCAAGATGCCGCGGTCAATCTGGTAATAGCGCGACAAGGCTTGGCTCAAGTCATAGACATCTTTTTCTGGCAACTCACCATGTCCTTCCAAAAAGGCTATCTTATCCACTTGTTCGCGCGTCAGTGTGTAGAGGGCTTCCACAAAAGCGAACTCCAAGTTCTCGATGCTATGATTCAAGTTCTCTTCGCCGCTTAGTCCACGATTATTGCGCAGCAATTCTACTACGGCAGTCTTGCCTTTGTAGGTCATCAGTGCATAGGGGTAAACAGTCGTTTGTGCCGTTTGTCCCTTGTGTGTACGCTCGTGAATGACGGTGGGCGATATGCCTTGCGGAATATCCTCCGCCGACACCCGATACCCGATATCCGATATCCTATCACCAATCGCCTCCAACTCCTCCACCATTTCTATGGTAGCGCGTTGGAGCCGTTGAAAACCTGCATTCAGTTCGCCATCCAGCAGGATAGTGACTTGCAACGGAGCGTCCAAATCGTGTATAAGGGCACGAGTGGCTGGGGCAATGCTATAGCGGCGGTCGTTGGTCATATCCCAACGCACCACGAACTGGTGCACCAGTATGTTTATCAATACCAGTGCCACCATAGCCGCTATGCCTTTCCACATTTTCATCTAAACACTACTTCAGTGCTTTTAGCACTTCCTCGTTCACCTCCACAGGATACTTATCGTGCAGGGTATTCACCCACAACTTCTCCAGATGGTCTTGGTAGTCGGTTGTTACTTGTCCACGAACATCGGTGTATTCTTCTGGTGCTTTGATTACTTTGCCTGCGGGAATCACGACAGGGAATTCTTCGGTTGGGGTGTATTCTGCTGTTTTGTTCTTGAAGGCATATTTATCCACAGCAGCATTTTTGCCTTCTTTCCACAGACCGCGCTCCACGCGCACGTATTGTACGCTGTCCACGTTCACGCGTTGGTTGATATAGCTCATCACCGAATCAGCATTGGCGCTCTTGATGATTTGCTTAGCGGCTTTAGCCACTTTTTCATCCTTTGCGTAGATGATATATCCTTTGTAGCGAGGAGTTTCCCAGGTGTAGTTTTTCTTGTTGGCTTTGAAGAATGTTGCCAATCCTTCGGTATCTTTGTTGGCTTTGTCCCATACTTCGCGCAATGATACATCGAATAGCAAGATACCATCGTGATACTCGCGAACCAAGTTGCGCAAGTCGGCATACTTCTCCTCCAAGTGTGCATCGGCGTATGCTTTTACCTCATCGTTGCTCATTTCGGCAGGCAAGTTGTATTCTGCGCGTGTTTTGTTGATAAAACTCTTCTCTGCTTCTTGATAGCGCACGTCGCGTTTCACTTGATTGAGCAGTTGCTGACGCATGCTGTCCAATGGTTGGATGCCGCGTTTCTCGTAGAGTTTCACAAAGTGCCAGCCGAAGCGTGTTGGGAATGGTTCGCTCATTTCGCCTGGTTGCATATCAAAGGTGATGTTCTCGAATGGTTGAACCATCATACCTCTGCCAAACCAACCAAGGTCGCCTCCACGTACTGCGGAGCCTTTGTCATCGGAATGTGCGGTAGCTATCTCTGCAAAGTCGGCACCTGCCAATACTACTTGATACAAGCTGTCAATCTGTTTTTTTGCATCAATGGCCATACCTTCGCTGCCACGAGGCATCATTTTCATGATGTGTGCTGCATGCACTTCCTCGAAGGCACGTTCTTCCTCTACCAATGCGATGTGCAATCCGTATGGGCTGCGGAACACTTCGGTCACTTCGCCAACAGGGGTGTTATATACGGCCTCCTCGAATGGATAGACAAAGCGGAATACTTGAATCCAACCCAGTTCTCCGCCGTTCTCTTTGCCTGCTGGGTCATCGGTCATCTCGCGTGCTACGTCAGCAAAGGCTTCTGGCTCGCGCACGGTCACCCATTTGCGACCTTGTTTCACTTTCTTTTCTACGCCTGTTGTCACGCGTTCGCGTGCCAACTGAATTTTAGCTTCAGCAGCTGCTATGGTAGCCGAATCGGCATTGGCTGGGCACTGAATAGCTATGTGTGCTGCGCGGCGCACGTTGGCTTGACGGTTGTAGCTGAGTTGCACCAAGCTGTCAATAGCCTCGTTATCTTGCATGTATTTAGGTGTCGCCTGCGCGCGATAGCCTGCCAACTCTTTCTTAAAGGCCTCGGTGGTGTCCACGCCTTGTGCGATAGCTTCTGCCACTTTGAGTTTGAAGTTAATGAATAGATCCAGGTATTCTTCCATGGATTTCTTTTCCAGACTGCTCTCTTGGTTGTTTTTCTCGTAGATGTACAAGAACTCTGACAGCATCACGGGCTCACCGTTGATGGTCATAAGCACTTTGTCTTCTTGGGCGAAGCCCATCATGGCACCTGCCAACAAAATGATTGATAAAATTACTTTTTTCATTGTTTTTTTATTCTTTTTAATTCAAAATTCTTAATTCAAAATTCTTAATTCACATAAAGCGCGCAAAATTACAAAAAAATTTTGATATATGCAAAAAAAGTAGTACTTTTGTAGCGGATTTTTATTTGAAAGGCAATGGCAACACTTACTCCTATTTTTTCTGCTGCGGAGATTCGTACCGCCCAAGAGTTTATCAATCAGTCGAATAACATAGTTATTCTCACGCACATGTCGCCCGATGGCGATGCCATGGGTTCGTCCTTGGCGATGCGCCATTTCTTGGAGGCGCAGGGCAAGCATGTGTCGGTGATTGTGCCGAATGCTTTTCCCGATTTTTTGGCTTGGTTGCCCAAGGCCGATGAGAATATTATTTACGAGACGCGCCGTGCGGAGGCGGACGCGCTGCTGGAGCAGGCGGATTTGGTTATTTGCACCGATTTCAACGAGCCCAAGCGCATTGGTTCGTTGGGCGATAAGTTGCTCACGCTCACTTGCCGCAAGATGATGATTGACCACCATCTCCACCCATCCGATTTTCCCGATTTGACATTGTCTTATCCCTCTTCCCCCTCCACCTGCGAACTCGTTTATCGCTTAATCTCTTGCCTTTCGCCTTTCGCCTCTTCGCCTTTCGCCTCTGACATAGCCACCTGCATCTATACGGGCATGATGACCGATACGGGCAATTTCTCGTTCAATTCCAATTATCCAGAGATGTACCAGATCGTGGGTGAATTGGTGTCTTTTGGCGTGAATAAGGACGAGATCTACAACCGTGTTTTCAATGCTTATTCGGCGGATCGTATGCGTTTGATGGGCTATTGTTTGTATCAGAAGATGCGCATTTTTCCAGAGTGCCATACGGCGCTTATATATCTGAGCCGCAAGGAGTTGTATCGTTTCAATTTCCAGTCAGGTGATGCAGAGGGTATTGTGAACTTGCCGTTGCAGATTAAGGATATTCACTATTCGTGTTTCATGCGCGAGGACAAGGTCAATCCTACCGAAGTGGCGTTGGCGGGCGGAAGCAAGACGAAGATTAAGATCTCGCTTCGCAGTCAGGGTAATCGTCCTGTGAATGTGTTTGCTAAGGATATTTTCGGCGGTGGCGGTCATGCCAATGCTTCGGGTGGCGAGTATTATGGTTCACTGCCAGAAGTTGTACAGCGTTTTATAGATCATTATCAAGATTATTTCGGTGTCGTATCTCCCGACTCCTAAGATTAACGTTCCTTATCTCCGATTCCCGATATCCGATTCCCGATATTTGTCCACCACACCCACATGCCGAAGAGCATCAGGTAGAACAGGTATTTGAAGACATATGTGTGCATCATCTCGAAGAGTTCGGGGTGATGTTCTATTATCAGGGTAATGAGTGCGATGCGCAGGATATTGAATAGGTATATGGCGACGAAGCCCAATGGGATAAACCACAATTTGCGCAGCCATTTACCGCGTGCTACGAGCATGATAATCAGCCAAATGAAGGATTGTTTTAGTGCGGTGCAGCTCCATACGATGCGCACGCTGGAACCGCTGTCAAAGCGCAGGATATTATTGGGCAGTTGATGTATGGTGTCGCGCACGAGGTGTACGGTCCAATAGACGGCATTGGCGATGTGTGTAGCGAGAAAATCGAATGGTGCGGTGATGTCGAGTCCGAACCATGTGACTTGCTCGCCTCCTTCGTCGCCCAGCACGGTGTATTTCCAAAAGAAGTTCGCTGCCAGCAGCGCCACCACGAACAATATAATGTCCGTGTACGGAGCAATCTGTTTTTTCCAATCTTTCATTCGCCTATTTTTATATTTCGTTTGATTTTTGTTTATTGCTATCCCTTGCCGCTGGGGTGTGTTGTGCCCCAGCGGAATTGTTGTTGAAACAATGTTGTTGATGTTGTTGTTAACTTGCCCCGCCTATATCCTCGTCTTCGCGTATGGCGCTGCGTCCACAGGGCAAAACTCCCCCTTCAGGTACTTGTAGTACCCCGCTTGTGCCACCATCGCCGCGTTATCTGTTGTGTACGCAAACGGTGGGATATGCACTTGCCAGTGATGGCGTTTTCCGAGGTCAATCAGCGCATCGCGCAGTCCGCTGTTGGCGCTCACGCCGCCTGCCACGGCAATCTCCTTCATGCCCAGATCCTTGGCGGCTTTTTTGAGCTTATTGATAAGAATATCAATGATGGTCTTCTGCAACGAAGCGCACAAATCCGCCTTATTTTCCTCGATGAAATCGGGGTTTTCTTTCAGTTGGTCGCGCAGGAAATAGAGGAACGAGGTCTTCAGTCCCGAGAACGAGTAGTTGTAGTCGGGGATATGAGGTTTGCTGAATTGAAACGCCTCGGCATTGCCCTCTTTGGCAAGGCGGTCTATCCATGGTCCGCCGGGGTAGGGCAGTCCCATGATTTTCGCGCATTTATCGAATGCTTCGCCTGCCGCATCGTCAATGGTCTGTCCGATAATCTCCATGGTGTAATGGTCTTTCACTAGCACAATCTGACTATTTCCCCCACTCACCAACAGACACAAGAACGGAAAACTCGGTGTATCCGCCCCCCGCTCTCCGATCCCCGATCCCCGATCTCCGATCTCCGATCCCCGATCTCCGATATCCGATCCCCGATCTCCGATATCCGTGCGAATGAAATGAGCCAATATATGCGCTTGCAGGTGGTTTACCTCCACCAGCGGTATGCCTTGCGACAATGCCAATCCCTTAGCAAAACTGGTGCCTACAAGCAGACTGCCCAACAACCCAGGTCCGCGTGTGAAGGCAATCGCGCTCAGTTGGTCTGCCGTCACGCCTGCGCGTTTGAGGGCGGCATCTACTACGGGTACGATATTCAGTTGGTGTGCGCGACTGGCAAGTTCGGGTACAACGCCTCCGAACTCCTCGTGTACGCCTTGCGAAGCGGTGACATTGCTCAGCAGTACGCCGTCTTTGAGGACTGCTGCCGAGGTATCATCGCAGCTGGATTCTATTGCGAGAATAATGGTTTCTTTCATCTCTATTTCTTTTATTTTGCCTGCAAAATTACTATATTTCTATGATATACGCAAATTGGTGTGCCTATATTTATTATCTCATTCCATTGTAATAATTTGGTGTATATTGTATAACTAATTGTATAATAGTTACTTATAATTGACTTTCGGGGGGGGGTAATTTCCCAATCTTTATAAATTCAGTTGGCGTATGTCCTACAATTTTCGTGAAATGTCGCCATGCTGTAGCGCGCGACCGATAGCCTGCGTCGTAGAACAGGTCTTGCACATTGGAGTTGGGGTTGGTCAACAGACATTGACATATATAGTCGATGCGTCTGCGATGTAGCATGTCGGACAAACTTTCGAAGCCCAACTCTTTGGCTGCCAATTGGATATAGGTTCTGTTGGTTCCCACGACATGTACAATCTTATCTCCTGTCAGTTCGGGGTCTTGCCATATCTCAGGTTGGTCCATCAGTTCTTGCAGTTTTTGTGCCACATGGTTGATGGTTTGTTGCGTGCTTTCGGGCGTTTCGGCGGCTGCGTAATAGTCGCGTACTTTTTCCAATGGCACATGCAGTCGTTCGTAGTGCTCCGCATAGACGATGAATACGGAGATTATCAGGTAGAAGACCTCGTGGATGATATATCCTACGAATATCTGCATGCAGCGACTGACTATATAGGTGCAAACCATCAGAACGAGGCAAACGGTAAGTAGGTCGATAAACTTTTGTATTTCTATATTTTTGTGTTTGTATCGCATGTATATGAGCCCAATGCAATAAGGGATGAATAGGGCTACAAATGCGATTCGGATATACACATTTGGTTCCGAGATATGTGTTTTCAGTTGTTCGATGCTGTAGATATTGGTTATATCTCCCAATGCGCTTAGTGCGATGATGGGTATTGCAACGAGCACCGAGGGCAGTAGTATCAGTGCTGTTCGTTTCAGTGTGAGCCAATGGGGGCGTATCAATTCTGCAATATAGCACCAGATCAGGAAGAAAATATAGAATCCTGGTATGAAGATAATGGGTGAAAACAGTTTGTATGCGTCCAGTATGTTGGTATTTTCGAGTGTCATGATCATCTCTGTGCACGATGCAATGGCAGAAATGGCAAAGAAAATGAATATGTAGTACCACCTGTGATTATCGGGGGTATGGTGTCTGATGAAAATCAGGGAGGCAGCAGCCAATTGCATGAACACATGTATGCCCAATATCACGAGGTAGAGTACAGATGTCAGATAGGTAAAATTCATGCTGTTGTTTCAGATAGTCCGTGTTTATTTCTTGGGATACAACAATCGGAACACAAACGTACGCAGCGATGCGCATGGCTGTTTCTTTCGTTTGCGTGATTCTGTTATGTGTTTGCGGAAAATCCGCTCATATTCAGCGCGTTGTGTGGGGTCAGCCAGTTGCGTGTCCACCTCTTTCCACGTGTCACGAAAGCGCGCTTGCGCTTGTTGTTGTGCCTCGGTGGGCTGTTCCACGCGATTGGGGTGATCCATACCTATGCCGTATAGTTGTCCCGTGTGTTTGTTCGCACGGATATAGATACGTTCATTGCGGATAAACTTACCCGTAATCGAAGCAAATGGCGAAGAAGGTGTAATTTTTGACATAATTTATTTCTCCTCTTTTGCTTTCGTATATAGTGTATGGAATATATACCCGTAGAGTGTGGTGATTACTGGCTTGCGGCGCGATGAATAGGGCAAATGTTCATTGGAGGCAGCGGGTCGTTTGTACGATGGATTATGCTTGTTTGTGTATGCAGCGAACTCTTTCTCCCATATGGCGCGTTTCTCCATATCCGCCATTTCGGCGTATGCTTGTTTGGAGATTTGACCAAACAGCGACGAGTTGCGTTTTTGTGTTTCCGATGGTGGTTGCTCATTAGGGTGTGCAATCACGTATGCATGGGTACGACCATTGCGCATGCGATAAATCACTTGCTGGTGTTTAGATATCGCTCCAGCCACCGCCGCTACAGGCGCCTCAAGAATAATCTTTGCCATAATTGTTTATATTGTTGTTTTATAATAGTTGTCTCTGTTGTCTTTATCCCTATTTTAGTTTGCATATTTATTTTGTTTAGGGTTGCTAATGCGCGTTGCGCATCCTTTCAACCCAAACAAAATAATCTCCTTGATTTTTATTTATTTTTGTAGCCCTCAAGAGGGCGTATTTTTGTTTCAAAAAAACATCCTTGAATTGACAAGAATTGACAACCCAATTGACGCCAATTGTCTTAATATTCACCCCGTTTCACGCTTTTGCCTGCAAAGGTACTAAATTTCCCCGACACTACCAAATTTTTTCGCTAAAAAATCTCATTTTTTCCTCATTTTTCCCTACCCGTATTTTTCTATACATTCCCGATACATACCCGATACATTCCCGACACATACCCGATACATACGTATATCCCACGAATACTCTACGAATACTCCGCGTATACCCCACGAATACCCCAAAGCGCCTACTAAAATGATAGAAGCACCTCCTACCTCCCCTGTTGGCTGTTTTGTGCACGGCGGTGGTCCGCCGTGTAACCAACTTTGCATGAAACACCCTATTTTGCTACTTTGACTTTACAAAATGAAAATAAATGGGGGGGGGTAAAACGCATGTTGGGGTGTTTTAGTTGCAATTCTCAGATATTTTTCGTAACTTTGCATGTTTTTCTGATTTATAAAACATGTTTGACAACGAAGTATCGTATAGTAACTCTTATAAAGGATTCTCTTTTAGAGAAAGTTGTACGAATAGCGGGAGTCTGAACACCCATGCCAATGCCTCTAACTCCCCCTTTACCGTATTAACTTCCGACAAAGAGGTGCACACTTTTTCCACCTCTGGTATAGGATATGAGCATTTGGAAGCGACAGGCACTGGGTCGTTCGTTTCCATATCACAAGATATAGGACAATATTACACCTCTATCGCAGAATGCAACACTCTCACGAATGCTCTTCCGCGCACGAACACTACATCCGACTCGGGTTCTGGTCGTGAGGATGGTGATTATACGGGTGAGTTATTGCCAGTGGGCGATATGCTATTGCCTATGCTGGCAATGGCTTGTGCCTATATTCTAACTAAGATTTTCCGTAACCGCAAAATTTCTAAAGCCTTATGAAAAGACTTCTATTCTTGATGTGCATTTGTTTTGCTTGTGTCTTGACTGTGCAAGCGCAAGACAATCGTACTTTCTTTTTGCAATTAAACGATACCGTTACCATTCGCTATAATGACACCGATAATAACACCTACCTTTCGGTAGATGACAACGGAACTACCATTATTGCACACGGCGAACCAAATGATAATGCCCTATGGAAGATTGTGGGGTGTAAATATACAGGCAGCGGAAAAAATGCAAAAAGTCAATACCAGTTTCAGCATGTGGAGACAGGGGACTATTTGTATGTAAAAGAGGAAACATCAGGTAGTTGGTGGAGACCCACCGTGAGTTTGAATTTAGCATTAGAAGACAATCCCTCATTATTTAACGGAGACGTTCCTAACAATCAGAATGCTCCTGTTGGTACTGCAGGTCAGTATGAAGCTGCCAGAATGTATTATAATTATACTACTAACAATAACACTCAGAAATACTATCTCACCGTTGCCTCAAGCGCTTGGAAGTTACAACAAAGCGTAAATCAAACTATCTATATCGAAAAATGGGAGAAGAAGCGGGGTAATATCGGTTTTGGAGCATATTTCTCACCTGAAGCATACGATTTTAGTTTAGTAAAACCCACCTACAAAGATGAAAACGACATTGAACAACCTGTATCCAATGGCAGCATTGTGCAAACGAAGAAGATTCGCTTTGTAGTAGATCTTCGCGATAGTACCTATGTAGCATGTGTGCGAACAGATGGCAGCGACAAAAAACTTTTGTTGGAGGTTACCGAGGAGCGTGATTTGAGTGATTTGATTGAGACATACCATATAAGCCCAACGTTCAAATGGAATTCCAACTCTGACGATAATACCACTTCCACCCTCACCCTTTCGCCTGGTGGATATACATCGGCAGAAGAAACGAATCGCCCTATGATGTCGTTTGAAGTAGGAGAAAGTATCTCCAAAGATAATTTGGCATGGGAAATAACACTGAATGCCTTAGGAAAAAGTCCGATGGGATTAAAGCGCCTGCATAATGGTGCCGTAGAAACATGGGATAACTACGTGGACTATCTGGAAGCAACGTGGACATACAACAACACACCATACAAGCACCAGATGCGCATTATTCGCAAATCCTATCACACGGAGGAATTGCCTGAGTTTGAGTTTACCGTTTCCCCCTCGACCTACACCTTTGATGGCGATGGTGGCGAGCGTATTATTCAAATCAACGGTTACCACCAACACGGTCTCTCCTACTATGATGTGGACAATCAAGTGATAGAACGAGTATATACCTATCCACGTACCCCTATTCCACTGCAAAATTTTGATGTGGATAACGACGGACATAACGACTTGACAGTAAATTTCACCTGTACCACATTGGACGACCCAACTGCGTCTGTCGACTGGTTGCACGTCAAAGACGGTTCAATCACCAGCAATTCCGTCACCGTAGTTGCAGATGCCAATAATGATGTCTACCGTAGAGCGCGATTGTATGGCACATTCACCTTGACCAAGGGCTCGGATGGGCAAGCACACGAGCACTCAGGCGTTATCATGCCTATCATCAATCAACGCAAGCAAGGTGTAGGAAACATGAAGTTCAAGCACTACAAAGGTATTGCTGAAGATGCTACCCTTGACCCAATAACGCATCGCCAACAAGTACACACCACAGAGCGCACCATCTACTACACACCAAATCAAGACATACAACTACAATTAGCCGAAGCCAATTTCTTTGGCTATATGCGTTGGTACGACTACGATTCCGCTACTGGTGATGGTGGCGATCCGTATTGGAATGCTACAGATGCACATCGTACTTCGTGGGTGACATCTCCTCGTGGAGGTAATGGCACTGCATTCCGAGCCATCAACACAGCTTATGGCGAATCTCGCGGACTATATGGTACGAACAATAAAAATGGTGACAATAGTGGTGGAGACTCAAAAGGAGGACCACTCACTCGCGATAGCGAAAATACAAATGCTATACCCGTGCTGAAAGGATGGAATTATACACCTACTAAAAAAGAAGGCGATATTGACCCTAACGCCTATCATACAATAGCATGTGATGTAAGCGCCTATACCGACTATCAAGTGTGGTACACTGGCGATAGACGCGATTCCATCCAAGAACCCACTTTGTCTTACCGACAACTCTTCCACATGAAGCCTGCAGAGGAAATGGCAAGAGAGTTATGTAAGAAATCGCATATGGATCCAGGTCAATTCTTAGAAAATTATACCTATTTGGCTGAGCGCGGAACCGATATGCACTTGGCGACCAACTATCGCTATGCCAAGTACTCCCACGAATCGGAGTTGTGCTATTTCTTCTTTGATAAAGCGCAAAACCTCCTGCGCGTGGGCAAAGATGCGCAAGCCCAATGGTACCGCACCAACCTGGATGCGAATGGTAATGTTGTTAGCACGACTACTATCACCAATCCAAACTATACGGTCAAAGACTTCTTGCGCGTAGATGCAGATTACGATGGCAAGGTCATCTACGAATTGCGTGTTCCTAAGGAACAAACAAGTAAAACGGGTGACCCATTAGACCACGATATTCTGATTGCTCGATTCGAAATCACGATTGTGCAAGATGGTGCATGTGGTCCAGTAGGAGGCAATGGACTGATGTCCATACACGAGATGAATGAGCACTATCAATTATTGGAGCATATTGATTTCAGTTTCGGATCCCCCGCGCCTGGTACAACCAATCTTAAACAACTCAACAAGCACTTGCCATGGGAGCAAAGTACCTATGGTTACTACTACCCCAAGGAGGGAGGAGACTATGCGGATCAAACAGGTGTTGATTATAATATATTAGGTAAAACGAGTTCGAATCGCGCGGATCAACATATTCCGTATTACGGCGAATATTTCTTGATTAATAAGATTAACAAGGATTGGGCGAAGGCAGAACAACATGGTGGTGCTGCTGATGGTTATGCACTATACGTGGATGGTACCACGGAACCGGGACGCGTGATTAGTATCTCAACCGATGCCGTCATCTGTGCTGGACAAACATTGTATTGTTCGGCATGGGTATGCAACCCTAATCCAAGTACCAATGATGGTCGTGTGGCACCAATCTTCCGATTTAATGTAGAAGGACGTGAGAAAAAAGCTGATAACAAGTGGGGCGAATGGGAAGATGTGAGTGTGTATTTTGCGGGAACATTGAAGGCAAATTCAGGTTGGCAACAAATCGTGTTCCCTGTATTGAGCGACAAGAGTTACGATGAAACGCGCGTATCGCTCTATAATTTTGCTACCGGCGGTAATGGTAACGACTTTATGGTGGATGATATCTCGCTTTTCGTTTCACGCCTACCTCTGGCTTCTTACCAAGCGCAAACCAACTGCTCATCGGATGCCAACACCGAGTCTTCAACAGCAGTCGTACTGCGTATTGACTATACCGATTTCCAGGGAGAACGAGACGAGTATATGTACTATCAAATCTTCAAGGAGAAAAATGCATACGATCCTGATGACACCGCACACCCTATCAAACTAGAATATACTAACAAGGATGAATCCGCCTACTTCCATGACAATCAGGCGAATAGCGATGCTAAAGAATATGGTTCGGTGCGTATCCCCACCCAAGACTTCGACCCTGTGGAATATAATAAGACCGCAAAAGAAGAGAATAAAGACACCGTACTAATCTTCCAAACCGTACAAGGCTTCAAAGATTATCTGGTAGATCAAGTGCAGACTGGCCTGCAAGTGGACCCTAATGGGGAAAAAAGCACACATGCTAAAGCATACATTAAGACAACGGATTCCAGAGGACAATCCAAATGGCTAATCTATGTCATGCACATTGTACCAAATGCCAAAGAAAGAGATGAAAACGGCAATCTTATTCTAGGGGAATCTATTAACGAAAACAAGTACTTACGTGAATGCTACAACTACTCTCTCCGCATGGCCAATGTACCCGAAGAATTGGCAGCTCCAGAGTGTAACTTACAGACCCCACTCCATGCCACGCAAGCTACACACTTCGACCTACACAACGGAGACCAAGAAGAGGTAGAAAAGGGATTCATTCCGCTTTCGCTGGATAATTGTGCGAATGATTACTACACACTCACTTCAGTCATTGAAAACGTAATGGCAATCACCACTGGTGGCGAACTAGACAAAGTGCGCGGTGCAGTCTTGTCCGATTGGTTAGTAGGATTTGAGTTTGATAGTGTATATGCTAATACGAAAATCCACGAATCAAAATACCAAGAAGCAGTGCGCCAAGCGGAAGTCCAATTCAAGAATAAATATGGCTATACGCGTGCGCAAGTCAAGACCGCTATTCTCTACGACCTGCGCCGACAAGATACCCTCAATACCAACTTGACAGTAGATAAATTCGAAGCATTAGACCCTTATGCGTTTGCAGATCCATTCAACTACACCATTATCAAGCACTTGCACGATAATGGTTGGTTACAATTGCGCAAATCGAGCACATCCTTCTACCTCGCTTCGAAAGATACGGTTCGCTATTGGGTATATCCTATTGATGGAACGGCAAAAGCAACATATCAAGGCTATAATGTAGCCTTACAAGACTGTACTGAACCTATTTGGGTACATGTTGCTTCAGCCGCGTCCGATCATGTATTGAATATCGCGCCTGTAAAAAATGCTGACAAGACCGATGCGCAAAAGCGCCAAATACCTACCGTACGCGTACTCCATAGCACCCTGACTGATAATACCAAAACAATCACCATACCGATTACGGACATCAATACAGAGACAACAAAGAACCCAGTAGGAGACAACACGAAAATAGAGTTCAGCTTATCTAGCTTAGATGATAATATCCATTTTGTAGATTCCACCACTGGACAACAAATGACGGCTCCCACCTCTTTTGAAATAGGTAAGACGTATATGATGCGTATGCGCTTTACGGACAACGGAGGAAATACACATGTCGGTGGAAATGCTGAGAATTGTCGCGTAGGTACGGTGTATTTCCGTCTGTTAGTCCTGCCAGACCGCGTAATATGGGCACCTACTACTGGTATCTATGACGGTTGGGGACTCGATGGCAACTGGATTGGATGGAATGACTCTGGCAATGGTACACCAGAAGGTAAACCCGATGGCAAGATACAACGAAATGAGCTAACGGAAGGTTATGTACCTATGGCAGGTTCAGAAGTGATTATTGGTAATGTACCACGAGCTGAAGGAGTTAAACTGCCAACCATTGATGAATACGAGCACTATCCATTTGTGCACGACCACAATCACTATCCAATGGATGTGCATGCATCTCCATTTACTTGCGGCAAGATTTACTTTGCTCCAGGTGCACATATCCACAACCAACACTTGCTCCAGTACGAACAAGCATTCGTGGATATGCTTATCCCATCTGCCACATGGAACACGGTTTCTGCTCCGCTGCAAGATATGTATTCGGGCGATATGTTTGTGCCACATAACGGTATGTGGGACACAGGCACTAAGATAGAAGAGTCGGATCCATTCGTAGTATCTAACTTCCAAGGCACGCGCCATCGCGATGCTGCCTACGCTTTCAGCCAAGCATTCTACAATCAAACGGTAGAAAAGCACTACGAGAATAAGGGCGGAGTGAATGTCAGTGCGAGCGCAGCATTCGTCACCTCTAATGCCCTGTCACAAAAATTAGAACCTGCCAAAGGCTTCAGCATGCGAGGATACGGACCTGGTAATCCACAACGTGAACATGAGCTCACGATTCGTTTGCCAAAGCCAGATACCGAATATTATTACTACGATACGCAAGGCAACGAAACGACTCAAAAAACGGATCCACTCAGTCGTACCAATGCAGGACGCTTGGCATTTACGCCAACAGGCGAAGGCGAAAATCTTGCCATGTCAATCACATTGACGAATGAAGTGAGTGGGGCGAACCAATCCTTCCTCTTTGGCAACCCAACGATGGCATTGATTGATATGAAGAAGTTGCATGAGGATAATGGAACCACTTGGACTGGCGCATACTCCTATATCACCGACAACCAATGGGGAGCATCTACACAAGCCCTTGACGACAACGGACGCTTCTTACCACCAATGACTTCGGTTATGTTACATACCAATAGCAATTCCCAATCGCTAACGATTAACCTCAAGCCGAGTCACCTTACAATATCGCCAAGAGATGTTATGTCGTTAGAAAAAGGCGAACCACAACCTGTAGCTCCTCGTCAGTCATCTGTTTCAGATGTGCCATATAGCCGCCCCATGACGATGAGTCTATATGCCTATACAGATAGAGCTTCTGCGCGCGCTATACTAGCTGCTAGCCCTACTGCCAGTGATCGTTATCAGATTGGTGAAGATGCTTTGTTTATCTCATCAGGTGTTGAGATGAGCAATGTGGTAGTTACCCCGCTAAATATGTACACGCTTTCAGAGCAAGTACCAATGATGGTGGATGTACGTGAGAGTATCGATTCAATTCCAGTGGCATTGCTGGCAAAAGATAATTATCGTAGCGATAGTATCACATTTGCTTTCCACCTTTCTGCCAACTGGGACAAGGAGTGCTACTTCTACGACGCCTTTACCGATACACGCTACCGCATCATGGACGGTATGATCGTCATCCTGCCTGCGCCTCAGAACCACGAGAATCGCTATTATATCGTTGGTCCCGACCGCACTTCCAACGGCGAGAACATCGAGACAGCTATTCCTTCTGTCCAAGACCAAGAGAATATGGTTTGGGCATACTCCGAGCAAGCGGGCGAGATGACAGTCTGCTCCAACGATATTATCCAGTCGGTAACCATATACGATATTACGGGTCGCCTCATTGCCCATAAGGCGCTCGACCTGCTCTATAATCAAGTATCATTACCTGTAGGTCAAGGTGTACATATCGCCGAAGTCACCCTCCGCGACAACTCCAAACACTACACCCGCGCTATTGTGAAGTAATCGGTTATCGGGTACTATCACATAAAAAAAGGGTATATATCTGTTGACACTTACATGATATTCCTTGAGCGCGGCAGGGAGTTGATTGCCGCGCAAGTTGTTGAAAAAGAAATGTTGTTATTGTTGTTGATTGACATAATTCTTGTCGTTTGGGGTTGCAGTGTCAACATGTATATAGTTCCCTAAAAAAAATGTGTCGAATACCCCTCAAAAAAGCCACCTGTCCTCTGACAAGTGGCTTTTTCATCCTTTGCCGCGGCAGGGAGTGCGGGGTCCCCGAAAAAGCCTCCTGCTTTTTGGGGTGCTTTTGATTGCCGCGGAATGTTGTCTATGTTGTCTTCTTAACCGACCGCACTCCTTGTTTTTGGTTGGGATAGTTTAGATTTCTGCCCGTTAGGGCAAGGAGACATTTAGTGTCAATACGAATATGTATTTCTTAAAAAATGTTGCAAAATTCACAAGAAATGTGATGTTTTGCCAAAATGAAACACTTATTTGCTGCCGTAAAACATAGTTTTAGGGAAAAAGCAGTACTTTTGCACGGAATTTCGGATTTTCCAAAATGTTTGAACCAACAGCTACATATACTCCTATCACTTCTTCTGCTTTAACAAGCAGTAAGAGTATCATGACGAGCAACCACTCGTCATCGTTTGTGGTGAGTACCAGTTTGGGTAGCAGTTTCAGTAGTCACTCATCATCGACAGTTGCTCCTATCTCTGTTCGTACATCTGATAAGACGATTCGTTCTTTCTCTACCAGTGGCGTATATGAGTATGTTATTCCTAAGGGAGTAGGTTCGTTTGTGAGGATGCATCGGGATAACGTAACGCTAAACTCATACGGTTCTGGCGTTCAACCGCCGCGTCGCTCAATTGCGTTCCCCGGAGAAGACTACGAAACACCACCTACAGGTGAGTTGGATCCAGATTTTGCGAGTCCAGTAGGTGATGTATTGTTGCCAATGCTGTTGATGGTAGGTATTTATGCTGTAGTGCGCTTGTGGCGAAACCGTAAATTGCTTTTAAGGAGTAAGTAAACATATTGTAATCACTAACTAATCACTAACTAATCACTAAATAGAGTCTAGTAGGTTGCTGAATAATGTGTGTGAGGTTTGGGATTGTTAGGCCTTTAATTATTTTATACATATGAAAAAAGTCGCAAATTGTTTTATGAGTTTGGGTAGTGTTTCGCGTGCGCGCGTTGTGTCTAATAGTGTGATGGCTAGGAATAGTAGCAGAGTGGTATTAATCGCTCTGGTGATGCTTGTGTGTGGAAGTGGATCGCTGTTTGCGCAAGATATTATTACGATTAGTGTGGTTTCTGGTAGTACTCGTTATTATTTCGCAGATAACGGTAACGGAACGATAACGAATCCATCGTCTAATCTTACTGCGAATTGTTTGTGGGTCATCACAAAACAAGGTAATACAGGAAATCAATACATCTTTCAAAATGTAGGCACTAGTAGATGGCTTCGATACTATAATAACAGTTTTTCTCTTCAGGAAAACGAAAACCAACGCACTGCATGTTCGTTATCTAAAGCGTTTACCTCTCCAGTTACTACAGCTACTTTGAGAGGCTCTACTAATGGACGATATTTGCGCTACAATAATGGATGGGGAGTTAATAGAACTAGTGGAACAACTCTCACCATCGAAAAATGGACTCGTGTTGAAGTAAAAGGTGGATTGAAAGGAGAATTTGAGAAGGGTGATGTGGAATTTGGTTGGGCAGTGAGCGAAGATTCGGCAGCAACCCAAGGCATTACTAGAGAATTCACGATAAAAACGACATCAGATTCAACCTATTACGACTGTTTAAACACAACCACGAAGGAGACTGTAGGATTATCAGCCAATCCAACAACAGGTACACCAAATATTTCTCACATCAATTTTGCATTTGATAAGAAAGGTCAGCATAGTTGTGCAAGCTATACTGATGCGACTATAAAAAATCGCACATTACTGACTGTATCTGCAGAAAAAAACAACTCTAAAACCAACACATGGATTATAACTATCACTCCAGTAGGCAGTAGTCCAATGGAGCTGCAGAGTGAGGATAGTTGGATTGATTTTACAGACAACCTAGTTGCTGCATTTCGAGAAGAAGGCGATGCTAACGAAACCACATATCGGTCCTATATTCCAGTTAAGCGCAGATCTTATCATCGTGAAATATTGCCTAATTTTGTAATAACTGCTGACAAAGGTAATTATATATTTTCAAAAGATGGCCTAAATGATGGCGGAGAGACTGACAAAGCAACCTTTACTTTCACCTGCAAGCATCAACATGGTGAAGTAATCAAACATATGTATGGTTTATTAACAGAAAATATCTATACCAACAACGACATACATACTTATGCCACAGAAGAAAACATTATTGCCACTAACGAGTTTGCTAGTTTTAGTGCCAAGAATACATATGATGAATCTGCTGCTACATGGTTAACCGTGAGTGAACTGAACAATGGTCAAATAACATTGACCGCTACTGAAAACACAACCGGTAGCATGCGTAATGCGCGTTTGACAGGTGTATTTAACTATGTTAATCCAAACGACGCTTCTGACAAACACACTGCATATATTGAAATACCTATCAGCCAACGATTTAAAGATGGAGAGACAGTACTTGTCCCTAACAAAGGACACTCGGGAGATGCGCTAATAAAGAACCCACATTCTGGGGAATACCAACAGCAGGTGCATACGGTAAATAAAACCATTTATTATTTGGCAGGACAAGACATTGAATTGCGTCTGCAAGAAAACACCTTCAGAAAGTATCGTAGATGGTATGACTATGAGACAGGATGTAACCCTGTATATAATGCAAACGAAACAGACCGCACCACATGGACTTCTGCACCAAAAACAGGCAATACAAACTATATAGATATTAACAATACCTATGGTAACTCATATGGATTGTACTCTACAAACAACAAAGGCGATCTAGCCACGAACAACCCTATTCTTAAGGGATGGACAGACGGAAAGGCGCATATTATGGCATGCGATGTTAGTGCCCATACGGACTATACAATCGGCGACGATACAATCATTGAACCAACTCTCTCTTATCGTCAAATATTCCATTTGAAACCGGCATCAGAGATGGCTAATAAATTATGTTCCCTCTCGCAAGCAGGTAAATATCTAGAGACTTACAAATACACAGTACCTACCAACCAAGTATTGCTATTATCCTCAGAGTTTAGATATCTACAATCAAAAGCAAACCATGTAACCGAGTGCTGTTACTTCTATAATAACGGCACACCTCAGCGTATAACAACAGGCTGTCAGTGGTACAAAAATGGCACCCTGATAAACACTCCTGCTTATGGAACGAAGGATTACCTGCAAGTAGCAGCTGTAACTACTGCAGAAACTACCGCAACATACCAACTGCGATTACCTAAAAGCGTTAGTGGATTAGACTATGAATTATTAATTGCAGAATTCCAAGTAAGTTACGTAGATAATGCTACGCATGGTCCGGTGAACACAAAAACAACAGGAAACGAGATTATATCATATGATAATATTGCATCACATTATCAAATCCTAGCGTTTAACGATTTTAGTTATGGTGCTGCCGCTCTAGGAACTAGTTCAGCCAATCAACACTCAGGCAAGCGATTGCCATGGAGCGATGCCACCTATGGTTTTTACTATCCTAATTTAAGTGATTGCGACCGTCAAAATAGTGGTCAAGGTGATATCCCATACTACGGAGAGTATGCTTTGATTAACTATATGCAAGGTGGTGGAAACAACGGATGGGGTAAAGGTGAGCAACATGGAGGCGCATCCAATGGTTATGCCTTGTATGTGGATGGTACAGAAGAGCCTGGATTGGTTGCTAGTATCAGCACCGATGCTGAGATATGTTCGGGCCAAATCATGTACTGCTCTATGTGGCTTATGAATCCTCGTTCTGGCAGTAACAGTGATGCCGTAAATCCTATTTTCCGCTGCAATATCCAAGGTAGAAGATTAAACAGCAACGGTACATATGGAGACTGGGAAGATGTTGGTATATATTATGTAGGTGAAGTTGGACAAACCAATCACTTAGGAACAGGTTGGCAACAAGTTGTATTCCCTGTCAAGAGTGATATTAGTTATGATGAGACCCGTGTGCAAATTTACAACTTCGGTACAGGTGGTATGGGTAACGACTTTTTGTTGGATGACATCTGTTTGTACGCATCGCCTCTGCCATTAGCCACCTATCACCAAACGACCGGATGTACTTCATATGCCGATTCTAAGACCACTAACACCGTGGTGGTAGTTCGTATTGACTACAGTCAATTAAAAGAGTTAAACGAAAACCAACTAGCAGATTCTGTCTTCTATCAAATTGTAGATGTCACTACAGTAGAT
>JAXJWX010000064.1:0-72343 GCA_036307765.1 Paludibacteraceae bacterium | reverse complement strand
TCTTCCTGCGTTTTACTGAAGATTCAGCGACGTAGGAGCGGTGGCAATTTATTTCGGAGAACTATGGACTCCTCCCTTGAAGGGAGGTCGGGATGGTCCAAGATTTATAAGATTTCTGCCCGCAGGGCAAGGAGAAACCCAAATCTCCGCTTCCGTGCCGTTCCGTGCAATTCCGTGGTCTTAAATATCCCCGCGTAAAATGTTTTTTCCGTGGTTGTTCTCTTCCTGCGTTTTACTGAAGATTCAGCGACGTAGGAGCGGTGGCAATTTATTTCGGAGAACTATGGACTCCTCCCTTGAAGGGAGGTCGGGATGGTCCAAGATTTATAAGATTTCTGCGCGTTAGCGCAAGGAGACACCAAAATCCTCGTTTCCGTGTTGTTCCGTGCGGTTCCGTGGTCTTAAATATCCCCTCGGAAGATGGTTTTTCCGTGGTTGTTCTATTCCTGCGCTTTACTGAAGATTCAGCGACGTAGGAGCGGTGGCAATTTATTTCGTAGAACTATGGACTCCTCCCTTGAAGGGAGGTCGGGAGGGTCCAAGATTTATAAGATTTCTGCCCGTAGGGCAAGGAGAAACCAAAATCCTTGTTTCCGTGTTGTTCTGTGTCATTCCGTGGTCTTAAATATCCCCGCGTAAAATGGTCTCTCCGTGGTTGATACATAACAATTTTCACTAACTTTCGTGCGGGACATCAGATCCCTGCTCCCAACCAACCTGGCAAGCGCATGTTGGCGCGCGCAGTAGTTGTTGGTTTTAAGTTGTTTTCGTTGTTGTTAATATGGTTATTCTGTTGATAGTTTTTCAACTAATTTGTCGAATAACCCACTCGCACCTTGTTTCTACGCATTCCCGATACATACCCGACACATACCCGATACATACCCGATACATATGAATACTCCATGAATACTCCGTGAATACCCTGTGAATACCCCATAGCGCATAGTAGTATAGTAGAAGCATAACGTGTCCCCCTACTCAAACGCCCTCAATGGAACATTAGCAGCGAACCTATGCGATGACCAAAATGCGCAAAAAAATGAAAACGTTTGCGAAGTTTCAAGGGCTTATTTCAAAAAAATGCAACTTTTTTACTCAAAAATTTGCGTATTCCATTTATTTTCAGTAATTTTGCGCGCTAAAGCAAAAGTATTTATATGACACGCGAACAATTTTGTAGAAATGCACGAGGATTTTACACTAATTTAATTACAAGGAATTTATGATAATTTAATTTTTAATTATTTTTGTAGCGAAGCGTATTTTTGTTTCAAAACACACACTTAGTTAACCACCCATGATAACAACACACCTCACATTACCATTAGCAAAATCTTTGATTTCTGCCCTTAAAAACAGGGGGGGGGTATTTGTGCTATAGCACCTTAGAAACCCGCTTAGATTCGATATTTTAGATATAGCAGAGCCTTTTTGCGAAGGGTTCTGCTTTTTGTATATTGTAAATAATTTAATACCAAATATTTTATGAAAAAACTTACATTATTTTTAGTTGCAACATTATTCAGCGCGCTATCGTTTGCAGCGTTGAATCCGTATGCATATGGGTTGTCGTCATCGCTAGATGGCACCACATTAACCGTTAATTATTCACTCAATGCGCCTGCCACAGGCGTAAGCGTGGTTATCTTAGACGGCGCAGAAGAGGTTAAGACCGTTACTTGTGATGGCATAACCAAAGGTAGCCACTCTGTAGAGATTTCCACCCTTGACCTCCCTACTGGTAAGTCTTTGACTTGGAAAGTGGTGGTAGAAGGAACAATAGTAACAAAACCAACACTTCAAGATGGTTTAACTCTCAAGTATTGTTTGCCTCGAGGAATTGGTGTTGACCGTTCTACAGAAAGCCCTTATTTTGGTCGTATTTATACCACTGACGCAACTGGTGGAGCTGCCTACCATGCTAGCGAAGGTAAAGGTTTGTATGTTTTTGATGCAGGGCTAACCCCTGTAACAAACTCAACTGGCGGTAAAAAATTCACTGGTGGTATTACATTTGGTTCCGATGATATTAGTCGTGTAGTCGTATCGGATGATGGTCGTGTATTCTTGTCTCGTTTTTCTCCTACAACAGTTTCGCCTGTTGTGGAAGTAAACCCTAGCGACCTAAATGCAAACTTCAAGGACGTGTTTACGTCTATCAAAGGTAAAACAATTGGTATAGACGTAAAAGGAGCAGGTGAAAACCTTAAATTAGTAATGCTATCCACGACGAATCGTACTATTACGGAATATGATTTAGGAACTGCTACCCAATGGACATCTTCAAGTCCATCTCGTACATACACAAAAACGGATTTAACAACAGAGAAAGCACTATCATTAGTAACAGATAATGCTTACATATCTTACGATCTAACCGATGGTGTGTGGCTAACCCAACACCGTGCGACAGCGGCAACAACAGAGCCAACGATTGCCCATGTCATTCCTTCGGGCATGGATTACAACAACTTTAACGCAGGTCTTTCGCATAACGGCACAAGCAATGGTGGTATTGCTATTAGCCCAGACGGAAAACTATTGGCTGTGGTGGGAGCAGGTACTATGAAACTTACTATTTATTCTGTCTCTAGAGATAATGGTGACATTGCATTAACTTCCAAATATACTATTTCTACTTCAGGTAGTAACCATACAGCTTTGGAGTGGGACTATGCAGGTAACTTGTATGTCGCTAACCGTTCAGCAGAAACTATTACTTTCTACGCAATGCCTTATAGCGGTACCGTTTCTACCCCTTGTGCATCAAAATATGCATTTGAGGTGGAAGAAATAGTTGCTAATGTCTATACTTTGACCACCAATGTAGTAGGCGAAGGTACTATTGAAGGCAACGATGGTTCTTATGTAGAGGGAACAACTGCTACATTAACCGCTACTCCAGCAGCGCACTATGATTTCTTGAATTGGACTTACGGTAGCGAGACTTCTACCGCTAACCCATTGACCATTACCGTTAATAGCGACATGACTGTTACTGCCAACTTCCAAGAGCATACTAAATATACCATCACAGCTCATGCTGCTGATAATACGATGGGTTATGTAACAGGTGGTGCTGCTGATATCTATGTTGGTACAAACATATCACTCAAAGCCACAGCTAAGACTGGCTACTACTTCACTCAATGGAATGATGGTAACACCGACAATCCACGCGCCATTACGGTAACTGGTGATGCAGAGTATATCGCAGAATTTGCACAAGCATATCCACGCGTATATGCTTACGATTTGGATGTAGCGGATAATGGAGATTCTTACACATTCTCATTCAAACCAAATACAAATGCAGTAAGTGGTAATTTATTACTTTACAATGAAGACGGAACAGCTGTCGTACAAACACATGCAATAACTACTGCTATTGTTGCTCACACTGCTACTTCTATTACCCTTAATAAGACAGAGCTACCTAACCAAGCAGATGTTCCTTGGGCAATCCAACTAAGTGGCAACTCCATCCCTGCCTTTGCCGAAACATTTGCTGATGCTGATTATCGCTTTGCAAAAGGACATGCTGCGGTAGATAATAGCCCTGAATCTGAGTATTTTGGTCGCATATATGTAGCAGATCGACGTAGCACAAAATCTAAAAGTGGATTCTATGTTTATAATATAGATTTTGCTCCGTTAAATACTGAAGCTAATAAATTAGGCATGGACAAAGCAGGCTACTCACGTCCAGCAGTAGGTGCAGATGGAACAGTTTATTTGACAGGCTATACCGATGATGAATCAGGTATATTTGTGGTTGATCCTGCGGATTTGACAAAGTGTACTCAATTCTATAACGGTACACGCGCAGGCAGTGGTTTGTTTACAAATGGAGGTGCTGAACTTGGTAGCTCAACATCTGGTGTAGGTGTATATGGTGAAGGCAAAAATGCAGTCCTCTATTCTATGATGGAGGATGGAACTGGTGCTAATGCCAATTCAGGCAAACAACCTATTGTTAAGTACCAAATTGGTCAAGAAGATGGTACAGTACTCAAGCAATGGAGCACAGCACCTACATGGCACATCAACTATCCTGCAACAGGAAAAGATAGTTACAACTTTGGTAACAATGCTTTTGCAGCTACCGAAAAAGGTGTTTGGATTAGCCAAAACAAATCAAACGATGCAGATCGACCAGAGATAGCCTTTATTGACAAAGAGGGTGGGGTTCAATTTATGCAAAACCTCAACAAGTCACAAGGTGCTGGTTTGGCGGTAAATGCTGACAATACCGTATTGTATTTGCAAAAAGCTGGCGAAATCTTAGAATATAATATCACTTGGACAGATAACAAGCCTGCTTTGACATTAGCAAAGACTTATCCAGTAAGTTTACAATATATTACAACCCTGTCGCTTGACTATGCGGGTAACTTGATAGCTTGTGCGGGTACACAATATGGAAATAATACGGACAACAATGTTATGAAGTTGGTAGCCTACACTCTCCCTACTGACAACAACACTTGTACCGTTCCTGCCGCTAAGGCAAAAGCACTCAAGTTAGGTGTTAGATATAATGTAGAAGTAACGGTTAATGACCCAGCTATGGGTACAGTGACAGGTGCTGGTGAGTATAAGGAGAATGAAACTGCGACCCTCACCGCAATTCCTGCAGAGCATCATCGCTTTGTCAACTGGACTAAGGGTGCAGAAATCGTTTCAACAGAAGCTACATATTCATTCGCTGTAACCGAGAATATCACCCTCACCGCAACCTTCGAGGCTATTCCTCAATACACCATTTCCGTATCTGCTAATGACGGCGAAATGGGTTCAGTAACGGGTGGTGGCACTTACGACGAGGGCTCTACAGCTACTTTGACCGCAACACCTGTAGGTGGTTATGTATTCGAGAAGTGGAGTGATGATAATACCGACAACCCACGCACTATTACAGTAAACGGAGCGGCTGCATATACAGCTATCTTCAAAGTGGCTCCTGCTCGCGTGTTTGCTTACAACTTAGACGTAGTAGATAACGGCGATGAAACTTATACACTATCGTTTATCCCTAACGCTAATGCTACTAGTGGACGCGTTATTCTCTACAATGACGATACTAAAGCACAAATCCACGAAGAGTCTATCGCAGGTTCTATCGTTAAGGGTGTAAAGAGTGAAGTGGTTATTAGCAAGTCTGTAATGCCAGCGGCTGGTATAGTCACTTGGGCAGTAGAATTGACAGGTGAGCAAGTGGAGAAACTAACCCTTTTGACCAAAGCTAATGATAAAGCTAACTACGGATTTAACCGTCCTCAAGGTGTAGCGATAGACAACAATCCTGCTTCTGATTTCTTCGGTCGTATATATATCGCATTGCCTAAAGCAGGTGGTACATATTATACCGACAAGAACTATGGTATCGTAGTGATGGACCCATTGCACAACCGTCTGAAGAGCGGCGTTGTTTCTAACGGCGATGCATTAGGCGCAGATGGTAGATATTCTATGCACCGCGTTGCGGTTAACCCGACCAATGGACATGTGTATTATGTACGCACAAGCGACAGCAACGAAGGTGTGACTGGTACTGCTATTTACGAGTTGACCCCAGATGCAACCAATATTCTTACAGATGGTGGCACAGCAAAGAATGTAATCAGCGGCGCAAGCGATATTACAAATGCTAACTCCGTTTGCTTCGATGAAACAGGTGCAATGTACGTAATGGCTAATGCTAACTATGATAACACACTTGGTTCTACAGGACGTGTTTACAAAGTGATTGATGGCGTAGCTACATTGTTTACTCCTGCTAGTATTGAGATTGCAAGTAAGGATAACGCTATTGTACCTGATGGCAAAGGTGGTTTCTGGGTTGCACAACACAGAAATAGTTTAGATGGCTCCAATCATCTGTTCCACATCAATACATCTGGTGCAACTGACTATTACATAGATCAAAACAACAACGCTAGCTTGCTACCTATACAAACTTATACGAAGAGTGGAACAACCTACAAGAATGCTTCTTATAGAGGTCAAGTAGCGTATTACTCTATCGATGAGAATAATGGTCTTGTAGCTTATGGTGGCGGTGCTAAGGTATCTGTATTCAAAGCTACTTACGATGGCTCTGGTGTTCCAACATTGAGCACATGGCAGACGATCTCGTTGCTATCACAAAGTTCAACCGAAGGTATCCATGTGGATGGTATAGCCTTTGACTATGCTGGTAATATCATAGTGATGTCTGCTACCGATGAGCGTATGTATCAATATGCACTTCCTATCGAAACAGCCAACACTAGCCTTGTTCCTTCTCCTACCTCTAAGGCAATCAAATTGGGAACTATCTATACTGTAGAGGTGGCGGTTAATGACAATGCTATGGGTACTGCAATTGGTGCTGGCGAATACGTTGCAGGCGAAACAGCAACCCTTGAAGCATCTCCTGCTGCACATCATAAGTTTGTAAATTGGACTTACGGCAGCGAGACTTCTACCACCAACCCATTAGAACTTGTTGTTGATGGAGATATCACTGTTACTGCGAACTTCGAGCCTGTACAATATACCCTCATTACTCCAACCAACGATGAGAACAAGGGTACAGTTGCTGGAGCGGGTACATACGCCCATGGTACAGTAGCAACCCTCACCGCTACTCCAAAAGAAGGCTACAAACTCCTCTACTGGAGCGACCGCTCTACAGAGAACCCACGCACCATCACAATGACCAAGAACGAGGCTATTTCTGCATACTTCGTGAAAGAGTATACCGAAGAGCCTACCTTCAAAATCGAGAAAATGTGGGAGAATACTAATGTGCCTACAGCAACAGCCAATGGCTATCAAGCAGTAGGTTGGTATGGTAAAATTTATATGCAAAACAAGACAGAAGGAAAGATTAAGGTATATACTAATGATACAGATGCTGCCGTAGATTATGCTACTTCAGGAACAGGTCAACAAATAGCGGTGGACGAAGCAGGTAACTTGATTGTCTTCAACGAAACTTTTGCAGATGCTACACCAAGCGCAATTTTGATTTATCAAAAAGGTAGTACAACAGGCAAAGCTGTTAGCTTCACTCTTAAAGATCCTGCAGCATGTCATTTCTTCTCTGCATCAGGTGACATCTATAGCGCAGACGGTGGATATGTATATTTCTATTGCAACGGAAAAAAAGCTGTCAATCGTTTAAAAATTACAAATGGTGCAGCTACTGCTGCTGATGTAACTACAGATATAGTAGGTGGTTCTACTTATGGCGGTGGCACTCAAAATCATGTAATGGTAGATATCTTTGGCAACTTAGTAACACATGCTCGTTCTAATCAAGTCGATTGGATTAATGTATATACTAATGAGTGCAAAAAATTCTCTCTTCCAAATATCAAAATGGGTACGCTCGGTGGCTGCTCATTCGAATTAGGTGGCAAGGAGTTGTGGGCATACCATGCAGGTGGATCTAACTATAGTAGTGAGTGGAATATCTACAATATGACTGATGAAAAGTTCCTTTCTGATGAAACCCTATATGCTGTTGATAAGACTGCTACAAATAACTATGCATGCAACTGGCTCAATGTACAAGTTGTAGATGAATACACTGCATATATTTATCAATTCTGCCCATTAAAGGCTGCCGCCGTTTGGAAAGTTTCTATTCAAAGAGATGACCTCCAAGAATATACTGTCACAGCAACTGCTAATGACGCAAGTATGGGTTCTGTAACTGGCGGTGGTACATACTACGAAGGTGCAACTGCAACTTTGACTGCAACTCCACACGCTGGCTATCGCTTCGTAAATTGGACCAAAGCTGGTGCAGAAGTTTCTACCAATGCTACTTACACCTTTATCGTTACTGAAGATGTAGAACTCGTTGCTAACTTCGAGGAAATACCAGCACCACGAGCAATTACTTACGAACTCAATGGCGGTCAATACAATCAATATGGTTGGGAAAATAAGGGCGATATTTGCCTCGATTTGGAAACTGACTATAATGCTACTTATGGAACATCTAAAGATTGGGTGCAGAAAGTAGATGGTGTGATTCTATACAACATCAACGGCACTTGGATGACCGAAGAAGAAGCCAAAGGTCAAGAAGCTACTGTAGTAGGCTTCATACAAAACGTTACTTTTAACGAGGCTAATAACTTGACTACCTTGATAGAAAGCACCATGGTAGATAAATATGGTTGGTTGAAAGATGTATTCGAGGCAAACCGTGATGCACAAAGTTTGACCACTACTTGGAGTGAGAATCTCTATCGCAAGGAACTATCAGCTTTCTTCTTGCATTCTCCTGCTCACTCAAATTGGCCAGCATCATCTTCTTACGAAGGAGCAGGTGAATTGATTACCTACCAAGCATCTTGGGATCAATCATTCCCTAATCCAACACATCCAAATAGCACTGTTACACTCAACGCTCCTTACAAAGAGGGCTACCTATTCGATGGTTGGTATGCAGCTCCTGATTTCTCTGGTGATGAAGTTATTACGGTAGATGAAAATACCAATGGTACGCTCTATGCTAAATGGCTTGAGCACTTCTACACCCGCACTGTTACCAATGGTCGATATGGTACCATTTGCTTGCCTTATGGATCAAGCAATATGACAGGCGCAATCTTCTACGAAGTAGCATGGATAAATAAATCAACCATGCGCGTATTTGTGGACGAGGTTACCGAACTTGAGGCTGGCAAACCATATATCTTCATGGCTACAAGCAACCTTATCAAAGTGCTTTACCAAGGCGAAGAAGCACTCAGCGCAGGCAACCATAACGGTTTGTATGGTACATTTACGAATATTGAAGATGGTGATGCAGGAGCAGCAGGCAATGTGTTAGAGGGTAATCATATGTTGTCCAATAACGAAATCAAGAAGTGCCTTGGCAATTGTAGATTGCAGGCTAATCGCGCTTACTTCAAGTTGGATGAGATTTCTACTGTAGAACCAGCTCTCATGCCTGGTCGTCGTCGCGTTGCACTTGGTGTGCAAGGCGGAAACGAGGCTACAGGTCTTGATAATCTTACTGAGGACGGTATTGCACCTGCAATGGAAGGAACCTACGATGTGCTCGGTCGCAAAATGACTGAAACTACCAACACAGGTTTCTATATCGTCAACGGAAAGAAAGTTGTTGTGGTAAAATAATCTTCTTGGATATCCTCTAGATAAAAAACAATAGAATATGGAAAAGAAAGTATATAATCAACCAAAGACACAGACCATTGCGGTTGCACCACAATCTATTATCTGTGTAAGTCCTCCATCTGGAGGAGGAATCCCTATCAACGGTGAAGGATCCTTCTTTGAAGGAGATTAATCCATCATCGTTACATTCTTACCAAACAACCACCTCTGCGAGCGGCAGGGGTGGTTGTTGGTGTCTGTATTACAATAATTTACACGATTTATATAATAATATGCATGTTTTTCATAATATTTTTCACTTTATTTGATAAATATCTTGCGTATTCATAATTTTTGTTGTAACTTTGTGCGATTTTGGAAGACTACTCCAATAACACACTTATACCGTAATAATCAAATACCCAGTAATTATGAAAAAACTAACTCTATTATTAGTTGCTTTTACAATTAGTTTGTTCTCCGTTGCAACTTATGCAGCCCCCATGGTTGGCGTAGTAAAACGAGCCATTCAATATGGTGAACATGTTGTTGTTCTCACCCACGAAGCGGACGGAACACCCCACATCTACCGAGTAACCAATGGTGAGGCTACTGCCGTTTCCCTAACAGGTGTGGTAGCTCGCGACCCTGACAATCTGGGTGATTACCTCTCTATCTCAGATATTGCGGTAACCGAAGACGGCAAGCTGGTTGCATGTAATTATATTCGTTGTCAATATAGTCAAGTACAAGTAGAAACTGGTTACAAGAAAGGTATTAACCGATTCTATATTTGGGATGAGATTGCAGGAGATCCTTCTACGTGGTTTACTACTCAAACTACAGGAAATTCAAATGTAGCTGATGTGGGACGTACTTTTGCCCTAAAGGGGACATCTCAGAATGCAGAAATTTTGGTAACTGCTGTGCATAACAACAATCGTGCTGTTCGTATGGATTTACACAAAGTTGTCGGTGGAGAGTATAAAAGTGATAGTTACTTTACGTTTGGTCTTTATACTACAGCAGCATACTATAAAGAGCCATCACAAGGTGTGCAGTTTGAACTAAATGCTTCCGCTACTACAGGTAATTGGTATCTTGAAGGCGAGTTGAGCGAGCCATCCGAGTTTGTTGTTCCTGCTGGCAAAGGTGATGCATATTCGGCTTCTGCTGTATTGGCTGAGGGTACTCTCGGCAAGAAATACAATGGTGCTACGTATCTTACCGTTAACGGAAATCACATGATGGTAGCTCCATACGCTGATGCCAGTGGCAATGTAGCAGGTGTAAAAGTATTGGATATTACTAACGGTTTGAATGCTGCTGAACTGAAAGAAACTATCAACTTGGCGACTCCTGTAGCTGCTACGGCTGCTGCCACCGCAGTGAAAGCAGATGGCAATATGTTGACCATTACCCTTGTAACCGATGCTACTCTCCATACACTGACGACTACTCCTGATCATCCAGAGGAGATAATAGGTGTGGTAAAACGCGCTATTCAAGTGGGTGAGGATATTATTGTTCTCACGCACGAGGCAGACGGTACACCCCATATCTACCGAGTAACCAATGGTGAGGTATCTATCATTTCGCAAGAAGGCGTTTTAGCGCGCGATCCAGACAATGCTGGCGACTACCTCTCAATCTCGGATATTGCTGTGACAGATGATGGCAAGTTGGTGGCTTGTAATTATATTCGTTGTCAAAATACAGATGCTCAAGTCGATGCAGGTTATAAGAAGGGTATTAACCGTTTCTATATTTGGGATGATATGACAGGCGGATCAAGAGAATGGTTTACTGAGCAATTTGCCGCTAACTCTAATCGTGCTGATATGGGTTACACCATGGCATTGACAGGTTCCTCTACTGCATGTAATATACTTGTGACCGCGCGACACTATAATGTTAATGGTACTACTGCACAAGGTGATGGAGCATTGCGTTTGCATTATTTCACGATTAATGGTAATAGTGTCTCTCGAATTCGCCAAGGATCAACACTTAGTAATAATAACGCAGTTTACTACACGCATAACATAGGTGAGGAAATGCAATTGTCAGCTTCTCCTCTTGGAGCAAAACGATTTATGTTAGATGCCAACAAGTGTGTACCTTCTGAGTTCCAAGTAAATGGTGATGGCGAGGATATGACCGTCCTTGGTCGTATGGATGCTGCTACTTTACCTGCTCAATACAATGGCGCAACCTATTTGACTATTCGAGGTATGCACCTAATGGTGGCTCCTTACGCTGACGGAAGTGGCAATGTAGCAGGTGTGAAAGTGCTGGATATTACCACTGGTTTGGATGCAGCAGAACTGAAAGCCACAGTTAATTTGGATGCTCCTGTAGCAGCCATAGCTACTGCGACGGCAGTACAAGTAGATGGTAACACGCTGACCATTACCCTCATAACCGATGCTACTCTCCATACGCTGACTACTACCATTGAGATTCCAGAGGAGATAGTAGGTGTGGTAAAACGCGCTATTCAATTGGGTGAGGATATTATCGTTCTCACGCACGAAGCAGATGGTACACCTCATATCTACCGCGTGACCAATGGTGTGGCTACAGCCATTTCGCAAAAAGGTGTTGTAGCGCGCGACCCTGACAATGCTGGCGACTACCTCTCTATTTCAGACATTGCTATTACAGATGACGGCAAGTTGGTGGCATGTAACAAGGTTGTTTGTCAATCGGGTGATGATAAAGTAGATTCTGGATATAAGCGTGGTACAACGCGCATTTACAAGTGGGATGACCTTGCTGGCAATCCCAAAGAATGGTTCAGTTCCCAACACTCTTCTTCATGGTTTAGATCTATCCAAGGTCATACGATGGCTATCAAGGGAAATTCTACCAATGCAACTATTTTTATGACGGGTGTCACCGCTAATGTAGAGGATAATGGATTCCGTTATACACACTTTACTATAAAAGATGGTCGTCTCTCAGCATCTTTAGGAGCAAAAGAGGATGATAAAAAAACCGATATTATTGGTCAAAATTATGAATTGAATGCATCTCCATTTGGTGACTATAATTATTTTATAGATGGCAATTTAGTGGAACCATTTGAAATTAGTATTCCTAATCCAGAAAAGTCCAATGAGTATGTTGCAGAGGGTACAAAACTGGCAGCAGGTACTCTTGGCCAGACATACAACGGCGTAACTTATCTCACCGTCAACGGCAAACACCTGATGGTGGCTCCATACGCAGATGTTAGTGGTAAGGTGGGAGGCGTGCGCGTGATGGATATTACCAATGGTTTAGGTGCTGCTAAATGGTTGAAGAATGGTGTATTGGCAACTCCAGCATCCGCAACCGCTGCTGCAACAGCCGTAAAAGCTGATGGCAATACGCTGACCGTCACACTGATAACCGATGCTACGTTGCACACCTTCCATATCACGTTGGATGAGGCTCCTGTTGCTACTGCATTGAACCCATACGCATACAATTTGAGTGCCACATGGGATGTAGCTGCTAAGACATTCACTACCCATTACACATTGAATGCAGATGCCAAAGAGGTATATATTACCCTCAGCGATGGCGATGTGGAATACATCAGAAAACCAAGTACTGGTATTACGCGTGGTGCGCATACGTATGCTATAACTTTGACGGACGGCGAGTTGGCTCAATTGCCATCAAATAAAGCGCTCACATGGAATGTGATTGCAAAATCGGATAAGCGTACAGAGGTAGCCGAGTGCGCAACGAATTATGATTTGCTTTACCCTACATCTATCGATATTGATAACAACCCAAAGAACACAACCTTTGGTAGAATCCTTGTAACAGAAAGTCGCCATAGTGTGAAACACACAGATGGTTACTTGAGTACTGGCTATGGCGCAGGTATCTACGCGTTTAATCCAGACTTCACTCCTGCAGCTAATGGTACCGACCCTGGCTACAATGGCGGCAATACCTTTACCAATACACGTGCCGATAAGCCAGATGATCCGGAGGCATATGCATATGCACCTCGTCGAGTTCGTATCTCTGATGACGGTCGTATCTTTGTGACCTCACTCAATACCAACGGTGATGTGCTTTGGGAAGTAAATCCAGATAATATGAATACTTGGACTAAGGTGTTTACTGGTCTGACACAAGATGCCAAAAAAGACCTTTATAATGGTGCTACTTTCGTAGCAGGTCCTAACGCGGGCTTTGATGTGCGTGGCTCAGGTGCAGATTTGCAACTATTGATGCTGTCTGCCAATACGGACACATACGGTTTTAATTATCAGGGATTTCGAGTGTCAGAATATAACCTTGGTACAGCAATAACATGGAATGCTGCTCCATCGAAAGCATTCCCACATGGGAAAACCAATTCTAGTCAAAGTTACTTTCTTGCAGCTACAAACGCACAAGTACAATATGATAAAGATGGTGGCGTTTGGTATATTCAATATAGATCAACAACTACTGAAACATGTCCTGGTTTGGTACACTTTACTGCTGAGGGCGTAGAAGATTACAAAGAACTTCGCCATAATACCAACAATGCAGGTTTCCGTTTCAATAGCGACTTTACCAAAGTGGTGATTGCAGGTGATCCTACTAATAGCGCACTCAAGGCAATCGTCTATGCCGTTAGCAAAGATGCTGATGGTAAACCTGTATTGACCGAGGAGAGCTCTATTAATATGAGTACGGTGGGTCGTACACAAAACGACTTTGCATGGGATTATGCCAATAACCTGTATGTGGTAGGTGACGTTAATCATAAACTGGTAGTCTACGCTATGCCATATAGCGGTGAGGTGACAACGCCTGGTGCAAGTCAACATATCTTCCGCGTGGTAGAAGAGGTGACTGTAGATGAAACTGCTAACAATACGACCGCACTTACTCCATACGAGGGTAAAGAGGTAATCGCCAACGTTACCCGCAGTTTCGGACCTAACAAGTATTTGACACTGACATTGCCATTTGATATGAATGCTACGCAAATCCGCAATGTATTTGGCAATGCTACTGTATATGCGTTGTACAATGTAGTTGAATATAATGCAGAAGAAGTTCACTTGCAATTTACCCCAGTCAGCACTATCACAGCAGGTACGCCATACATCCTTAAAACCGCTGCCAGTGGATACGATGCAGAAGATGGTTTCACTATGGAAGGTGTAGCGATTGATTTGTCTTTGAAACCTGTTACCTCTGGTACTGTAACAATGGTACCTGTATTAGATGCAGGTGGTACATTGAATCAGTCTGATGAATACTTCCTGTCAAATAATGCGTTATATTGTGCAGAAACATATCCTCGTACGATTCTTGGTCTTCGTGCATACTTCGAGTCAACTTCACCACTGCCAATCCGTGCTCGTGTGGTATTCCAAGACAATGAAGCTACTTCTATCCCAATGGTAGAAACGCAACCTGCCAACCAAGTAAGAAAGGTTCTAAAAGACGGACAGCTAATTATTATCCGTGGAGAAGAAATGTATAACATACAAGGACAACGAATGGAATAATAAACATTATAAACAATGATGAATATGAAAAAGATATATCAAACACCCGAGACAAAAGCAGTTCTGCTCTTAAGTACCAACGCTATTATGGCAGGTAGTCCTCCATCGGGAGGAATCATTGACATACATGGTGGAACGGGAACCCCTGGTCAACCAGAGTAATGCACATCTAGTAACTCAGTTACTAATGACAATCCACCAAATAACCACCGCTGCGTATGGCAGGGGTGGTTGTTGGTGTCTATAGGTCATTGAAATGTTTTGGTATATATCACGTCTGCATGCTGCTGGGCACAGCTGGATTTGTTCATATGATGTCTTATCTCATCCACGGACTCAATGATTGCTTTGCGAAACAGTTGTACCTTCAGACGCCGCCTATTGGAAAGCCTATGCACAAGAAAAATGCGTGTGAAAATAAATTTTCACTCATTTTTCTTGCACATATGCATTTTTTGTTGTACCTTTGCCCAAATTTTCAATTCAAAACCTTCTAATATATGAAAGTTCTACAAGAAATGGCAGCTCGCAGATTGTTGCAACTGAAAGCGATAAAATTTCAACCCAAAAACCCATTCGTCTGGTCAAACGGTTGGAACTCTCCCATGTATTGCGATGATAGAAAAGTATTGTCCTACCCCAAAATGCGCGACTTTATCCGATTGGAGTTGGCTCGCGTCATAGCAGAAATGTATCCAGATGTGGATATCATAGCTGGTGTCGCTACCAATGCTATCGCACACGGCGTACTGGTGGCTGAACAACTCAGCTTGCCATTTGTGTATGTGCACCCACAACCCAAAGATCATGGACTGGAAAACCAAATAGAAGGCGACCTCAGACCACGACAGAGCGTTGTTATCGTAGAAAATCAAGTTAATACAGGCGAGAATATCATCAAAGTCGTAGAAGCCATACGCAACAATGGCTGCCAAGTGCTGGGCGTAGTGACCATATTCGATTATGGCTTTAGCACGACCAGAAAAAAACTGGAGAAAATTGATGTGACACTCACGCCGCTGACCAATATCGAGACCGTATTGCGACACGCAATAGCTATGGGACTCATCGACGACGAACAAAAACAAATCATACAACAGTGGCAACTAAACCCAGCTAATTGGGAGAAATAAACTATGGCAGCTAAATACGAAAGCAAAATCGGACAGATTCCATACAACGACCAGGTGGTGTACGCTGTGTTGAGCAATCTGAATAACCTACAACGATTCACAGACGCCATTCCGAAAGACAAAGTAAAGGAACTGGAAATAACCACCGACGCCATACGTATGAAAATAGATGGACTGGCACAGAAATTCACAATCCGCATCGTGGAGAAAGAACCATGCAAGACCATCAAGTTTGGCGTGGAAAACCTGCCCATGGAAGCCAATCTATGGATACAACTCAAGCAGGTGGCTGAACAAGATACACGTATCAAACTGACCATCAAGGCAGATATACCTATGATGTTCAGAATGATGTTTGAGAAAAAACTACAGCAAGGTCTTGATCAAGCAGTAGATATGCTCTGTCAAGTCCCTTATAACCAATGGGTTTAATTTATCTACACTATTCTACACCATTCTACACAACTCTACACAACTCTATACAACCGCTAAACAATTCTACAAATATGGGAAATAAGAAAAGAAAAAAACGAATTCGTATTCACCGCGAGGGGCGTAGTCTGATAGCTATGCTAACATTATTGATATTCGCGATCAATGTACCTATGTTCATGTACACGCCTACATGGTTAAGCGCTATCACGCTGCTCTTGACCGCTACGTTGTTGGTGTTTGTAACCTATTTCTTTCGCAATCCAACGCGTATCGTAGAGGTCAGCGATGACAATCTACTTATTGCTCCTGCAGACGGCCGAATCGTAGTGGTAGAGCCAACTGAGGAGAATGAGTATTTCCACGAAAAGCGTTTACAGGTGAGCATTTTCATGTCACCATTTAATGTGCATGCCAATTGGTATCCTATTGAGGGTACAGTATTGGTGTCTGAGCATCAAGACGGTCGTCACCAAGGAGCTTGGTTGCCTAAATCAAGTACCGAAAACGAACGCTCGCTGGTGGTGATAGAAACAGCATCTAAAGTGCAATTGGCTGTCCGCCAAATAGCGGGTGCAATGGCACGCCGCATCGTGACCTACGCTAAACCAGGTCACCGTGCACAACGCAACGAGCACTTTGGATTCATTAAGTTTGGTTCGCGCGTGGATATATACCTGCCTCTAGACACAGAAATCTTCGTGAAGGTGGGCGAAGCTGTCACTGGCAACGACACGATTATTGGTCGATTGAAGTAATCCCCGCCTTTACACTCTACACGTTACACCCTACACTTTACACCCGACACTAAAACCAACAAATCATGGATAAGTTTGAGAAATTATTTGCAGAATATCCCTGCGTACTCACCGATGAGTTAGTAAAGAAGAATGCAGCTGAGATATTGGCACAACATACGGCAGAAAACAACACCCGCGAGGTGTGGATGCAATGCCTCCATCAGATAGATCTGACCACCCTCAATGGCGATGACACCACCGAGAAAGTGGCTACAATGGCGCAAAAGGTGAATGATTTTGATGGTCACTTCCCTGGCGTACCCAACGTGGCAGCTATGTGCGTGTATCCCGCTCTGGTGGAAACAGCGCGCGAGGTGCTGACCGAGCCTATCGGTATCGCCGCAGTGGCTGCGGGATTCCCTGCATCGCAAACCTTCATCGAGGTGAAGGTGGCAGAAGCCGCTATGGCAGTGGCAGCAGGCGCCACAGAGATTGACATCGTAATCTCTATTGGCAAATTCCTCGAAGGTAACTACCAAGAGGTATATGACGAGATCTCCGAAATCAAAGCTGCCATTCGTGATGCCCACTTGAAAGTAATTCTAGAAACTGGTGCACTGAAGACCGCTGAGAATATCTACAAAGCTAGTATCTTAGCAATGGCAGCAGGTGCCGATTTTATCAAAACGTCGACTGGCAAGATTGCCGTGAATGCGACACCCGAAGCTACCTATATCATGTGCCATGCTATCAAGGATTGGCACGCTAAGACAGGAAAAAAAGTATGCTACAAGCCTGCGGGCGGTGTTAGTACCACCGACGAGGCTGTGCAACACTATACCTTAGTCAAGGAGATTCTGGGTGAGCAATGGCTCAATAATGAGTCGTTCCGCTTTGGCGCTAGCCGTCTGGCAAATAACCTGCTCACGAGTATCATGGGCGAGGAAGTGAAGTATTTTTAAAGAGCCCCCTCCCAACCTCCCCCTATTAGGAGAGGAGATGAGGCTAGATCGCCCTAAAGGGCTGAAGATCGGCGCAGAGCGCCTGAAGAGGTATGGCAAAGATTATATCAAAACGATTCTTCTCTGAGAATGTGGCGGAGCTTGTATTAGAAGCTCCGCTGATTGCGAATAGTCGTCGCGCAGGTCACTTTGTGATGGTGCGCGTGGACGAACATAGCGAACGTATGCCACTCACTATTGCGGATGCGGACACGGAACGCGGCACCATTACACTGGTGGTACAGCGCATAGGCGTGAGTAGCACCAAGTTGGTGGCACTCAATGCGGGCGATGAAGTGGCAAACCTGGTAGGTCCATTGGGCAAAGCTACCACCATCAAGCACTTCGGCACAGTGGTCTGTGCATGCGGTGGCGTAGGTGCAGCACCTATGTTGCCTATCGCACGTGCCCTCAAGGAGGCAGGCAATCGCGTTATCACTGTATTGGCTGCCCGCACAGCGGAACTCATCATTCTGCAAGAGCAGTTGGCTGCAGTATCGGATGAACTGATTATCATGACCGATGATGGTTCGTTAGGTCAGAAGGGATTGGTGACCATGGGCGTGGAGCAGGTTATTCAACGCGAACAGGTGGACAAATGTATCACGATTGGTCCTGCTATCATGATGAAGTTTGTGGCACTGACCACCAAGAAATACAATATCCCTACCGAAGCCAGTCTCAACACCATCATGGTGGACGGCACAGGTATGTGCGGCGCATGCCGCGTAACGGTTGACGGCAAAACGAAATTCGTCTGCGTGGACGGTCCTGAGTTCGATGCCCATGCGGTGGATTTTGACGAGATGCTTTCGCGCCTCCGCCAATACACGGTAGAAGAAAAGGGAGCATACGAAGCATATCAACACCATGCTGAGGCAGAGGTAGTTCCATCGTCAGATAGCACACAAGAGGAAACAAAGAGTACAGATGCAATTATAGTAGCACCATTTACAGGAAAAGCAAAAGACAGAGTTGCTATTCCACGCGTGAAGATGCCCGAACTGGCACCCGAAGTGCGTGTTCAGTCCTTGTATAAAGAAGTCAATCAAGGTTTGAGTTTTGAACAAGCCATCACAGAGGCACATCGCTGCTTGGATTGTAAAAATCCTACTTGTGTGAAAGGTTGCCCGGTGAATATCAATATCCCAGGATTTATCAAGCAACTTGAGTTGGGCAATATACTTGGTGCTGCGGAAGTTATCAATGAAAGTAGCACATTACCAGCCATTTGTGGCAGGGTATGCCCACAAGAGAAGCAATGTGAGGCACAATGTATCCACGTGAAAATGGGTCACGAGCCTGTGGCTATTGGCTATTTGGAGCGCTTTGTGGCGGATTATACTGCTGCTAACGCTTCTGCCACCAACGTGAGCGAAGCAAACCACCAACGCGAAGCCGTTAACGTGAGCGAAGCGAACAAAATAGCGGTAGTAGGTAGTGGTCCTGCTGGATTGGCATTTGCAGGTGATATGGCTAAGTTGGGATACCAAGTGACGGTGTTTGAAGCACTGCATAAGTTAGGCGGTGTATTACGCTATGGTATTCCAGAGTTTCGTTTGCCCAATGAGGTGGTAGATCATGAGATAGATGGTTTACGACGCTTGGGTGTACAATTCCAGAGTGATACTATTGTAGGTAAAACCATAAGCATAGATGACCTAAAAGAGCAAGGGTATGAAGGCATATTTGTAGGTAGCGGCGCAGGATTGCCACGTTTTATGAATATTCCTGGTGAGAATCTAAATGGAGTAATGTCCTGCAACGAATACTTGACACGCGTGAACCTAATGGGAGCGGCTGAGAATGGTAATGATACACCTTTGCTTCGTGCTAAAACTGTGATGGTAGTAGGTGGTGGTAATACCGCAATGGATGCTGTACGTACTGCTAAACGATTGGGAGCAGAACGTGCCATCATCGTCTATCGCCGTAGCGAGGAGGAGATGCCCGCCCGCGTAGAAGAAGTGCGCCATGCCAAAGAAGAAGGCGTCGAGTTTATGACGCTGCATAATCCTATCGAATACCACGCCAACGAACAAGGACGTGTAGCAGAAGCCGTGCTGCAAGTGATGACCTTGGGCGAGCCCGATGAGTCAGGACGTCGTAGTCCTGTAGCCCTAGCGGGAAAGACCGTCACGCTGCCTGTAGATCTGGTCATCGTGAGCGTGGGCGTGAGTCCAAACCCATTGATTCCATCAACGGTGCAAGGATTGGAAATATCTAAGAAAGGAACTATCGTTGTAAACGATCAGATGCAATCGTCGTTGCCTATGCTGTTTGCAGGCGGAGATATTGTTCGAGGTGGTGCCACCGTTATCCTAGCTATGGCTGACGGCAGAAAAGCTGCCCAGGCGATGCATGAGTATCTGAGCTAAATATTCTTGTTCGCTCTGACCAGGAGTAGGATGAAACTCTGCTTTGTGCAGCATTCCTAAAACTGCTAAATCCATAATCGTGCTGTAGCCACTACGCACGATTATTTTTTTTGCCTGCTGCATGAGTGGCACCAGTTGCTCATCCCCCATATGCGGTACCAACGTTACTGCACCTATTTGCGTAGCCGTAGCAGGACCACCTATCTTACCTCGCACGATTAAGACTGATTCGTTGCTTTCCTTGAAGCGATTGACAAGCTCCTGTTCGAAATATGTACGCTGTGGTTCTAAACCTGAGAGAATAGCAAGGATAGCATATCCCGACTTCCGATTCCCGATTTCCGATTCCCGATTTCTAAACCGCGATAGTGGACCGATGTACTTGGCGCAGCGGTCAAAGCGGCCACCATGTGCTAAGGCACCTGCCAGATTACAGGTTGGGTCGGCATAGTCGGGCACCCAAACCTCGTTGTACCTTTTATATATACACGCGTGCAACGCGCGCGCGAGGGGTTGGAATATTTTCAATCGCTTAGGGAGTTGCACATAGAGCTGATGCGTTATATACACGCACTTTGTATCACGGGAGAACAGTCCGAAACGATTATCGGAGATCACCATATCAAAATGCTCTATTGCCAACTGCTGGCGAAGATAGTAGTAATCGGCTAGTGTGAAGCGAATAAGCGCAGGTATGGCGCACAAGTAGAATCCACGTTGCTGGGCATTGTCGGTATAGCGTAGCTCCAGCGAAGGTAAGTCTATCACACGCAATGCAGGGAAAGTTTGTCGAAGCAATGCTATGCTCTCTCCATCGCCGCCTAGCACCACTTCATTTCCAGCAGCCAGATAGTGGCGGATAAGCGGGATACAACGGGTGGCATGACCCAGTCCCCAGTTGAGCGGTGCAATCAGAATTTTCATGCGCTAACAATGACATCTATGCCTTTGGCGCGCAGCGGTGCAGCAATCGCCTCCATCTCTGCAGTAGGTACTTTGGACAATGTTTGCAGGGGCGTAGCGCGGTCAATGACATAGATCATGACCTGCTTGGGGTGTAATCGGTCCACCATAGTGTACCAAGCATTGAGTTCTTCGCTGGTGGTATTATCAATGATCTGCCCCATGTATTCGCCGCGCAAGAAACAGGTCTGCAACGTGAAATCGCCATCAAAGAGCGATAGCCACTCAGCAATCTGCTCAACGGTCAGGTTGGGATTGACAGGTTTGTCTATCAAGCGCATGGTAGCATCGATGGCAGAGTCTAGTTTCAAGATACGATTATCGCATAGGCGCAAGGCTTCCACCACGTCTGGACGGCCCAGTTGGGTAGAGTTGCTGAGCACCGAAATCTTGGCTTTTGGACAATACTGGTCACGCAAAGCACATGTATCTTGAATTATCCCCAAGAAATCTGGGTGCAAAGTAGGCTCGCCATTGCCGCTGAAAGTGATGACATCAAGGCTATTAGGCGATAAGGCGACAAGGCGAGAGGCAAGGGCTTCGCGTACTTCTTGACGGGTGGGGAGTGCGGGGTGTGAAACGGGCTGATTCCAACCACATTCGCAATACACACAATCAAAGGTACAGAGCTTGGCAGTGGTGGGCATGAGGTTCATACCCAATGACACGCCCAAACGACGCGAACGGATAGGACCATATACGATAGAATCGAAGAGCATTGTGTATGACTGTTTCGTGTTTAGAGTTGAGTGTTTAGAGAGATTAACGGACAATAACACGGTTGCCGAGTGCACGGCAGAGTTGCTGACGGATCTCCATGAGTTGGGGTTGCTGTTCGAGAATGGCCGTGATGAGTTGCCAATCGTCATTGGCTTGTGCTTCTTTGAGAAGACGCTGCATGCTATCAATGCGCTCATCTACAACGGTGTATTTGAGTTCCAACAGCAGGCGCTGTACTAATTCGGGCAGAATGGTTGTCTCATCTTGTTGTACCTCTTGAACGATGTTCTCGGAGATACTCCGCTTGCTATACATACGGCTGAGTTGGTATTTATCGGCAATCATATCCACTGCCAGTTGGCTAATCTGCGTGTCTGGATGGTGCTGGAAAAATACAGAAGCCACAAAATTAGGTGCCTGGTAGTTGGCGATATATTCATCAATCACCTGCTGAAATACTGGGTTAGCAATATCGATGTTATCATTCTTCATCTCGGTGATAATATATTCCCCCGCAGTAATGATTTGGTCTTCTGTTTGGTAGAGTACTCGCTCGCCATAGCGTATGAGCACTTGTATGAGATTCAGAATATTGCGATCTTTGTGCGTGAGCTGTTGCTCTTCGCGCTGCTCAATAGTGGTCGTAACAGCAGGAGTGTCTGGCTGCGTTTCTGCCAGGCTGTCGCCTGCTTGGCGTTGCTCTGTCTCTTTTCGTTTCTTGCGTTCTTCTGTCTCCTTCTTGCGTATCTCATTCACTTTGCGCGTCAGTACATCTTCGGGCATTGCCAGCAGCGTGGCTGTATCTTTGATATACACCTGTCGTTTGATAATATCTGGAATAACAGCGATAGAGCGCACGATTTGCAAAATCATCTCCGAGCGTTTGCTGGGGTCATTTTGCGCCTCTTCCATGAGCAGTTGGGTCTTAAAGCGGATGAAATCATGCTGGTTATTCTCCAAGAACTCTTTGAGATCGGAGGCGTTGTGGCTCTTAGCGAAGCTATCGGGGTCTTCTCCTTCAGGCAGCAGTATGACGCGCACATTGATACCCTCCTCCAACATCATATCTATACCGCGCAATGCAGCTTTGATGCCCGCCTTGTCGCCATCGTAAAGCAGAATAATGTTTTCTGTGAAACGGTGTATCAGACGTATTTGATTGATGGTGAGCGCCGTGCCACCTGATGCTACCACATTCTCTATGCCCGATTGCACCAGTTGGATAACATCCATCTGCCCCTCCACGAGGTAGCAGTTGTTATTCTTAGATATGGCTTGTTTGGCTTGATAAAGTCCGAAGAGTTCGTTGTGCTTCTCGTAGATGAGCGAGGTGGGCGAATTGACATACTTACCCACCTTGTCATTCTTCACTATGAGGCGACCCGAGAAGCCCACCACCTTGCCGCTGACGGACAAGAAAGGAAACATCACGCGTCCGCGGAAGCGGTCGTAGAGTTTGCCATTCTCGCTCTTTCCGCAGACACCTGTGCCAATGTACGGCGCATTTTGTGAATCGTTGAGCAGGTATTTCTCTTGGAAGCCTTTCTTCTTGGCCACATCCCATAGGGCAGCTTTCTCGGGCGAGTAACCTATCTGAAACTTGCGAATGATATCTTCCCGCAGTCCGCGTTGGCGCAGGTAGCTCATCGCCACGGCTGTACCCTCAGGAGTGTTCCATAGTTGCTCGTGAAACCATTTGTTGGCAAACTCATTGACCACGAACATCGACTCGCGGTCGTCTTGCTTCTGCTTTTCTTCGGCGGTGAGTTCGCGCTCCTCTATCTCAATATGGTATTTCTTTGCCAGTTGGCGAATGGCTTCCACATAGGAGCATTGCTCAATCTCCATGATAAATCCCACGGAGTGACCTGCCTTGCCGCAACCAAAACACTTGAAGATACCTTTGCTGGGCGAGACGGTGAAGGAGCCCGTCTTCTCATCGTGGAAAGGGCAGAGACCAATAAGATTGGCTCCGCGTTTCTTGAGCGACACATAGTCGCCTACCACATCTTCAATGCGGGCAGCGGAGAATATTCGATCTATGGTTTCGCGGGGTATCATTGGGTGTATAGTGTAAAGTGTAGAGGCTAGAGTTTTATTTTTTCCAGAAATAGACACCTAACTTGATTTGCCATTGGTCAAAACGACCGCGGGTATAGATGTTTTTGGCTTCGAACATTTGTGCTTTGTATGGGTTGATTAAGCCAAAATCGTATCCTCCGCGAATAAAATAACGGTCGTATTGGAAACCTACACCAATACCCCATGTGACATTGATGCGCTTGAGCGTATAATCCTTGGCTGAGGTTTCATCATACAAATTCTTGCTGAAAGTAGGTTCTTCTGTGGTGGCATTGGGTTGTCGATACCCATTGCTGGATAAACTTAATCCGCACTGGATGGTTGGACCTGTATAGAGCAGCAGCCAAGTGTCTTTGGCTATCTCAAATTTATATTGCCAATCAACTAGCAATTCCAGTTGATGGTATTGCCCGCGTGTACGAATTTTAGGATAGTCTCCAGGTTGCGTGGTGGTTTGTCTTACCCATGGTGTATGCCCACCGCCGAACGTGTAGTTTAATCCCATAGTATAGCCAAAACCCTTGATAATGGTTGCATCATATACCAATCCCACTTTCACACCATTATAGACGGTGGCATTGAGGGTTGTTTCGCTACCTGAGATGGGGCTGTTCAAACGTGTGATAGGTTGGGTAAATCCTACTTGAACACCCAAATACTGATTTTCAGAAGCATGCAGGAATACGATATTGCAGCATGCGAAAATAATGCACAAAATACTTTTTTTCATAGTTTTATCTATTATTAGTTATTCATTACTATTGCCGTCTTCTTCTTTTTTTGTTGTTGGTATTCTCCTCTTCTTCTTCATCTTCCTCCTCTTCAGCTGCTGCGGAAATGGTGGTTGCCTCGGGTCGTTTTGTACGATCTGGATGCAGAAAAATATCTCCTGGTTTGCGTGGTCTTTCTGCTTCTGCCCAAAAGAATCCGCTCAGGTAGGTCTCATCGGGCAGGGCTTGATCCAGTGGTATCATCACCCCCGTTGTGGCTGTCGTGAAGAGCACATGATCTATCTGCCTATCTCTGAGGTAAAGTTTCACAAAACTGCTCTGTGTGCGATTGACACCCACATAGGAGCCATCATCTTCGCGAGGATAAAAGACCGTTTCGGCATTTCCTTTGACATCAACCAGATAGACATCGCCATTTTTTACATACGCAAGCATTTCTTTGCCAGCCATTTGATTGTATTCTTCTTGCCCTTCACGCTTGACGGTGAGTGCATTGCCTATACCATGTAGATAATCAACACTGTCGTTCTTCAGATAAATATCGATGTGATCTGCCGACATTTGGTTGTTGTTGTTCCAGCATATGGGTAAGCCAAACAAGGAGATGAGCGAGTCCTTGCCGTGATAGCGCGCTGAATCACACACGGCTTGCAAATCATCTCGATAGATACGCACGTGATAGAAAGCGCGCAGTAGGTGATAACTGGTATCTTGCCATAGTGTATCTGGTGCTTGCGCTACGAACACTGAATCGACCAGAATGCTATCTTTGGGTTGTAGCGAATAGAGCTGGTAGGGGATTTCCTCCGTCCACAAGGTGTCCGCATGCATATATGTGTAGGTGGTGGAGTCGGACCAATCAACCATCATAGCGCTATCCGTGACATAGCCACGATTATCTGTCTCCCACACTTCGCCATAATTGCCATAAAGCGTAATATAATGTGTAGAGTCAATGGATTCGATATTGCCGATTGTGCGACCGTAACCGTTGAACTTATCGTAGTAGATTGTATCTCCCGTCAAGGTCATACCATCGTTATGAATAATTCTCGAACGGTCAAGCAATAGCGATTTTTCGGTTTGGGTGTTGTACCACCCGTTGGTGGATAGGATAGTAGTTTCTTCTTCGTACAAGATTTGCGTAGGACCAACCAAATCTGACTGATAACTTTCCGTATTATACCCCAATGTATCGGCTGTTAACACAAACTTGGGATTGACTAGTTTTACTTGATCGCGGAAAATAGCTTGATGGTTGTCTGGCGTATATTGTCCCCAGCGCGATGTGAGGGTATTGAGACTATCTTCAATCATTCCGCCTGAAAAATAGTAAGCGATATTTTTCTTTCGGTTGTAGTTGAGACTATCTGTGGTCAGTATGGTTTCTTGGTGGATTAACCGCACATGCCTTCGCATACGTGCTAATTTGGTATTGCCGTTGTAGTAGAGCACATCACTAAATCCCTCCAGGGTGTCGCCCTGTATCATATGTACATGTCCGAACGCATGTAGCGAGTTTTCCTTCTCAAAGAAATATGCAGAATCGCAGTACATCAATACAGAGTCATGGCGAAAACAAACATCACCACGCAGGATTTGGGCATCGGGCAAACGTTGCTCATCGAATGTCAATGTATGAGAATGTTCAAGATACACCAACGATGTTTTGGTCGTATCTTGTGCCACGCATACGATAGAGAGCATGGCAAAAAACAATATGTGGGTCAGTCTTATCAAGAATAAGCAGTGGTTTGTATATCCTATTTGTAGCATCAATGTATCCAATTGGGGTATTGAAAGTCACAACCTCGCCAATTCGGGTCAATGTGGATATAAACTTCCTTTTGTTTTTCGCGAATCCATTTGTCGATTGTTTCCGAACTTTTCTTCTCTATGAGCATATTGCGAATAACTTGAAAATCATCCGATAGGTTGGCCTTGTGTGATTCGCGCTTGGTTTTTAGGCGTACTATAGCACACACTTCTTTGTTCTTGGTGCGGTCAATCATGGTGAATGGTGTGCTCAAATCACCTTCCTTCATAGAATAGATTTGTCGTGCAATTTCTGGTGCTAACTCTTGGTATTCAAATTTACTAGCTCCTGTATTTGGATTAGTCATGGTACCGCCATTCATTACGGTGGACTTATCTTCTGAGAACTGTGCGACTGCAAATTCAAAAGAGATACTATCCGTAAGGATGAGATTGCGTATAGAGTCCAATTTGGTGATAGCATTTTGCTTGTCTATATATGATATGCGAGGTTTGAGCAAAATATGACGGCAGTTGATGCGATCACCTTTTCGTTCAATGAGTTGAATGATATGATAACCGTATTCAGTCTCCACGATACGTGACACGCGCTTGGAATCAGTCAGATTGAAAGCTACATCAGCAAAAGCGCTCACCAACTGACCTTTGCCCACAAAACCTAGTTCTCCACCGCGCTTAGCAGATTCCGTATCCTCGGAATATAGGCGCGCCAACATACTGAAATCGGCATTGCCACTCATAATGCGTTCTGTAAATTCGCGTAGCTGCGATTTGATACGCTCGGTTTCTTCCACAGGTACAGGAGGGTCGAAACTCAAAATCTGTACCTCTACTTGCGCAGGAATCATGGGCAACGAATCGCTGCTGAGTGTATTGTAAAAGCGACGTACTTCAGCTGGAGTAGGTTGGATATTCTCCGTCAGTTTGTTTTGCATCTGCTGGATAATCATTTGATTGCGAACACCAGTCATCATTTCTTCACGAATCTCACTACTTGTTTTGCGGAAATACTCCTCCATTTTTTCCTTACTTCCAATCTGCGAAATATAGTAGTTCATACGCATATCCACTTGGCTACTTACAGATGACTCGTTGACTTCGATAGAGTCTAATTCAGCTTGGTGTAAAAATAATTTTTGGATAGCCAGTTGCTCTGGGATAACGCAATAGGGGTCGCCTGCGATGGGTTGACCCTCGTATTGAGCACGTAGGCGTTCCTCTTCCACCTCACTACGTAAGATTGCTTCTTCACCTACAATCCATATCACTTCATCAATAATGTTGTCCTGAGCTGCTACACAAGGGGTGAACAGCAGCAATAGTGCAAAAATTTTATTTTTCATATAATTTCAATTTTCCTGTATTTATAGCTTCTTCATATAGATAATCTCGCTCGCGTTGTAGAAAATCCACTTGACGTTGGCGCAGAAGAATGGTTTCAATCTCTTTTCGTGCATAGGTAAGTGGCATCAATGTCCCTTTCATATGTAAATTAGTTACCTGCAAGATATATACATTGACAGAATCCTGAATTTCTATTTGGCGCTTAGTTTTTAACTGTGTATCCAGATTATCACGTTCGAATGGCATATGTACGAAAACATCGCTACTTGTCTTCCACTCATCCAAAAACAACTCATACCCTACGGCATATTGATAAGCAAATTTCTCCAACCACTCAATATTCTCTTCCTCTTCAGGGTGTTGTAGGTTTTTGCGAAGTTCGCTCATATTAGGTGCACCTAAGGGCACTACTAGCATCAAACCTTGCATGATTGTCTGAGGTAGGATAAGGTGTTCGCGATGCAGATCATAGAAGGATTGAATCAGTGTATCTTCTACTATGCGTGGCATACGCTGTGCAATCAACATCTCTTCGTATTCATGAAGGTATAAGGAACGTCGATAGTCTTCCACCAGTTGCTCAATAGCCTTATTCGTATGTTTCTTAGCGATGTCATATTCAATCATACCGATAGCCCATTGGCGGATATATTGCTGTGCAACACGAAGGCTGTCCTCTGAAGATAGCCCCGCAGTGAGTCGCTGCAATTCTTGTTCGGTCAGTGTTCTGCCTCCGTACTCCACTACGCTTCCGCTCATGCGTTTCTCTTCAAAGAGATGACAAGCTGATAGTGCGAAAACACACACAAGAAGTATGATAAGTTTTCTCATAAATAGGTAAACATTATATTTCAACCTGCAAAGGTACGGAAAATTTACTACTTATGCAAATTTTCAATGTAAATTTGATGATTATTCACAACCTTTGGTTGTGTCTTGCAGCTATAAGCAGGGGCTTTTACACCATTTGGCATTTCGTAGGCGGTACGGGCTAACGGTATATCGCTCACTTCGATATGCACTTCGTCATAAATACCGCTGTCCAAAATATGCTGCAAAAGGGTGGTACCACCTTCCACCAATACCGAGTGGATATTTTGTTTCGCTAAGTCAGCACAAATATAATGCCAATCCGTATTTTCACTATATACGATAGTCGGTGATTCGTCTGAGAATATTCGACTCTCTTGGGGTAATATATGGTGCCTATCCAATGTAATACGAATAGGGTTTCTGCCACTCCAATGGGTAGTTAGCAAACGCGGGTTGTCTAATAATACTGTGCGTGTACCCACCATAATAGCCATATTCTCAGCTCGTTGCTGATGAACAAGTTGTTTGGTAAGCGGCGTAGAAATCACCAATGGTTCCCCGACCTCCTTGCCTTTCGCCTCTCGCCTTTCGCCTCTTTGCCAATCGATATACCCATCTGCTGTTTGTGCCCATTTGAGAATGACATATGGACGGTGCTTCTCTTGCAGACAGAAAAAGCGTTTATTTAGTTCTCGACATGCTGCTTCCAATACTCCCACAAGGACTTCTATACCTGCGTCTTGCATCATTTTCACTCCGCGACCTGCTACTTGCGGATTAGGATCAAGTGTACCAATAACCACACGTCCGATACCTTTGCGAATAATCAGTTCCGCACAAGGAGGAGTCTTGCCATAATGGCTACATGGCTCTAGGCTGACATATAATGTACATTGCTTATAATCAATTCCTTCTGGGTGTGCTTCTTCCGCATGCAGTATGCAATTGGGTTCTGCATGTGGAGCACCATATTGCTCATGCCACCCCTCTCCTAAAATCACATCACCATCAGCATTATGCAGCACCAACACTGCGCCTACCATAGGGTTGGGAGCTACATAATATTCGCCTAAACGTGCCAATTGTAAGCAACGATGAATATATAATTTTGCACTTTCCATTTTTTTTAGTACCTTTGCAGCGTGAAACAGCAGGTTAACTATATTATTTCCGAGTTACGCGGGTTCTTTCCAGAGGAAGAATTGCGCGAGTTGGCATACTGGATCATCGAAGAAACCACAGGTATGACACGCACGCAAATCTTAACCGACTGCAAAGGTACACAAAATATTCCAAATATAGAAATTATTTTGCAAAAACTTCGCGCGCACGTACCTATACAATATATTTTTGGTCACACTGAATGGATGGGACTGGACTTACGCGTTACGTCTGCCACCTTGATTCCTCGCCCCGAAACGGCAGAATTGGTAGAATGGGTACTACAGATGGCAGATAGAGATAAACCGTTAAAAGTGCTAGATATAGGTACGGGAAGTGGTTGTATAGCTCTTGCGCTGAAGAAAGCGGCTCCCAATTGGGACGTGACGGGATTAGATATTAGCGAAGACGCATTGAAGGTAGCGAAAGAAAATGCAGGGCGTAACAATGCTGAAGTCCATTGGCTGCAAGCCGACATCCTCTCGCCTCAATGCCCCATTGCCTCATCGCCTCATCGCCTACACTTTGATATTATTGTCAGCAACCCACCCTATATTTGCAACCGCGAAAAAAAAGATATGGATGCACGCGTATTGGATTATGAGCCACATTCTGCACTGTTTGTGCCCGACACCGACCCGCTGCTTTTCTATCGACAGATTGCATCCCTAGCCACATCGCCTGCTATGCTCTTTTTCGAAATCAACGAAGCCTATGGCAATGAAGTATGTGAGATGATGGCAGAAATGGGATACACCGATATTCAACTAAAAAACGATATGTATGGCAAACCACGAATGGTCTTTGGAGCAATTACGCGCTAAGGCAGAGGCATATTGCGCCGTGGCGGAACGCTGCTGCTACGATATACGCCTCAAACTGCAACAATGGGGTGCGATCGCCGAGCAAACGGATAAGATTGTAACTCACTTACAAACAGCGCATTTTGTTGATGAACAGCGCTATTGCCATGCTTTTGCACATGATAAACTACTATACCAAGGCTGGGGGCGGATGAAGATACGTGCTGGTTTACAAGCAAAGCATTTGCCGTCTGATGCAATAGCGCGAGCGATTGAAGATATAGACGAACAGGCATATCAAGAGGTGTTGCAAAAAATAATCGCTAGTAAGAAACGCAGTTTGAAAAGTAGCGATCCGCAAGTTCGCGAGAAACTCATTCGCTTCTGTTTGCAACGCGGTTTCACCTACGAAGAAATATCAGATAATCTATGATAATAAAACAAAAACTGCTCCCCTCAGGAAGCAGTTTTTTTTTATATTCTCGCCTTTCGCCTATAGCCTTTCGCCTATAGCCCGAAGGGCGTTCTATATACTGAATTAGATCCAGCGAACATAGCAGAAGTCCATGCGGTGTGGCAGCAATTCGTTCTTAGGATACATACGCAAGCCGAACTTCATACCACCAGCGTAAGACAATTGGTACTCGGTCTCGAAGAAGAGGCGTGAACCCTTTGCTTGTACCAACTCCAATGGTTTCACCTCGAACAACTTATCGTTGTTGTGGGTAGAAGTACGAACGGCTACCAACTCTACGCCGATACCCTTGTCGTTCAAGCCCTTGGTGTCAAGTTCTACTGCGATAGTGCACTTGTTACCTACATTGAGTTCTGCGCTCTTAGCGTTGAGAGTAGAGTTTACAACCTCAATGCTATCCCAGTGAGCAACGATGTTTTGCTTCCAAGCTACGATATCCTTAGCAATCTTGTAGTTATCTGCACCGAGCAATGCGTGACGCTTAGCGAGTTTGTTGTAGAACTTCTCGAAGTAGTCGTCCATCATACGCTTGGTAGTGAAGCGTGGAGTGATCTTGGTGACAGAGTTCTTGATAGTTTGAATCCACTCTGGAGAGTAGCCCTTAGAGTTCTTAGCGTAGTACAATGGGATAATCTCTTTCTCCAGCATTTGGTAGATGGTAGCCGCATCCAATTGGTCTTGGTGTGCTTGGTTCTCGTAGGTACGCACATCGGTCAATGCCCAACCAGCGCCCTCTACATAACCCTCTTTCCACCATCCGTCGAGGACAGAGAAGTTCAATACACCGTTCATTTGTGCTTTCTCGCCAGAGGTACCAGATGCCTCCAATGGACGAGTAGGAGTATTCAACCAGATATCCACACCAGAGATCAATCGCTTAGCAAGACGCATGTCGTAGTTCTCGAGGAAGATAATCTTGCCAAGGAACTGTGGCATACGGCTGATCTCGATGATGCGTTTGATAAGACCTTGACCACCGCCATCAGCTGGGTGAGCCTTACCAGTAAAGAGGAACTGTACTGGACGGTCTGGGTTGTTTACGAGTTTGTCAAGACGCTCCAAGTCGGTGAAGAGCAAGTGAGCGCGTTTGTATGTTGCGAAACGACGACCGAAACCGATGATAAGGTTGTCAGCGTTCATCTCGTTCAATGCACGAACGATACGAGCAGGATCACCTTGGCTCTTCATCCAGTTGTCGCGGAATTGCTCCTTGAGGTAGTTGATGAGCTTTTGCTTGAGACTCATGCGGGTAGCCCAGATCTTCTCTTCTGGCATATCGTTGTATGGAGCCCACATAGCGAGGTTAGATTGGTCTTTGAACCACTCTTTTGGGAAGGTCTCTTTGTAGATTGCTTTCCACTCGCTGGCAGCCCATGTAGGCATGTGCACACCATTGGTTACATAGTCCACATGGAGTTCTTCCTCGAAGTAACCTGGCCATACAGGAGCGAACATCTTTTTGCTCACTTCGCCGTGCAACCAGCTCACACCATTAGCCTCTTGGCAGGTGTTGAGGGCGAAGACAGACATAGAGAACTTCTCGGTGTTGTCAGCAGGGTTTTGACGACCCATGCCGATGAGGTCATGCCACTCGATGCCGAGGCGTGCTGGGAAAGCGTTCATATACTTGTAGAACAATCCCTCCTCGAAGTAGTCGTGACCAGCAGGTACTGGGGTGTGGCAAGTGTAAAGACCGCTTGCGCGAACCACTTCCAATGCTTGTTGGAAGTTCAATCCCTCTTTCTCCACGAGGTCGAGCATGCGTTGCAGACCCATGAAGGCAGCGTGACCCTCGTTGCAGTGGTAAACATCTTTCTTGATGCCGAGTTTGGTGAGTGCGATAGTACCACCCATACCGAGCATGATCTCTTGTTTGATACGGTTCTCCCAGTCGCCACCATAGAGTTGGTGAGTGATTTGGCGATCCCATTCAGAGTTCATCTCGTTGTCGGTATCGAGCAAGTAGAGGTTGATACGACCTACAGCCACTTTCCAGAGGTATGCTTTTACGGTGCGCTCTGGATAAGGAACTTCGATCACCATTGGGCTACCGTCCTCGTTTTTCACTTGTGTGATAGGGAGGTTAGAGAAGTTTTGTGCCTCGTATTTAGCGATTTGTTGTCCTTCTGGAGAGAGTGTTTGTGTGAAGTATCCGTAGCGATAGAGGAAACCGATAGCGGTCATATCCACATTGCAGTCAGAAGCCTCTTTGAGGTAGTCGCCAGCGAGAACGCCGAGACCGCCTGAGTAGATTTTGAGTACATGGCTGAGGCCATACTCCATAGAGTAGTATGCTACGCTTGGTTTGTTAGCATCTTTTGGTTCGTCCATGTATGCGCGGAAGTCGGCATAGATGGCGTCCAATTGCTTCATAAATTTCTTGTCTTTGCTGAGCTCCAACAGACGGTCATAGCTCAGAATGTTCAGCAATACGATAGGGTTGGATTGTGCTTTTTTCCAAGCCTCGCTATCGATATAGCGGAAAAGGTTCTTTGCTTCAGAGTTCCATACCCACCAGAGGTTGTATGCGATTTCTTGTAGTTTGTGGAGGTTTTCAGGAAGGTTAGCATTTACTTTTACTTCCGTCCAATTTGGTTGATTGGTGTTACTAACTTTAATTACCATAATGTTTTAATTATTCTTTTTTGTACTAATTACTAAACAAAAAATATCCGCGCGTATATGCGGCGCGCGAAAAGCGGGGCAAAGGTACAACATTTTTTTGAATTATGCAAATTTATTGCTTATAATTGTGCAATATCTTTCTGCAAACGGTTGCAAACGATGGTGTCGTTATGATATGGAATTTGATTTGCACAGTTTTTGTAGCGGTATAATTTGTTAATAAAATTGCAATACTGACACTCTATGCGAACAAAAGACCTTATAGCCAAACGAGAAAGAAGAGAGAGAAAAATTGCCAATAGAAAGCGCAACGAAACATTCTCTTATAAAAATACGGAATATGTTGATAATGATAGGTTTATTCTTCCAGATTCCTTTCCAGAAGAGGTTTTACGTGAGGTAAAACATATACCCACCACTATTTCCAACGAAGAAATCATGCGCAGACGTGACATGCGTGACATTTTGACATGCACCATTGACCCCGAAGATGCTAAAGACTTCGATGATGCACTATCATTCAAGCAACTAGATGGTGGTCATTATCAAATAGGCATCCATATAGCTGATGTCACGCACTATGTCAGAGAGGGAACACTTGTTGATGAGGAAGCCTATAAGCGCGGAACAAGTATCTATTTGGTGGACAGGGTTATCCCTATGCTGCCAGAAAGATTGTGTAATGAACTATGTAGCTTACGCCCCAATGAGGATAAACTATGTATGTCAGTCATTGTGGAGATGGATGAGCAAGCCAAAGTTATTCGACACAAGATTTGCCGAACCGTTATCCGATCCGACTACCGATTGGCATACGAACAAGCACAACAAATGCTTGATGCGCCTATTACTGCAGGGGAAAAAAAATCCCTCTCCGATGCGTTGGGTGTTTTGAATCGCTTGGCGCGTATATTGCGCACCAAGCGATTCGAACACGGAGCGATAAACTTTGAAACATCCGAAGTGCGTTTTCGCCTAGATGAAGCAGGCAATCCAACTGATGTGTTTTTTCATCAATCTACTGATGCCAATCACCTAATAGAAGAATTTATGTTGCTTGCCAATCGGATTGTGGCTGCAGAAATTGGCAAAAAGAAAGATACAAAAAACGAATCAGTAGAAGCCAAACCGTTTGTCTATCGTGTACATGATGTACCTGATCCTGAAAAAATAGTAAAATTGGGTAATTTCATTCGTCAGTTTGGGTATCACCTGCGCGCATCTGCCAAACGGAGTGTACAAAACAAACATATAAACCAGTTGCTGGATAGTTGTCATGGAACGAATAGTCAAACGCTCATAGAGACACTAATGATTCGTTCTATGGCGAAAGCAGTCTATTCTACATCCAACATCGGGCACTATGGTTTGGCCTTCCCATATTATACGCATTTTACTTCGCCCATCCGCAGGTATCCAGATATGATGGTACATCGCTTGATAGCACGCTATCTATTGCAGTCGAAAGCAATATGTCGTCACGATAAGGAGACGTTGGAAGACGCTTGTGTGCATTGTTCCGATACGGAACAGATGGCGCAAATGGCAGAGCGTGATTCTATCAAGGAGATGCAGGCTCGCTGGATGAATAATCATATAGGTGAAGAATTTGATGGAATCATCAGCGGAGTGACTGAGTTTGGGTTGTTTGTACAACTCTCTGATACATTGACCGAAGGCCTGGTGCCAATCCGCACCATTGAGCCGCATGATTATATGCAATACGATGAAGATAATTTTTGCTTGATTGCTGCTCGCAGTGGTAAAACCTACACCTTATCAGATAGAGTGCGCGTGCGCGTGGTGCGAGCTGATGTGGAGAAGAAACAGATAGATTTTCTACTAGTCGAATAGGGTAGGTGAGTCTTTCTCAAACTGCTTGAGCACATGGTGTATGAGCGTTTCTCGCACAAATCGTGATCTGTTTTTCACACCGTATTTTTCGCAATAACGACTCAAGGCTCGCATTTCGCTATCGTTCAGCAGCATGCTGACTTGATGCGTGCGAGCTTCGCGAATGCGATTGAGTGGGCGAGAGACGGATATTTTGGTTTTTTTCATCTATATGGTGTGACAAGTGTAATGGTTAAAATTGTATATTGGCTTTCAATCCAATACCTATTAGGTTACATCCTATACGATTTGTGTATTCTACTTGTTGGATGGTTTCCATGACATCAATACGTGTCTGCTGCCATTGTGTTGTGAGTGAGATAGATAGACTACTGCGGTTGTTGATGCGACACCAATATCCACATTCGATACCAGCACATAGTCCCCCGTCTGCTTGTTTATTGGTGGAAAAAGCATACCCAAAAGAGGCTCCAATCAGAGGTCGATGTTTGGTGGTAGGAATCGTTGATATGGGCAAATAGGTGATGATTTGCAACGGAATCCAAGTGTATTGATTGATTCCTCTAAACACACCTCGAAATCCGACACTTCCTCCCAAAAAAATCTGTTTGTCCAACAAGTTGTATGTACCAATCATCAAGTTCTCTTCTGTCATACCTCCCCATCCTTGATGTGGGATATATGCTAGACCTCCTGTAGCTGTTAAACGGATGGCTACTTTCTTCGTCACAACGTTTGTTGTATCTGCGGTGGATTTACGTATGGTTTCATTGTATATGGATTGCACTTCTGCTTTGGGTATTTGGTGCCGCAATCCATCTTTTTTGCGTACGATAATTACCTCATCGTTGTTGAGTAATATTTCCCCTTTAATCTGCTGTCCTGAATGCAATACAACAACCTCTGCCTGAGCAGAGGATAGTAGTGCGACCCATAGAATCAATAGATATACGAGTTTTGTTCTCATGCAACATATTTGGCTTGTTGTGACCCCGCTGGGATTCAAACCCAGGACCTTCAGAACCGGAATCTGACGCTCTATTCAGCTAAGCTACGGAGCCTCGTCGGAATGTGCCTATCGCATTCCTATTGTATATTTTCTTAATCTCGTCTTCCCATCAAAATCATCACGTAGTACACCAATGTTCCTAACGATGACAAAGCAGCCACTACATATGTATAAGCTGCACTACGCAATGCAGATGCCGCCATGGGGGTTGTCTGCCAATCGGTAATGCCAGCTTGGTCTAGCCAAGCAACGGCCCGTGTACTAGCATTGATCTCCACTGGTAGTGTGATAAAGGAGAATAAGGTGATCAATCCATAAAGAATGATTCCAGCTACCAACAATTGAGGAAACACTTCGATTAGCAATATGCCTCCCAGCAATATCCATGTCACCCATTGAGAAGCAAAACTCACAACGGGCACAAGGGCGGTCCGCATACGCAGAGGTGCATACCCAAAAGCATGTTGCAGCGCATGACCACACTCGTGTGCGGCTACGGTAGCTGCGGCTACAGTGGCAGAATTATACACATTCTCTGATAGATTAACCGTCTTATTTCGAGGGTCATAGTGATCTGTCAAATGCCCAGGTGTGCAAGTGACCTGTACATCAGTAATGCCATTGTCGCGTAGCATCTTCTCCGCCACCTGACGTCCTGTCAAAGCTAATGGTACTTGCGAATATTGTTTGAAGCGGTGGTTAAGCAAGGCACTTACGCCCCAACTGGCTAGAGCAATGATGATAAAAAGGGTAAAATACATAGCGTTAATAGTTAAAAGTTTAATGTTTTTTGTTTATCATTCTTCGGCATACTTTACATTGTCCGAACATATACAATGAGAAATGGTGTGGTACAAAATTAGACCATCGTTTATCTGCCAACATGCGACTAATGGTGGAGTCTTTGATCACGCTTACTCGTCCGCATCGTTGACAAACGACTTGCACCGAAGATTCGCTCGCTTGCACCAATTCGTATTGAGCTGCTCGTACCCCAAACTCCTTGTCCAATTTCTGTACCAAATTAGCATTTTCAAGCAAAGAAAGTGTATTGTAGATGGTAGCCCTACTGATTGTTAATTCAGTAGTAAGTGCATCTCGAAGCTCTTCGATTGTAAATCGCTGCAAATGGCAAATTTTTGCCAGTATGGTCAGTCGCTCGGGTGTGTGACGCAATCCGTGCTCATCTAAATAGGTATGCAGTTTCTCGGATGCTGATTGAAATATATCCTCCTTCTTATGTGGCATTAAATATCTTTGATGTAAGCACGACGACGTTTGTGAATCTTGTGTGGGAACATCTCCCAGTGAGATTGATTTTTGCTATTGGTTTCCAAGATAGAAGTCGTTTCCACACGCTTGATGCCATATTGAACAAAGTATGGATATTGATCGGCAATAATAACAGCATTAAGTCCCTTGTCTTGATAATCAGGGCGAACAGCTATGATGAGCAGGTCAAAGGCTTCCATCTGCTTAGCGCGCAACGCTTTGAGCATATAATACCACCCGAATGGAAACAGTTTGCCTTTGCATTTGCGAAGAGCGTTCGATATATCGGGCATACCGACACCCACTCCAACCACCTCATCGTTCTCATTCACGACAACAGTCACAAAATCAAAGTTTAATAGTGGAAAATAGGAGTCACAATAATATTTCTTCTGACGGTCGGTCATGGGCTGGAAGTTGTATAACTTTTGATACGCCTCGTCAATAACATCCATGTATTGGATACCGTATTTGCGTACCAACTCTTTACAACTTCTCACCTTGTCCACGCGTACATTGCTACGTTCGCGAACGATTTTGTCCAATCGTCCAAAACGTTCGGGTAGTTCAGCAGGTGGGTATATCTGGTACTCAATCCAGTCGGCTTCTTTCACCAATCCGTAGTTGTCCATATGACGTATGTAATATGGATAGTTGTAGAGTGAAGCCATTGGAGCCAATTGATCGAAGCCTTCTAACAAGAGTCCTTGATGGTCAAAGTCTGTGAATCCCACAGGACCATTAATCTGCTCCATACCTTTTGATCTGCCCCAAGCGGCAACGGCGTCCAGTAACGAACGACTTACCTCCTCGTCATCAATAAAATCCATCCATCCAAAACGAACATGCTTTACATTCCATTTTTGGTTGGCTGCGTGATTGATGAGTCCTGCAATACGCCCAACAGGTTGGTTATCGCGATAAGCCATAAAGAGAATGTGCTCGCATACCTCATGCGCAGGATTGTGCTTTGCATCGAACGTATTAATTTCGTCTTGAATTAGTTGTGGACAAAAAAATGCACAATCTTTGTACAAGTCATTACCAAAATGAATGAATTTTTTCAGGTCACGACGGGTCGTGATTTGTCTAATTTCTACTGCCATAAAAACAAATTTACACACAATTTGGCGACAAAGGTACACATTTTCAGCGGAACTTGCAAATTAAATAGTAAAAAAAGATAAATTTGTATGTATTTTGCAAAAAACTTCTCGTAAAATCGTTCTTTCTTGATAGATTTATCTATCATCTTGCTTGAAATACGTCCAAAAACTTGCGTATGTGCAAAAAAAGTAGTAATTTTGCAGCCGATTTGCGTATTTAATGCAATTAAGTGATGTTGAAAGAGAAAAATATATCATCAGTTGCCATCTATTGTTCGAGTTCGAACAAGGTTCGTCAGTCTTACATAGATGCAGCTCGGCGTTTGGGGGAGTTGTTTGCTCAAGCAGGTATTTGTATGATTTATGGAGATGGAGGTATAGGCCTTATGGCAGCGGCTGCTGATGGCGCTTTGTCTGCGGGAGGCGAGGTGCTGGGTGTTATACCTCAGTTTATGGTAGATGCTGGCTGGAATAACCCGCGTAGCACGCGCACTATTGTAACGCGGACCATGCATGAGCGTAAGGCAACCATTTGCCAAAACGCAGATGCAATGGTAGCTTTACCTGGTGGTATAGGCACCTTCGAGGAGTTGCTAGAGTGCTTGACTTGGAAGCAATTAGGGTTGCACACCTGCCCTGTTGTCATTCTTAATACCGATGGTTACTACGATCGGTTGCTGGCGTGTCTAGATTACATGGTTGACGAACAGATGATGCGCCCTATTCACCGCGAAATGTTTATTGTAGTGGCTACTCCAGAGGAAGTTTTGCCTGCTATTCTATCTGCGCCTGAATGGGATGCTACCACCCGCCGATTGGCAGCTATTTAATGCTATTTGAGTAGTTTACAGAATGACCCACTATTCTCACATATCATCGCTATACTCCGAGCCTTGGGTGGCATGGATGATGTTATTGTTGTTGGTCGTGGCGCTGGTGAGCGCCTTACCTCAAGCGGTGGGTGTCTCACTTCGCAGTATGGTTAGTCATTCAGAGCGAACTTATGCTTCTCGTGCACGTGACTGGGCTAGCGAGGTAACATTGCGTTTTTTTCGCGTGGGAGTAATGGCTATGGCCGTGCTCTTGTGGGTTTGGTCCAAGCATGCTGGTTCGTTGTTTGTGTATGTGCAGGTGATGGGGGTAGTAGCATGCGTGTGCGCAGTGCAGCAGGGTTTGCTGTATGCTGTAGGACACGTGTTTTTATCCACTAAACAATTGGATGCAGCTATGGAACAATATAGTACGATTCGTACCCTGACATGTGTTTGCTTGTATCCTATATTGTTGATTTTGACCAATCTGTCAGTGGCTATATTACCACGAATCTTATGTGGCATAGTGTTTGCACTATATTTGTTGATGTTGCTGATTAAGAGTGTACAATTGTTTTATAGACATGCGTTGTCAATTTTATACATTTTATTATATATAGTCTGCCTAGAAATACTGCCTTTGGCGGCAGGTGTTTGGTTTGTGCAGCATGTGGATTGATTATGAAACCAATCAAAAATATTCTTATCTCTCAGCCTCGTCCATTGTCGGATCGCAATCCCTATGCGGATTTAGAGGCTTCTTTTGGTGTACAATGCGATTTTCAGCAATTGATTCGTGTTGAAGGTGTGAATGTGCGCGAGTTCCGTGACCAACATATCTATCTTGAGGATTACACCGCAGTGATTGTTAGTTCGCGTCTTGGCATTGACCATTTCTTCCGTCTTTGCGAAGAGTCGCGTTTCTCAGTTCCTCAGAATATGCACTATTATTGTATTTCTGAGGCGGTAGGTAATTACTTGCAGAAGTATATTCAGTATCGCAAACGCAAGGTGTTTGCTGCGGAGAACAATCGTTTTGAGGACTTGCTTCCAGCCATGTTGCGCCGTCCTAATGAGAAGTATCTAATGGTCATGTCGGATGTGCATAATGACGACGATATCAATATGTTTGCTGAGCATAAAATTATTGTTAAACCTGCGATTATGTATCGCACGGTAGCTTCCGAATGGCCTCAAGACAAACCCTTCGACTACGATATGATTGTGCTGTTCACTCCTTCGGGTGTAGCGGCGTTAAAAAAGAATTTTCCCGATTGGGAGCAAGGTGATACAGTCATTGCTTGCTTTGGTACAAATACATTAGCAGCTATAGAGGAGAATGGCTGGCGAGCTGATATCAAAGCGCCAACGCCAGAGTTCCCTAGTATCACAACTGCAATCAAGAAGTTTTTGGAAGCACAACACGATTGATGTAGTGGAGCATACTTTTCCTAAATCAGCTAAATTGTGTGGTCAGATGACTATCAATCATTTGTATGCGCATGGCAAACGGTTTGTCGTTTGGCCCTTGCGTGTTACTTGGTTACCAGCTTCTGATGCGACACAAGTGCTGATATGGGCGCCAAAGTCGTTATTCAAACACGCCGTGGACCGCAATCACTTGAGGCGACTCATGCGTGAGGCGTATCGTTTGAATCAAGACCTACTGCAGAATACTGCGTGCCACTATCAAGTGGCTTTCAATTACATGGACAAAACGATTCATCCATATGTAGTTATTGAAAAATCCGTGCGCAAAGTGTTAATGCGATTGGCCAAGGAATCGTTGAATCAGACACCACCAGCCGAGATATGAGCATCAAATTGTTGATACGAAAAGTATTTCTTTTACCGGTATATTTTTATCGGTCATGTATCTCTCCGCTCACACCTCCTTCATGCCGTTATACGCCCACTTGTAGCCAGTACATGGTCGAAGCTGTTATGAAGCATGGTATTGTTAAGGGCGGATGGTTGGGTGTTAAACGTATCTTGCGTTGCCACCCCTGGGGAGGCAGTGGATATGATCCAGTGCCGTAAGCCTGCGTTTAGAGCTTAAAGTTTAGAGTTTATAGGCGAGAAATTATGCGAATAGATATTTTGACAGCGTGTCCAGAATTGTTGGACTCACCACTCAACCATTCCATCATACAACGAGCCAAAGATAAAGGGCTCGTGGAGATATATGTACATAACTTGCGTGATTTTACGTTGGATAAACACCGCAAGATTGATGACTATGCTTTCGGTTTTGGAGCGGGTATGGTCTTGCAGGTCGAACCCATTGACCGTGCTATCAGCTATCTTACTAGCCAGCGCAAATACGATGAGATTATTTTCACCGCCCCTGATGGCGAGCGCTTCACTCAGCGCGAAGCGAACACGCTGTCGCTAAAGGAGAATATCATCATCCTTTGTGGTCACTATAAGGGAGTGGACCAACGCGTGCGCGATTACCTCATCACGAAGGAATATACAATAGGTGATTTTGTACTCACAGGTGGTGAAATGCCTGCTGCCATCATGACGGACGCTATTGTTCGCCTTTTACCTGGAGCAATAGGTGATGAAACCAGTGCGCTCAGCGATAGCTTTCAAGATGGTCTGTTGGAGCCTGGTGTGTACACACGTCCTGCTGAATACAAAGGCTGGAAGGTTCCTGAGATACTCCTGTCTGGACACCAAGCCAAAATTGAAGAGTGGCTCTATGAGGAGTCGCTTCGTCACACCCAGGAGCGCAGACCCGACTTGTTGGGTGAGTAACTTTTTTGGAAAAATAACGTGCTTATTCCGTCAAATGTAACATTTATTTGCATATTCGCAAAAAAAGTATTACCTTTGCGCCCAAATAATAAAAAATATTAACTTAAAATACTAATCTTATGTCAAAAGTTACCGTTGTAGGCGCAGGCAATGTAGGTGCTACTTGCGCAAATGTGTTGGCAGTGAAGAAGGTTGCCAGCGAAGTCGTGTTGATCGACATCAAGGAAGGCGTTGCAGAAGGCAAGGCGATGGATATTATGCAAACTGCTCAGTTGTTGGGCTTTGACACCGTTGTAAAAGGTGTAACCAATGATTATAGTCAAACAGCAGGTTCTGATGTAGTGGTTATTACTAGTGGTCTTCCACGTAAACCAGGTATGACTCGTGAGGAGTTGATTGGTGTTAATGCTGGTATCGTTAAGAGTGTTGCTAACCAAATCCTTACTTATTCTCCAAACGCTATTCTTATTGTGGTTTCCAACCCTATGGATACCATGGCTTACCTCACTTACAAGGCACTTGGCTTGCCACGTAACCGTGTGATTGGTATGGGTGGCGCATTAGACAGCAGCCGTTTCAAATATTTCTTGAGCCAAAAGTTGGGTTGCAATGCGAATGAGGTTGAAGGTTTTGTAATCGGTGGTCACGGTGATACCACGATGATTCCTATGACTCGCTATGCAACATACAAAGGTATGCCTGTTAGCGATTTGATTAGTGCAGAGGAACTTGAGGAGGTGGCTAAAGCTACCATGGTAGGAGGTGCTACTCTCACTGGCTTGCTGGGTACTAGCGCATGGATGGCTCCTGGCGCAGCAGCAGCTGCTGTAGCTGATAGCGTAATCAATGACCAAAAGAAGATGATTCCATGTTCTGCTTACCTTGAGGGCGAGTATGGTTACAGCGATATCACCATTGGTGTACCATGTATTATTGGTAAGAATGGTATTGAGAAGATTGTTGAAATCGAGCTCAACGAGGCAGAGAAGGCATTGTTCGCTGCAAGCGAGGAGGCTGTAGCTAAGACTACTGCTATCCTCAAAGAAATCAACGTTTTATAACAACTTTTTTATGGCAGATTTATTTCAAAAGTGCCACCACGACCTTTTGGAAGAGGTAAAACGCCGTGATATCTATCCTTATTTCCATACGCTGGAGTCGCGTCAGGCTCCAGTGGTGGAAATGGAGGGTAAGCGTCGTATTATGCTGGGAAGCAATAATTACCTCGGCTTCACCGAAGATCCTGTTGTGATCGAGGCAGGCCACAAGGCATTGGATAAGTATGGCACAGGTGTGTCTGGTAGCCGTTTCCTCAACGGAACACTGGACTTACACCTTGAGTTGGAAGAGGCTTTGGCCCGTTTCACGGGATATGAGGCTGCGATGACATGTAGTACTGGTTTCCAGACGAATCTGGCGATTATTTCTACAGTCTGTGGTCGCAATGATTATATCTTGAATGACCGTGAGAACCACGCTAGTATCTATGATGCTTGTCGTTTGTCTAATGCTACAGTCTTGCGTTACAAGCACTCCGACATGGAGGATCTGGAGAAAAAACTACAGCAAATTCCTGAACAAGCAGGCAAATTGATTGTTACCGATGGTGTATTCTCTATGCGTGGTGATATTTGTCGTTTACCTGAGATTGTGGCTTTGGCTGAGAAATATGGTGCGCGTGTGATGGTGGATGATGCGCATGGTTTTGGTGTGTTAGGTCCTGGTGGTCGCGGTACAGCTGCGCATTTTGGTTTGCAGGACAAGGTGGATATCACCATGCTCACGTTCTCTAAGTCGTTGGCTAGTATCGGAGGCTGTATGTTGTGCAGTAAGAGTGTGTACGATTTTGTGGCCCATTCTTCTCGTCCATTCATCTTCTCTGCGTCTATCACCCCTTGCAGTGCTGCTACTGCTTTGGCTGCTTTGCAGCAACTGGAGAAGGATCCTGATAGACCAAATAGATTGATGAATATTGCTCAGTATTTCCGAACCAAACTGATTGATGCAGGAGTAAAAATCATCGAAGCTCCTACACCTATTGTACCTATTTTTACCTACAAGACGTTGGATACATTGTGGTATGGCAAAGTGTTGTTTGATGCGGGGGTATATGTCAATCCAGTTATTGCTCCAGCATGTGTTGAGGGCGAATGTTTGCTGCGCACAACCTTGATGGCTACGCATACTGAACCTGTGATAGACGAGGCGGTAGAGATTATTGCACGTGAGTTGCGTCGCACACCGCAATACTAATTACCTCTATCCACCTCAAGCATTATGAAGACACTTCTCATCACAGGCGGTTCATCGGGCATTGGGTTGGCCACAGTGCAGTATTTTGTGGCTATGGGCTGGCAGGTTTTTGAGCTCAGCCGTAGTGGGCAATCTACCCATGCCGTGCAGCATGTCTATTGTGATGTGACGGATGAAGCATCTGTACAGGCGGCCGTTGCCGAAGTGATGCATCACACCGATCATCTTGATGTGGTGATTAGCAACGCGGGATTTGGTATATCTGGGCCCATAGAATTTACCTCTATTGCGGATGCCCAAAAGCAGTTTGATGTGAATTTGTTTGGAGCTGTGCGTTTGGTTCAAGCGGTGTTGCCTATTTTGCGTCAGCAGCAGTATGGTCGTATCTTGTTTACCTCCTCTGTCGCGGCAGATTTGACGATTCCGTACCAGAGTTTCTATAGTGCTAGCAAGTCGGCGCTTAATGCACTAGCGTTAGCGCTTGCCAATGAGGTCCGCAGTTTTGGTATTCGTGTGAGTGTACTTATGCCAGGCGATGTGGCTACAGGCTTCACGGACGCGCGCGAGAAAAATATACAAGGTGCTGAGGTGTACAAGGGCATGCACTCTGCGGTAGAGGCTATGGAGCGAGATGAGCGCAGTGGTATGGCACCTATGCAGATGGCGCGCAATTTATACCGAATGGCCACACGACGTAGTATCAAACCTATTTATGTGGGAGGAATGACGTATGGTCTTTTTTGCTTGCTCAATAGATTGCTACCTAAGCGTCTGGTGAATTGGATTGTTGGAAAGCTTTATTGCTGACGTGCAGTGATTTCCAATTTACGGCAATAGTAAATCAGTTTATCACATTGCGCTATATATTGGCTCTGCAGTTGCTCCAATTGGAGAATCGCAGGAGCCAATTTTTTTTGCTCTATCTCATCGCCTTGGCTATATTGGAAGCGCAAGTTACTTAGTTGCAGTTGGGTGCTGTCAATCTGATGTTGTATTTGTTCCCACTCTTGATATTGGCTGAGTGCTTTAGGATGTTGAAAATCCTTCAGCGATGTATATACAACAGAGTCGTTCAGAATGAAAAATATCTCCCCATGCTCTTCTTCTTGTGCAGGGACGTTTGCGGATAGAGTGTCTGTGGTAGCAATAGCCTGTATTTCACTAGCAGCAATGGTATAGCGTAACTGTGCATAGGCAACCAGCGAATCCTCCGACAGATTGCGCCAGTAGGACTTTTGCGTAGTGGGGACAAACGAATAGATACGCGCCTTGCCTTCTGGCGAGAAGCGATCAGTGGCCCAATAGCCTATATTTCTATTCTCATCAATCAGCATCAAATAGTCATTGGCTTTGGAGTTGAATGGCATACCCACATTTTCGGGTGTAGTATATGCTTCGGTATAGGTGTTGTAGCGCGTTACGTAGATATCATAGCCGCCCAGTCCGCTGGTGTCGCACGATGCAAAGTATAGGGTCAAACCGTCGCTCAGTACGTAGGGAGATATTTGTTTGGTTGCCATGTTCACTTCTGCTGGTAGGGTGTCGGGCTTGGACCATTGCCCCATCAGACTATGGCTAGATACGATGAGCGATGCAGAATCGCTGTTGGTGCTCCATAACTTGCGGTCGTTGCGTTGATTGGTGTACACAAAACAGCCTGACTGACTGCGGGCAATCGTTCCTGCTTCGGTGGATAAAGGACAATATATCAATAAACTATCTATCGATGTTTCTACTGAATCAATGATTTCCACTTTTTCTACGCGGCGCATGTAGCGTTGTAGTTTTTCTGCATATCGTATTTGTGCTTGTATATAAGGTATGCGTTCTGAATCGGGCTTCAGTTTGTTGAGATATGCCTCATAGGATGCTATGGCATGTTCTGGGTAACCCAGTTGCATGTAAATCTCGCCCAAGTTGAAGTGTTTCAGATCATAGCGATTACCCGATTTTTCAAAATAGGCTATGGCAGTAGCATAGTCGCCCAGTTCTTGTGCGCATCGTGCATAGCGATACAGGTAGAGGGCAGATGAGGGTTGACGTTTCAGTAGCAGACCGTATTCTGTTTGTGCTTCCGCATAGTTGGCTGCCTGAAAAAACTCATTGGCTTTCACTTCGTTTTGCGCAGCGATAGATGCTGAACAAAGCAAAAATAATATCAATACACGCAATTTTTGCATAAATTTGCTGCAAAGATACAACTTTTTTTTGATATATGAAAAAAAAAATGTAATTTTGCACACGATGAAGCATATTCGAATTCTTTCTCCCGCCAGTGCCATTGATTCACAATGGATCAATCGAGCTCAAGTTCGCCTTGAGCAATGGGGTTTTCATGTGTCTGTTGCAGAGCATGCCTTGGGTAATATAGGTCGTTTTTCGGCCAGCGACGAAGAGCGTCTTGCCGACCTCAATGCGGCTTTATCCGACCCCTCTATAGACATTATTTTGTGTAGTCGAGGGGGATATGGATTGCAGCGTATTCTGGATAAGGTCGTGTTGCCACAGCGTCCTAAAGACCAATGGCCGTTGGTGGTGGGGTATTCCGATATTACGGCTTTGCATGCTCTGTTGAGTCTGCATGGGGTACCCTCCTTGCATGCCAATATGTGCAAGGATTTATCTTTGTTGCCCGATGAAGACATGGCGTTGGTGGCGGAGCGAGAGTTCTTGACGGCATCGCAGTTGCCATCATCCTTATCGCTGACTTCGCATCTTCTGCCATTGACCTATCATCCATCGCCTCACCATGCCAATATTCCATACACCATCCATCACGCATCATCCCCTTCCCTCAATCGAGTTGGGGAAGTGAGGGGTAAACTGATAGGTGGCAACCTTAGTGTGCTATATGGTTTACAAGGTACGCCATATAGTTTGAGTCGTGTGATTGAACAGTGTGCTGAACCTCCTATCTTATTTATTGAGGATATATGCGAGCGACATTACCATATTGATCGCATGTTGCACAATCTGCGTATGAGTGGTGTGTTTGATAGGATAGGTGGTCTAGTTCTAGGTGAGTTTACCGATTGTCCAGACGATGCTTCGATGGGGTGCACGTTGAGTGAGTCTATCCGTCAGATTGTGGAGCCATATGCTTTTCCTGTTTTGTTTGACTATCCATCTGGGCATATCGATTCCAATTATCCTTTGCTCCTTTCCGCTGAGTATCACCTATCCGTCCCCTAACCTCATCGCCTAATAGCCTCATCACCTCATCGCCTAAAAAAAAAGAGGCTCTCGCCTCTTTTTCTTAATGCTGATGTCCGTGATGCTCGTGATGATGTTCTTCGTGGTGCGAGTGTTCGGGCTTGTGCGTGGTAGCAGGTTTGCCAATCTTTGCGAATGCTTTTTGCAGCGCAGGCACATCGGTTTTGTTGGCATCGTAGGTGACGGTCACCGTCTGTGCTTCCATATCAAACACTAGGTCTTTCACGCCATTCTTCAGTTCCTTGTCATAAGGAATGTTTTTCAGAATCTTCTGGCAGCAGTCCTCGCAATGCAGGTGAACATACAACACCACTTTCTGTTTGTTTGGTTTTGCCTCGGCTGTACTCAGCACATAGGCCATTGGCAATATTGCCAGCAAAAAAATAATAATTCGTTTCATATGCGTATTGTGTAGTATTGTTTGTCGTTGTGTAGTATTGTGTCGGGTAGTTACCGGGTAGTTACCGAGTAGTTACTCTTCTCTCTCCAGCGCCCAGCGGAATCCCAAATACAGTTTCCACCCGTGTATTGGTGCCCATATCATCGATGCATCGTAGTTCGCCGAATGTGGATTCACAAATCCCCCGCCTCTCGCCTCTTGCCTTATCGCCTTATCGCCTGACACTCGCTCGCCTACTATCGGACTATCCTGCGTGAAGTTGGTCATGTTTTCTGCTCCGAGGTAGATAGACCATGTGCGGAAGAACTTGGTAATCTGTCCCAATAATTGTGGATACCATTTGTGGTAAACCTGTCCGTTAGCCAATGTGTGATACTGTTTGCTTCCTTTTGGTATCACAAATCCATCAGGCATACGTCCTTCGCCGTTGAATTGGGCTGTCAGGTCAAACTGCCAGGTCTTCAGCGGTGTCTGATAGCTGGTAGTGATGATACCCTTAAACTTATTCTGCAGTGGCTTGTCGCGCAACTGATATTCGCCCACTTTGCTGTTGAACGAGGTCTGCTTCACATCCGTATAGCGGAATGCTGCGGTCATCGTCCAGCCGCGCAGAATCTCCATGCTGGCTTCCACTTGCCAGTTGTGGGAGAAGTACTCGGCATCCTCCACATCGTGCATATTATATAAGGTCACCCCATACAAACTGCGATCCATATCCGCTATCACGCCATCTGCGAATACCGTATAGTAGTACTCACCTGACAATTGCAATTCTTTCTTGCCAAGGGGAATATAAAACACGGTAGAAAGTCCCGTATTCAACGATTGTTCTTGTGCTAATACATTCTGCCATTGCCCATCGCCAATCGCCAATTGCCCATCGCCCAAATAATACTCTCGATTGCTTGCCAAATACGCAGCGTTATCCGCTATGGCGTTAGGTGTGCGGTAACCTAATCCTATACTTCCGCGCAAGGTCCACCACTCGAATGGTGCGTAGCGCAAGTTCATACGAGGGGTAGTGAAGAAACCATAGCGCGTAGAATAATCCTCGCGTATGCCCATTAGCAATGTCACTTTATCTTTGTATGTATAAGTATATTCCGCAAACACGCCCGGTGTCACCTCATATCTCTTGCCTCTAACCTCTAACCTTTCGCCTAATAAGCTTTCATCATACCCATCGTAGTTCACGCTTAATCCTGCCGACAGTTTATATGTGTGGTCATCCCCTGGGTCGGTATCCAAATCATCGAACGATGTCTGGAAGATAGCGTTGATATAGGCATTGGTTTGTGCCGCGTTCCATTGGCGCGAACCGTAGGTGTTCTGTTGGTTATGATACGATGCCGAGGCGATGATTCCAATAGATGTACCCGTCTCTGCATCAAACACATAGCCGTTTTTCATAAATCCATCCACCCGCCAAGTGTTCAGATCAATCTTGTATGGCGACAAACTCTCTGTTGCCTCTTTGGTCAAGCCACCTTGACGGCGGTCATAGAGTCCGCGCACGAGGAATTGTCCTGTATAGTCGCCCGTCTTCACATACCAACGATTCAGCAGGTTTACATTCGTATTCTTGGGCATGTCGAGGAAGCCGTCGTGGTTATGGTCGAGTTCGAGCGACATGTTTTGTGCATGGAACAAGATACCTGTCGATACCTTATCGTTCAGGTCCCATCCGCCCGAAGCGTTGACTTCGGCATGTGTCTCGGTGCTGATCATAGCGTTGAGAGCGATAGGGTCTTGTGTCTGTGGCTTGAGGTACTCCACATTGATTTGTCCTGCAATGGCTTCGTAGCCGTTCAGCACGGACGAGGTGCCTTTGCTCACTTGTATGGCTTCCATCCACGGACCAGGGATATACTCCATACCAAACGACTGTGCCAGTCCGCGAATGTTAGGTGTGTTCTCTGTCAGCATTTGTACATAAGTGCCGCTGAGTCCTAACAGACGAATCTGTTTTGCACCTGTAGCAGCGTCGGAGTAGGCAACATCCACGCTGGCGCTGGTTTCAAAACTCTCGCTCAGGTTGCAGCATGCTGCCATACATAGTGCTTCGCCTGTGAGTGTCTCCACTTGCAGGGCTGACACGCGCGAGCGGAGTACTGCCATCTTGCGCTCTACGATATTCACTTCTTCGAGGACGAGGTCGCTGACCAGTACGATGGTGAGTTCGCTGTGTGCAGTCACTTCGGTGGTGTCGTTGTGAAATCCCATGAAACTGGTTACCAGCAGGTTGGTTTCCTCTGTAGGTTCCAGTTTGAATCGTCCGTCCAGGTCGGTAGCCACGCCTATGGTTGTTCCAGCCCAATACACATTTGCTCCCACCAATGGGTAGCCCTTGTCGTCCAACACCGTTCCCCACGCATGCGCATAGACACTTGCACATGCCACGAATGCTAATAATACTGCTAATATGATCTTTTTCATTTTCATAATTCTTTCCCTTAAACCCTAAACAGTAGGCGCAGCCGTCCACTAAACACTAAACACTGAACCCACTTGATAAATCACGAAGCTCACCACCCAAGCCAGTACCATCGACTGTACCAGACTATACCATGCCCATTTGGCGCCTATTTCTTTTCTCAGGGTTGTTATGGTTGCCACGCAGGGGAAGTACAGCAGCACGAACGCCATGAACGCATATGCTGTCACGGGTGTGAAGGCTGTCAGCGCACTCTCGGCGGGGTAGAGTATGCCCATGGTGGACACTATCGCCTCTTTGGCAGGCAGTCCTGTCAGCAGGCATACCGACATCTTCCAGTCGAAACCCAACGGGCGTACTGCGGGTTCTATCCAATGACCTATCATCGCCAAGTAGCTGTCTTCCATATGGTCCATGCTGCCTGTTGGGAAATAGGTCAGCGCCCATATGATGACGCTTGCCCATATAATCACAGCAGGAATCTTCTGCAAGTAATCCGCCACGCGCTCCCATATGTGCAATCCTGTGTTGCGTAGGGTGGGGCGGCGATAGGGTGGCAACTCGCTCACATAGTCGTGCTTGGGCTGACGGAAAGCGGGTGTGTGTTGCATCGCCCATGCAAACACGATACTCAGTAGCACGCCCAAGATGTACAGCGACAACATCACCAATGCTTTCTGTTCGGCAAAGAACGCTCCGATGAATAGCATATATACGGGCAGTCGTGCCGAGCAACTCATGAATGGCACCATCATCATCGTCAGTGCGCGGTCTTTCTTGTTGGTTATATCTTTGGCTGCCATGATGGCGGGCACATTGCAGCCGAAGCCCATCAGCATGGGGATAAACGAACTACCGTGCAAACCGATGCGGTGCATGATTTTGTCCATGGTGTATGCCACGCGCGCCATGTAGCCAGAGTCCTCCATCAGACTCAGGAAGAAGAACATGATGATGATGTTGGGCAGGAATGCCAATACGGCTCCTATACCCATCAGCACGCCATCCAGCAGCAAACTGCTCCACCATGCCACGGGCATCATACCGCGCAACCACGCTGCTAATGCCTCTACACCCATGCCTATCCATTCCTGTGGATAACTACCCAAGGTGAAGGTGCACTCGAATACGCCGTAGAGTACCAATAGTAGCAGGGGTAACCCTACCCATCGGTTGGTCAGCACTTTGTCTATCTTGTCTGCTAAGGAGTGTCCCGAGTCGTGCTTTGCGTGTGTGAGTGTTTCTTCTAATGCTCCGTGTACGAATCCGCGACGCGCTTGTGCAATCACTTCGTTGGCGGTCTTGCCGTATTCATATAGCAATCGTGCGCGTTGTTCGGCGGCTACGCGAATCAGTTCCTCGCTGTGTGGCAATAGGGCTAACATCTCGTCGGGTCGTTCCAGCATACGCACAGCCATGTAGCGTTTGGAGTATTTCTCACGCACATTCGGCAGGGTGACTATCACGTCTATCACGCGTGTGATGGCTTCTTCGATATCTTTTCCGTAGCTCACATGCACGTGGCGGAAACTGTCTTCTTCTGCCAAAATCACCGCTTTGTCTTCTGCCAAACCGATACGCACGCCCAATAGCTTGCCCAGCAACTCGTAGTCCAAGTTATGCTCGGTCTTCACCAACTCCTCGTAATGCGTCAGCAGTACCACAAATGGCTGATGCCTATCCATCAGCGCTGCGGTACGCACCAATTGCACTTCCAAATCCCGTGCATCCACTTCTTGGATTTGGATTCCGTTTTCTATATATTCCGAGACATTCTTATTCACGCTGCAAAATTACTGCTTTTTTTGCAAACACACAAATTTATCCGCAATAATCCCCATTTTTAGGTAGTATATTTTTCCCTGTCGCGCCAGGAAGTTCTTATCTCCCTTCGGTCGAACGATCGGCTTCGCCGTACGATTCGAGCGTTCGGGGTCCCCGCAAATTTGCAATTTGTGGGGAGAGCGGAGGCATTGAGCGCTTCCAACTCGTAGGCGAGTTCTGTGCGCTTCAATTGCCGAACGCGAGCGGAATGTTGTTGGTTTGAAGTTGTTTATTAAAATAATTCTCGTTGTTTTTAGTTGCAGTGTCAACATGTATATAGTTCCCTTTTTTTATTACATTGATAATCAGCAAATTACCCCCCCCATAGTGCTTTTTATTAAGAAAACGGTGCGTTTTTTTAAGATTTCTTTCCCTTTTGTTATATTTTGTTGTTTTTTTGTCCGAATATTTGGTTATGTCGAATAATTGTTGTACCTTTGCACCGTAAATCGCCTTACGCGTACGGGTGCGTAATGTCGTGGGTGGTTTGCATGACATATTTTGATAGCGTTGTTTACGCTTTGGTTTGCTGTTCGAGACTTCGCAAAATCCGCACTTAATAACCCAAAGTATAACAGTCGATACGAACTAATTTCCCTGCCATTTGGCATCGGAGTTAGCGTAGGTTTCCTGTTATGGGTCATTGAAGATGGCATGGATGGACACCTATGGTTAGTACGATAGGGGTCTATTTTTTTGTATCGATTTGGTTATCAAACGGAATTAGAATTAGTTTGATTTGGTACATATTAAGTAAGGTAAAATGAACAGAAACGTAAATGTCTTTATTGGTGTAATCTTATGCGCACTTTTGTGTGGTTGTTTTGTGTGGTTGTTTAGTGTGAGTGAGGAAGATACTTGGAAACCTAACGAAATCTATGATCAGTTGCATGCAACGTCTTATAGTGCATCTTATACGAATGTCACTTATTCAGTTTCTTCTACTGGTGGTTTAGCGTTAACGATGTCTCCTTCATCTGCTTTGCGTCGCAGAGCTGTTTCTTCATACGCGGGCGCGTATAGTGGCGCAGCCTCATCACCTCATCGCCTCATCACCTCATCACCTCTCGCCTCATCGCCTTTAACTTACGGCGCAGCCCCTGGCGCAGGTCTTTACACCACCAGCAGCGCCGAGATCAAGTCTTTTGGTGGCGGTGGCAACGGTGGCGCAGCTATGTCCTATAGCCAATCGCCAATCGCCAATCGCCAATCTAATTCTGGTTTATCTAACCCTTCCCTTCAGGGAGGGGCAGGGGTAGGCTCCATCTCCCCCCTCGCCTACAGCACTGCTCGCCGTGGCGAGATGTCATCGGCTACGGGCGATAACCCAGTTCAGATGATGGCTGAGCAACCTACGATGGCTATGACCAGCACGGCTGGCATGGCGAACGGCTTCTATGGCGGCTATTCTGCTATGGACTACTCTTCCATAGCCACTTACTCTTCTACCTCCGATTACGGTCAATACACAGGAATGTTCGGCACGGGCAGACAGAGCGTCCGCGGCAGACAGAATGCACAGGGATTTGACGACTTATGGTGGGTATGGTTCAATACATGGGCAACTAGTGGAAAAGGAAGTGCTTATACCGATGGTGAAGGCAACTACTATTTTGATGATAGTACATTGACGGATGTGTATAATGATTTTATCGCCAACTACTGGAACTCGGGAATGGGTGATGCTCCTTCGTATGAGGATTGGAAAGACTGGTATTTAGCAGCAATAGGTGAGAATGGTTTTTACAGTTACAAGGGTAAAAACTACTATTGGGGTTCGCTTACACCAGTTGGCGACATGCTACCATTGTTGCTATTGGCGTTGCTGTATGTGCTCTTCCTTTCTTTGAAGTCATTAAAGACTGAGCGCAGCGAATAATCCCCGCCTTTACACTTTATACACCATAAAATTGAAAACTAAAAATTAAAAAGATATGAAAAAACTTCTCTCAACACTCTTTGTAGTGCTTTTCGCCACTTCTATGATGGCGCAAACGGGTCTCACATGCGAGGACCCTATTCCTGTAGATAAGAGTTTCACTGCTCATGTAGATGTGGATCCAAGTGAAGGCTACAGGGAATTATGGTATTCTGCGTGGACATATGATTTGCCTATGCATGTTTATTTTTCTCCAGATAATAAGAATGAGTTGAATTATGGACCAGATGTGCAAATTGATTTTTCTTGTACAGGCGATTATAGTTTTGATCATAAATTAGATAGTGTCATTAAAATCTTGGAGGTTATGGGGCTTACTCTACCAGTGGAAATTCCATGTACTAGAGTTGTTCGTGATGGTAAATGGGAATGGGACTTGTCTGTAGATCAGAAATACCGCGATCAACTTACAGAACTTGGTCTTACACATAATATACAGGCGTTTGTAAGGGTATCTTATTATGAAAGTGGCAGTATTCGCTTGACCCCTGACACTTCTTTCCAATCATGCATAGAACATGGTCACTATGCTGTTTTGAGCGATACGATTGAGATTGCTGCCAATGACTCTAGCAAGATGATCGTATTGCCTTTCTCGGAGTGGAAAGAAGAGGATATTCGTTTCGTGTGGACAGGTGATCAACCTGCGTGTGTTTGGGTGGCAGAAGATGAGTGCCGATTTACTCCTGTAGATGCTAGTGTATATGTAAAAGCGAAATACAACTTGGATAACACCACCCATAAGGTGCTTACCAAAGCCGATATGAATAATGCAATTGATAAGTGGATAGGTGCGGGTATCTATTATGCTAAGGTTCTTTCTAATGGTCCTGGCAAATTAGTAGTAGAGCGCATTCCATTGGGTGAGATTCAAGGGGATGCTATCTTGCTCAAGCATGGTGAACCTGTACAATTGCTGGCTAATGATAGCCGCGTATTCTGCTTCCCTAAGACTTGGAAATCTACTGAGTTCTTGGCAAATACCCAATACTTGATGGCTATGCATGTATCCAATACACCAGATTTTGCAATAGGTGATGCGAATGTTCTTGTGAAGTATCCATTCAGCATGGATGCCAACAATCGTAAGTTACAACTCTCAATAGCTGATATTTCCAGTGCTGGGGCTACTGATGATTATCTCTATGTTCGTTTTGCATGCAACCAAGCAACTACACTTACCCCTAACTTATGGAATACGACATCTTGTATGGATAAAACAATCTTAATTAGTTCTGGTGAGACTATTTCTGTACCAGCATCATCCGATGCTCTTTATCGTATGGCGTATAAGGATTGGGCTAATTATGGTTATAGTATCAAGTGGTCAGGTAGAAGTACATTGGTACAATATGTAGCTTCCTATTGCGGTTTCGAACACACAGATCCAGAAATCTTAAAGGCGATTACTGTACCTGCACGTAAATCATATACAGTTGAGCAAAGTATGGTAGACTCTTGGTCTTCATCATTAGGGACAGATGGATTTATCTTTGTTCGTTTGCGTTCATCAATGAATGGCGATGCAACGATTACCTCCGCTAAACCAGCAGAAACTGATCCTGAAGGTCCAGTACTTGACCCTGTTTACACCTCTTTCGATGCTACAGTTTGCTTCGGTGAGGCTTACGAGTGGAACGGTCAAACCTACAATGAGACACGCGAATACACCCAAACCTTCCCTGCTGCCAATGGCGCAGATAGCATCGTGACCCTCAATCTGACTGTTCTTCCAGAAGTTCCAGTCACCAAAGAGATCGCTGCTGTTTGCTATGGCGAGACTTATACATGGCAAGACCAGGAATATGCTGAGTCAGGCGAGTATAGCGTAACATTGCAAGATGTGAATGGTTGCGATAGCGTTATCACTCTCACCCTCACCGTTCATCCTCAAACCCCTGCTACCACTGAGGAGGCAACTATCGATTTTGGTACTACCTACGAGTGGAACGGTCAAACCTATTCGACTGCGGGCGAATATACTACTACTCTCCAAGACGAGAATGGCTGCGACTACCAGGCTACGCTGATTTTGACCATCTTGCCAGAGGAGCAGCCAGAAACGGACGGCACTATTTTGCTCAATCCAACAGATGAGTTGACCATCAATTTGGATAGTGCCATCAATGTATATCATACTGAGTATGATGTATGGTCAGCAGCTAAGGTGCAGTTGAATTGGTATGGTGACAAGCCATTGCATGTGTTTGTGGCTAAGGACCGTGAGTTCTTGGTAGCTATTTACCATGAGGATGTGGTGTTGTATGAGAAGATAGAGGCAGTTGACCCAGCGAATGGCGAGCCACAGGTATTGGTATTGAATATGTCAGCTTTGCGCGCATATGTCAATGACGGCAAGTTGTATGTTCGTTTCTTGACCGATGCCGATGCTCGTTTGGTGATTGCGCCATTGACGGAGTAATATATATATACAATGTTCGCGTGACGTGCATGTGCGCACACCTGCGCACATGCACACGCGAGCGTAAGCCAAGGCTCCCTGCCTTTAACCTTTCACCTAAAAACAGCGGCTCCGCCGCACAGTGATCTTTGTAATCATATATGCCAATGGCTTGCCCCTTGCATGCCCCCTGTCTCCATCGAGACCTCATCGGAATCTCATCGGAACTTCATCGGAACTTCATCGGAATCTGATAAAGAGATAAGCATGGGATAAGCATAGGATGGGTGTCTTTTCTTTGTTTGTTATCCCGAATATTATTCGGGTACTCTAGAAGGAGATAGACTCCCTCCATTGGTTTAGCTCTCGCGGTTCCGTCCGCGAGAAACCTGCGGCTCCGCCGCAAGCGATCTTTGTAATCGCAGTCGGTCGTACCCTCGGCATATTTGCCGAGTATCGCCGCAAGAAACGCCAGCGCTACCGCCACAGGTTGAGTGCTCGGTGGTAGTCCGCCGAGAAAACCCCGCGCCGCCCTAGTACTACTAGTACAACTAGCGCAACTATAACAACTATAACCCCTGAAACGTGGCTCCGCCACACCAACCCGCGGCTCCGCCGCATCCAACGCTCGCTCTGCGAGCCCAAAGCGATCTTTGAAATAGTGGAATTACCAAAAAATGAGAAAAAATGCATTTTTTTCTCTTATTGCTTGTGTATATCAGAAAAAAATAGTACTTTTGCGGCACAAAAGTAATCAATAATTATTATGAATATGCAAGCGCAGGTGAATTATGATGGTGGCGTGCATGTGCACGAGGAGCCATTGGTCAATCCTAATTGGCAAAGTCAAGCCCATTATTCTCACGAAGAATTTTGGGATATGGCATATGCTGATATGGGTAAACGCTATGGCATGAACGACATCCGTGAGGCAGAATGATGCGCGTGATTAGATATAGTGCCGATGCCTATAATGATATCGTTAATCTCAACGACTATATCGTTCAGCAATGTTGCGCTCCTTTGACTGCTAAACGCTATCTTGCAGGTTTGGAGCAGAGGATTTTGTGGCTAAAGCAAAATGCAGATTTGTTTCCTATCGTGCCAGAGTTATCTTTTCAGTTGGGTACTCCCATTCGTCGGTTAAATTATGAGCGAATGGCAATCTTGTATTCGATGACAGATGAGGCGGTGTATATCCATCGCATTATACCTCAGAGCATGATTTATTAAATAAGTAATACATCAAAGTTAACGGTAATTCCACAAAACGGAATTACCGTTTTTTTGTATATGGAATCACATATACCTATGACTTGCCTCTCCTTTCTATGTCCATTACCCCGAATGTTATTCGGGTAATCGCAGAGGGAGAATGGGCGCCCCGCGCATTCGCGAGTATCCCGCGCACTCCCGCTGTCTGTTTAGCCCTCGGGGTGCATTTCGGCGGTGGTCCGCCGGGAACCGCAGTCGGTCGTACCCTCGGCATATTTGCCGAGTATCGCCGCAAGAAGCGCCAGCGCCACCGCCACAGGTTGAGTGCTCGGGGTCCCCGATGACGCTTGCGTCATGGGGTGCATTTCGGCGGTAGTTCGCCGAGAAAACCCCGCGACCCACCTAGTACTACTAGTCCGGCTAGCGCAACTATAATAACTATAATAACTATAACAACTATAGCACACCCCCGCCCTCGGGCGACAACATAAAACAAAGTTTAGAGCGAAGCGCAGAGCTCCCTGCCTTTAACCTCTCGCCTCTAACCTCTAACCTAAAATAGCTCGCTCCGCGAGCAAAAGTGATCTTTGATTTATTGTGATATTTTGACAAAAAAATGCAAAATCTTTTGGTCTATTGAAAAAAAATGCATATCTTTGCAAAAATTTTCAGTAGAATATGAAAGAAGTAAGTCGAAATGAGTACCTAACTCGCTTGGAAAACAAACGAGGCAATCGTATGGTAAAGGTGATTACAGGTATTCGCCGTTGTGGTAAATCGTATCTGTTGTTTACCCTGTTCCGTCGTCATCTATTGGCGCAAGGTGTGGATGAACAACATATCATTGCGTTGGCTTTGGATGATATGCTCAATGAAGAGTACCGCAACCCTAAGGCGTTATATCAGTATGTGTTAGATCGAGTTACTGACAATCAGATGTATTATATCCTCTTGGATGAAATACAATTGGTGGAAGGATTCGAGGCTGTACTGAATGGCTTTCTTCATCGCGATAATTTGGATGTGTATGTTACGGGCAGTAACTCACGTTTCTTGTCCTCTGATATTATCACAGAGTTCCGTGGTCGAGGTGATGAGATTCGCGTCTTTCCATTCCGTTTTGCAGATGTATGTACACTCTACGAGGAGCATCCACAGGTATTGCTGAGTCAGTATTATTATTATGGCGGTATGCCACAAGTGTGGATGACGGATAATACAAAAGAACGTGAGCAATATCTTCGTGCTTTGTTTGACAATATTTATTTGTCTGATATTATTGGTCGTTATCATCTGCGCGGAGTAGAGGAAATCGGTATGCTTACGGATGTCTTAGCTTCGGCAGTAGGTTCTTTGACTAATACTACGCGCTTGAGAAACACTTTCAAAAGCGAGTGTAAATCCGATATTTCTCAAAATACCATTGGTAGTTACATTGAGTATCTAAAGGATTCTTTTCTCTTGAACGAAGCCAAACGTTATGATATTAAAGGAAGACAGTATATTGGCGCACAGCAGAAGTACTATTTTATAGATTTGGGTTTGCGTAATGCGCGTTTGCAGTTTCGTCAGCAGGATGATGGTCATTTGATGGAGAACATGATATACAATGAGTTGCTGTCTCGTGGTATGTTAGTAGATGTAGGAATTGTCCCTGTTTCAGAAAAAGATGAAAATCAAAAATTGATTCGTAAGCAGTACGAGGTTGATTTTGTGGTGAATAGTGGAAGCCGTCGTTATTATATTCAGTCTGCTTTTGATATGCCAACAGGCGAGAAACGCAAACAAGAAACGCAATCTTTCCGCAAGATAGGTGATGGTTTTAAGCGAATCTTGATTCAGAATGCGCCGGTTGTTCCGTGGCATGATGACGATGGTATTCTTACCATTTCGCTGACCGATTTCTTGTTAAAACCAGATGCTTTAGATTGGTGACAAGCCGCTAAAACTTTTGCATTAACATTTTGTACGCGTTGCGTACACTATTTGTCAAGAGCAATTTGCATAGTGCAAGTTGTTCTTGTTTTATAGCCATTGTTGAAATATCACGTTATGTAGTTATAAGAAAAAAATGCGTATTTACGCAAAAATTTCGTATGAATACTTGATTATATTGATAATTCGAAGACAAAACATTTTGGACTTACGTGTCCAAAATCTATAAAAAAAGAAACCCCGCCCGCAAGGGCAAACAAAATAGCAACGCGACTTTGTCGCAAAAGTGACCTTTAAAATAAACAACCACGGCTATCCGCCATTGGCTGTATAGCCTCGCGGTTCCGCCGCGAGTTCTTCGTGGTTTGTTCTGTCTCGGCATATTTGCCGAGTATCGCCGCAAGAAGCGCCAGCGCCACCGCCACAGGTTGAGTGCTCGGGGTCCCCGATGACGCTAGCGTCATGGGGTGCATTTCGGCGGTAGTTCGCCGAGAAAACCCCGCGCCGCCACCTAGTACTACTAGTCCGGCTAGCGCAACTATAACAACTATAGCACACCCCCGCCCTCGGGCGACAACATAAAACAAAGTTTAGAGCGAAGCGATAAGAGCTCCCTGCCTTTAACCTCTCGCCTCTAACCTTTAACCTAAAACAGCGGCTTTGCCGCGCAAGTGACCTTTGAAATATTGAAATTACCGCATATACGCGAGAATTATTCATAACGATATAGTTCTTGTGTATATCAAAGAGGATGGTATTTACCACAATTCTTCCAAGTGAAATCTCCCAAAAATGTAAAATAAAATGCATCAAAAATGTAAATTAATTTGCGTAATTCAATAATTATTAGTACCTTTGCAGCGGATTTGAAAAATGATACAGATATGAGGTATTTTAAGCGTATTTCAGATGAATTGTTGCACCAACGTTTACAAGCGATGGGTGCCGTGTTGATAGAAGGTCCTAAGTGGTGTGGTAAGACTACTACGGCTGCCCAACAAGCCCAATCAATCATTCGCTTGCAAGATCCAGACGAGCGAGCCAACTATGATATGATTGCTCAAAATCGTCCTTCGTTGTTCTTGCAGGGAGAAACACCTCGCCTGATAGATGAGTGGCAGGATTATCCTGTGGTGTGGGATGCTGTGCGTATAGAGGTTGATAAACGCCAAACAACAGGTCAATTCATCTTGACTGGTTCCAATGTGGTTGATGAAACACAGATTCGCCACTCTGGTACGGGACGCATTTCTCGTTTGCAAATGGGTACAATGAGTCTTTGGGAATCGCAAGAGAGTAATGGACTAATCTCGCTAAAAGAGTTGTTTGATAATCCTCAAATGGATTTTGATGTGTTGTCCAATCTCTCAGTAGATGATTTGATATACGCTGCATGCCGTGGTGGATGGCCCGCTGCTGTGAGTGCAAAAACTAAAAAGTCTGCATTGTCCGTAGCGCGTGATTATGTGAATACGGTTTGTACTTCTGATATTATGCGTATAGATGGTGTTCGCCGTAATTCGCAACTTACACGCCAAATACTGCGCTCGTACGCGCGAAACATATCTACATTAGCAAAGACAAGTCAAATGTTGCAAGATGTAGTAGCATCAGAGGAGATGGATTGCAGTCGCCCAACGTTTATGGATTACGTGAACGCTTTAGAGCGATTATTTGTTATTCAAGACGTAGATGCATGGTGCCCAGCCATACGCAGTAAGACTACAATCCGCAGTGGTGCAAAACGGGCATTCTGTGACCCCAGTATTGCTGTAGCATTGCTTGGATTAACACCAGAATCTATGCAGATGCAGTTGAATACATTTGGCTTTATTTTTGAGCAATTGTGTATTCGTGATTTGAAGGCATATACAGCTGATCAATATGCTACGGTGTCTTATTATAATGACCGATATGGTTTAGAGGCGGATATCGTGTTGCATTTGGACGATGGGCGTTACGCGCTTATAGAGTGTAAGTTAGGAAGTGCTGAGGTGGATGCAGGTGCAGCGCATTTGTTGAAGCTACAGGATTTGATTCGTGAGCATAATCTGAGTGAGAAACAGGTGCCTATTCGTGAGCCAGACTTGTTGATAGTTCTTACGGGTGGCAAGGTCGGATTGCGCCGAAAGGATGGTGTGTATGTTATCCCTATAGGTTGTCTAAAAGACTAAAAATATTTGATTGTATAATTAAAGCGGTAATTTCAATAAGCGGAATTACCGCTTTTTTGTATATGTAATCATTAGCATCAAAAGATATCCAACTAGCTTTGCCACCACCTAGTACTACTAGTCCGGCTAGCGCAACTATAACAACTATAGCAACCCCGCCCTCGGGCGACAACATAAAAATAGTTTAGAGCGAAGCGATAAGAGCTCCTTGCCTTTAACCTTTCGCCTCTAACCTTTAACCTAAAAAAGCGTTTTGAAAAAACGATTCAACATATTCCTCCTCTCCCTCCTGCTCCTTGTAGCAGGCACTTTCTCCGTGTCCGCGCAAATCGTGGATGCTGAGGGGCAGTATGTGGACACGGTTTTCCACGATAACGTGGATCGCACCGCAGAGGATTTTGTGATTGCATCCCTTTTGGTCGCTGACCCAGGCACGGTGATGTACTCCGTTCTCGGTCATGCCTGCCTCCGCTTGCAATGCCCTGCCTTTGGTATGGACTACTGCTTCTCCTACGAGAGCGAGGGCGTACAAAACAGAGTGCTGGACTTCCTCGCGGGCAAACTGATGATGGGCTTGTTTGCTATCCCTGTAGAAGAATACTGCGACATTTATCGCGAAGAAGGTCGTGGCGTATATGAATATACGCTCAACCTTCCTATAGAAGTCAAACGCGAACTTTGGCGCGTGTTAGACGAACATCTTACGGAAGGACAAAAATTGCTTTACGACTATTACAGACGCGGTTGTGCCATCACTGCAAAAGACTTCGTTAAAGAAGCTTTAGGTAAAACGTTGATTATATATGATAGGGCGCTATATGATGATTCTCCAACAGGAAGAGATCTGGTAAAGGCGAATACTACCAAAGCTTTATGGGTTCGTTTTGTTGCTTGTTTTATATCTGGGAATGAAGTTGATAAACCTCTTGTGGGAGATCGACAATTACTTATTCCTATGGATTTAGTCCACGCTTGGCAACAAGCCAAGGTGAACGGCGAACCGCTGTTGGCAAGCGAGCCAAACATATTGGTTGAAGGAGAGCCACAGGTAGCAGATGGATGGTTTACACCAATGGTATTGGCTGTTCTATTGTTGGTGCTATCTATCATTAACCTATGGGTAAAATATCCGTACTTCGATTGGCTGATGTTGGCAGTGCAGACCCTTGTAGGTTGCTTTATGACCTATTTGATATGCTTCTCCGACCTCTGCTGTACAGATTGGAACTGGCTAATAATCCCCTTCAATCCATTGCCACTTATCTTTTGGTACTGGCGCAAGTATTGGGCATTGCCATACGCAGGAATATTAGCAGTATGGTGTCTCGCTATGACAGCCGTTATACTATGGGGACATGTCTTAGTAGATTGGAGCCATATTGTAATGGTCATAGCATGGATAGTCACTATGCTTCATCAAATAAATACGAAAATAACGCGCCTATGGCGCATATAACATAATAACGTCGCTCTGCGACATGTAACGCTTGCAGTGGCGAGCATATAACGTGAGCGCAACGAACAAAAAAGAATATTAACTAAAAAAACAAAATGATATGAAAAAAATGTTTTCTCAATGTGTTAACGTAGTTTTCGCTCCAATCAAGCGATTGATGCTTGTGCTTGGTGTGTTGATATTCACTGCAAGCCTTTATGCTGAGCAGCATTACTACACTATGAAAGCTAATGTTGCTACTCCTGGTCTAGGAAAAGTGTATATCTCTCAATCCAATGTTGCTATTGATAATATTGCTTCAAGCGATTGGAGCGAAACACCAGATGATCTATCTTACGGAAAAGATAAGGATAAGGCAATATCCGATATCAACTTTTGGGTATATGCGAATGCCGAGCCGGGTAGCTATTTTGTCGAATGGACTGGAAATGCATCAGGAACTACCAATCCATGGGCACATACTGACAAGTCACTTGCTGCAAACGAGAGTAATGTAAGCAAAACGGCGACCGCCAATTTTGCTTCAATTCTTGAGTTTCCATATGGAAAAACAATTACACTATATACCGATCCTGTCACAGGTGAGGTCTTGCCTGCTACCATTCAAATTAAAGTGAATAAATCCACATCCTTGACTATAACACCTAACAATGCGGCCTTTTCTGTGGTTACTAATTCACCTGTATCACTGAATGGAACAGTAGGAGAATATGTCACTATTCAGATAACCGCTACTGCAGGTACAGCTCAAGGCGATTATGCTAATGCTATTAAATTATCGCCAAATCATAGCACACTGAATGATGGTTTTATGTACGAATCAAAAGATGAATACCTAAATGTAAACATTTTACCATCTCCTACGATAATATTTAATCCACCTGTGAATCCAGAAGGTGGTTTCTATACGTATCAGCAAACCAATATCGTACCAAAACCAAGCCCTGTTCGCGTAAATGAAGTAAAGAAAGTTGGTCTGTTGGATGGTAATGGTGGTGTGATTGAGTTAGTCGCAACCCCTTTGTCAGGATATCGCGTATATAGATGGATAAGTACCCATGGTGGAGTAGAAGAGATTGATTATCTGTCTGGGAACAAAAAGTTGGTCAACTGGACAAAAGACGCTACGGTAACTGTGGAATTCACCGAAGATAAATATGCTTCATTCTTTGTCAAAGAGGTACCTACTATCAAATATAATGACCTAAATTTAGCACTTAAGGCTGCTGCATCGTATTCAAGTAAGACGGTGGTAGTTGATCCTGCATACAATGATCCTGCTAAATGCAATGGTGGTTATTTACGAGCAGGCACATATACCATTCCCGATGGATATACGTTGTTGGTGCCTGCAGATGATGCTTATACAACATTAGGACATGCACAAAATTGTACTTCTAACGAGTGGGCTGCAGATGGTGTGACATTACCTACTAAATGTTATAGTAAGTTAATAATAGAAGATGGTACTACCTTGAACGTAGATGGTGTATTATGTGTATATGCAAAATGGAATTACGCTAATTCTACTACTACGCACATGAAACCGGGTAATTATGGATGGATAGAAATGGAAGGTAATTCTGTAATTAATATCAATGATGCCACTCTTCACGCTTTTGGGTATATTACTAATTCAAAAAGTGTGGATATCACTAAAGATAATATGAATCAAGTTGGTCGAGTCGTTGCAAATAGTAATGCCATTATTTATGAGATATTAGTGATGAGCGATTGGCGTGGAGGTTCTGCGCTTGTAGGTAGTACAGACAGAATCGGTCAGGTTGTGAACCTAGGTATTATATATGGAGGAGGTGCTGCGGGTATGGTAAAGAATCCATCTAAAGTATTCCCAATGAATCAGTATTATTTTCAAAATGTAGAGGTTCCATTAACAATGAATCCGGGCTCAAAAGAGAAAGTTCAAATGACCGTGGATGCTGGTGTTCTTGCAATGGCGACAGTTGATTTTATAGTTCCTAATGATGCCGCAAATGCAGACGAATCTCAAATTGCTAGTGGACTACTTCGTTTGGGAGATAATACAAAATTGACAAAATATTACGATAAAAATAATGATAGACTCTGTCTGTATTTAGATGAATATACAGAGGGGGGGGCGCATGCACTACCTACATTCTTTCATACTATCGTAATGAACCTTACAGTTGGAACTAATGCCATTCCTGTTTCTTCAGAGCAATACACTTTGCCGATAACTAATAATGTGGATATTGTTATTGGTAAAAACTTACAGGTTGATATTGTTAGTGGTAGAGATTTAGCTTTCTTGCCAGGAGCATCAATGAAGGTTGACGCAAATTCAACAGTTAATGTAAATTCGAATGTATATATATACGATACTAACGAACGAGTCTTTCATGATGTAACGAGAAATACAGCCGTTAATGGCAAAGGTTATTTCTCATCTGGAAATGGAACTTTGTATAGATTACCATATAGACCTGATGGGGTTCCAACTATTCGTACAACATCTAATATAGCGGATAGTAAATGGGACATCAATGGTAATGTATATGTCAACGGTGCGTTGTATACTACAGAAGGTGGAGCAAATATCACATCTTCGCTAGGTGGTGGTAGTGTGTATTTTAATACTATTGGAACAAATGATACAACTGCACAAGGCTTTCAAAGTGGAACGGTATCCTTTTATCACATACCAATTACTAATGCAAAACTATTCAATGCAGGTGGATCGTTCTCTGCGGGTAACGATGCTTTACCAGGACAACGATATATATACTATACCGATATAAATGGCGGAACATGGTCTTTGCCACGAGCTGCAGTTTCCTCTGTCACACTTCCTACACTATCTGTTACATTGCCTACACAATCCGCTCCTACAGGAGAAATTGTATGTGTTGTTACAAAACCTGAAGGTGTGCGTGATTATGTAAAAACTGATTTTGTAATAGAAAATTCGAATACAACGCTGTTTAAATTGGGTGAGCATCGTATTGAGGGTGAACAACTGATTATACCAATCAAATATAATAAACAAGACAAGCATAGCGACGTAGATATTACTGCTACTGTGACTATCAAAAAGTCTAATACAGCAGCAGTTTCGTTGGTAGAGAAAGAAATAAACGTTGTTGCTACTGAGAAATATAAACCAGACTTTTCCGCAACTACATCAACACTATCTTCAACAGTGGGTACTCCTATTTCTGCTGGTGTAAACTTCTCTTTGGTGCAGGAGAACGTAACCACGATTTGGAATGATGCAACCTATGGTAGTCGTTTCGAATGGAGCACTTCTACTCCTGCTGTAACAGGTAATAAGGCTTCGGATTTTACATTTGCTTATGGAAAAGATGAGAACAAATTAGCAGGTGCGATGGTTACATTTACTCCTGCTTCTACTTATACAGTTGATGCACCTGCATCTGCAACGCTCACCCTCGTTGCTACTTACACTGATGGTGCTGGACATAAAGAATCAACTTCAATAGATATACCTCTCAGTGGTACTGCTACATTGAATCCCAATACGTTGGAGTTTGCTTTGCCATTCCTAGATCCAATATATGAAGATAGCGAAGCATTCCCATTATTTGAAGAGGATAGTCGCAATAATACAGAACCTATTCAATTTACACTTACCCCAACAGGTATTGTTAAAATTACAGGTGACGGCACGGATGCTAATCCATACATGGTACAGCCATTAACCAATGGTGTGGTTGAGGTGTCTGTATCACAAAGCGCATCTGCTTCTGTAAAAGGAATAGAAGAAGGAACGATGAAGCGTACAATACAGGTACAACCAAAGCAGTTAGAGTTGTTCCCATTGGATTTGTGTGTAGATAGTCAAGATAAATTTAGTGCACATACCCTGGCTGCTCAATTGGTTCGATTCGACAATAATGCTATTGTCTTCACCTCTAATGAGTCGCAGACTGCTATTTGGGAGATGCAATTTGAGGGTGTACCACAACATGTTACCTTTAGCTTAAGCGGAACAAACAACTGGTTAGTACAACAGGGTGATAAAGAGGGAGAAAATGGGGAAAACTTGCCTATCTCTGCTACTGGCACATTCGATGGCTCGTTATTGCCAACGACACGCCGACTGAAATTTACTTATGCTATGGGTAATAGCGAGGGTAGTTTGACAAACTTGTGTATTGACGAGTTGAATCTTAGTGCAACAACAGACAAAGCATATCTTCCTATAAATGCAGATGGTAGTCCCTCGTCTGTAGAGTTCGAGTTTGTTCATACGAAGAACTTAACTTTCAACACGATTGATGTAGGTGTAAGTACCAATACTGTTAACGCAGGAACAGCAGAAGAACCATATCTGACTACAACGGTCACTATATCACCTAAAGCATCTACGGAACTTGACAAAAACTACACATTGACAGCCAATGATGGGGAAACCACTAAGAGCGTTATTATTCGTACATATCGTTTCCCACAATTCCTGCCAATTAACTTGGGTACAGACCCTATAGAACGCTTCTATTTCGTAAATCTTGCAGGTGAAAGTAATACGAAGTATGTTGGATGGAATGAGGATTCACGCGAAATAATATACCAAAATCCAGGTGGACAAGAGGCTCGATATGCAACGTTTGCTTTTGAAGGTGCGCCACACCATGTGTCATTTGATGTAGATGGCGATGTAAATGTTTCTGATTGGGTAGTATTGGAACGTAGTGAGGGGGAAGACTTTGTAGCAGTTGCAACCGCCCCAATCGTTAATGGTCAAACAATAACATACGAATTGGATTATTCATCTAAGTATGTTCGTATTGATAATGTTTCCACGAACATGAGTGAAGTTAAATTATCAAACTTCATCATAGAAGGTAAGCCAGAAATTTTTGTAGCACCAGAGGAAGTATTGCTTAATAAAAGTATGACAGAACTTCCAATCACGATTACTGCTGTCAACTTAGATGAAGTGCGCTTTGAACTATCTGATCCTATCAATTTTGCGTTCAAACAATCAGGCGATGAAACAGAACTGACAACTTTGTCGTTGAATAAGGATAATTATAACGGTTTGGGATACAACAAATATTGCGATATATCATTGGATGTAATTTGGAAAGAACAAAATGCTATAGATAATGGACTATTGATAATCTATGATGATAAAGCAGATACGATTATGTGCTCAGTTCGCCTTTTGGGTACAGAAAGATTTGTAACAATTGAAACGGCAGAAAATTCGGGTCTTTACACGGGTATTCCTCAAGAATATACATACAATAATACGACTTATACTGATTATGAATATCGACAAATAAACCTTATTAATACTTTTGCAACGGACGGCACGGCTCTCTTTGACTACTTGTTTATCTATGGACCAACAACAACAGTGGATAGTGAATACAATATCACACTCCCTGGAGATAAAGGTGAATTGATAGGTTCAAACGCGAAAACACCATACTATGTTTATAAGCGTGTCCAAAATGCAGAAGGACGCTATATTGGTTATCAATATTTAGCGATGGTTGAGAACGTGAACACATCGGAAAAAAGCACAGTAGAGGGTATTATCGTCAAAGATTCTTCTACCGTATATATAGATGTACAAGATTCTCTCCGCGTGTATATTACGGGTTTTGCACCATATGCTACAACTGGATTTACTAAAGAAGATGAAGGTGTCTGGTTCTTCCGTGGTTCACATGGTGAAAAATTAGACATCTATCTTGAGGATTGTCATATCTTTAGTCGAAACAAAACGTTAAATGGAAATGCCTTTTATGGCAATAAAGAGGGCGGTGAGTTGTTTGACGAGGCTTTTGCACGTGGTTCTGGTGGTGTACTCGTATTTGAGAATACAGACTCGCAAGAACAATTGCAGAATTATACACCATTTGAGGTAAATATTCACACTATCGGCGACAATCTGCTCAAGAGTAATTATGGTTGTTTCTATATCCTATTAAGTTCGATGAAGGCATATCAAATATCGGCACCAATTCATATTCGTATGGCTTCAGTTCGACATGTGCGTACGACAAAAACAACTCTCAATATTGACGATAAATGGCCGACAGCCGTAAATGCGAATAACGCTATCATTGATATTAAACGCACCAATGGTTATCTTGGATTGAAGAAACAAAGTAACAATGCTCCATCCATAGACTTGGGTAATCCAAATACTATTGTCAACTTCAATGGTGGACGTGTTGAATTGCAAAACGCACAAATTGTCAGTGAAAACTATAAGACAACCCTCGCTATTTCTTATCGTTCAGGTGAATATGGTTCGGATGGATTGGGTATAAAATTGTCGTATGGTATTGGTACAGACTCTGTGGGTGGAACTGTAAACTTTAATGATGGTACTACTACCGTTGAACCAATGTGGGTACAAGAGGCATATAAGCAGTACTATCTCATTGATACTCTTGCTGATGGAACGGAATGGAAAGAACAAACAGGTACCGATAAGTATGGTCAAGCGATCTACAAGTATCGTACTTCCTGTTTGCGTACGCCTAAAAATACCTACGTATATGGTGGATCACATTGCTTCATGCGTGCTTGTCAACACGTAACCTCCAAAGGTGGCGCGCCTAAAGATGGACCTCATGGTAAATATTTAGGACAATATACCTATACAATCCAACCAGGTGACTCTGTGAGCCCTGCTGGATTGGCAGCTAAAATTCAATTCCCACTCAACTTGACCAATCCGAACTTGAAGGATTATTACGATTCTCGTAGTTATATGTATGGTATTCAAAGTGTGGCTCCTGATGCTAACCAAAAACTGCATTTTTGGATTCCAGACGGATATGGAGGTGTAACGGCTGAACAGGACAAGTATCTCTCTATTTGGAAAGCATGTATGACTGAGATTCGTGCTGGATTGGGAACAATGGAAGGCGGTGTAGGAGGTCATACTCCAATTGAGCCAAATGAGGAGGTGAAATTCTTCTTGTATTGCAAGATAGACGAAAATATACACAAAGTGATTGCGGATACTGTGATGGAAGGGGGAGTCAGCAAATACACCTATCAAGCACCATTGGAGGTCCCTCCTGTGGCTAAGGAGTATTTCAAGAATGCAGATTATACAACTATAACACCATCATTTGTTGGTGATACAACGCAATACGAGGTGTTGAGTGATACTACTTACACCATTACCGATAAAGTGTATTATGTAACGAATGCTACTGCAGATATTTGGCAAACTTTTACAGCGCCATTTGATGTTGCTAAGATTTCTGTAGTGGAAACTTTCTCTGAGAACGAATTGAAGAAGTTTGGTAAGGATGCTCCTAACCGACGAACAGCAATCTTGCAAGAGCAAGCAAGACATAATGCGGACTACGCAGCATTCTTTGCTGTAGCTATGGCGATGGGTACGTATGGCGATTTTGATGATATTAATACATCTTATCTGAAATGGGCTAAGAAAGTCGATGAAGATAGTTTAGGACTGTCGTGGAATAACGGACCATTACGTAACAAGCAGGTACTAGTACCATATGTAGTTGACACTAATACCAATAAGGGTAACTGGCGTGATGCAAACTTCTACCTCAATCATAATAAAGGCAATTGGAAGTTACATCAAGTTATCAATGAAGATGGATTCGAAGTAGATTCATTTGCAGTACAGTGGGAAGCACTTACTCCAAATGACACAACAGATGGTATCCTTCTCCATAAAGGTGAAACCTATTCATTGATGTTCCCATATTGTCCAAGTTGTGAAGCATCATTAGCAGATCGTGATTATTGGGACTATTGGTCAGGTAAATATCTCATTTTTGAAGGTCCTAAACGCAAACAGGTAATCAATGGTAAGGACTTTTTGAGAGATTCGTTGTTGAGTGTGATACCTTCGGACCCGACTTTGGTTGCCGATACAGTGAAAGTAACAGGTAATAGCACGTTCGCATTTATGGATGTGGAGGGACCAAATGTGTATGTGTATAACTCACAAGAACCCGCTCTCAATACAGAAACTTTTATGGCACTTTATGAGGGAGATCCAAAACAAACAATTTTGCCTACTACAGCCTTTCTTTATGGCCAATTACCTACGAAGAATGGTATGCCAGCACGTAGTGTGAATCTCACAGGTAAAATTAATTACGACAATTCTAACGATAGTGGAGACGGCACTACTACCGGCGGTCACATCCCAACCGTAGGTGGTGGTCATGACCTATTCATCACTTCCACAACTACGGGAATCAACATTGCAGTAGCTCAGCCACAGCAGGTACGCGTGCTATCATCTACTGGCGCTGTCATCTTCTCAGGCATGGTACAAACTGCAGTGGATGTCCTCCTACCAACCACTGGCGTATATGTCATCACAGGCGAGAACGAGGTGCATAAGATATTACATTAGGCAATGAGGCGATAAGGCAATTAGGTGATAAGGTGATGAGGCAATAATGCGAGGGTAGCGGCGAAGCCGCATATTCCAGCCTTTAGCCTC
>JAXJWX010000063.1:0-18191 GCA_036307765.1 Paludibacteraceae bacterium | reverse complement strand
TTATTTCAAAGTTCAACTTTTTTTGAGCCTCTTGTCGGATTCGAACCAACGACCCCGAGATTACAAATCACGTGCTCTGGCCAACTGAGCTAAAGAGGCGGGTCTTTGTACTTTTTGCCACGCCCTAAAAAACACGTCGGCGGAAAAGCGGTGCAAAGGTACTGCTTTTTTCTGATATGACCAAATGTTTTTGAAAAAAAATGATATTTTTCTTTATTTTTTCGCAAAAAGAGGGGCAAAATCGCCCCTCTCATGCTAAAATTACGTATTTTTACTTATCTTTTCGTTTTTCTATTTGCTTCTCAATTGCCTCCAAGCAATCATCGATTCCCTCCTCAAAAGTGTCGCATACTTTCTGAGCAAATAATTCCGCGCCAAATCCCAGCACTCTGATCGCTGTCTCTTTATTCAGATTCGTTTCGGGTTTCACCACCGTCATACGAATCTCCATCTCTGCGGACTCTGGAAGCAGTTTTTCATAGCGTTTTGTCTTCTTCTCAATGTGTTTCTCGAGACGCTCAGCAATCTCGAAGTTCACCGCTTGCGTGTTCAGTTTCATAAGTCCTCCTTTTTTATATGGTTAAGTTTTTATTATTTTCTACTCCGCGGGTGTGCCGCTTCGTAGGCTTGTTTCATCTGTTCAAAGGTTGCATGCGTATATACTTGCGTAGCAGCCAGACTCGCGTGCCCCAGTAGGCTCTGTATGGTACGTATGTCTGCTCCGTTGTTGAGCATTGCGGTCGCAAAGGTGTGCCTCAATACGTGTGGCGAGTGTTTCTTGAGCGTACTCACTTCTCCCATACGCGCACGTACTATATTATATAGGGTCTGCGCATCCATCGCCTGCCATTCGCCGTTTTTCTTTTTTCGCACAAGAAACGTGCCAATCCCCACTTGCTCGCCCAACAATTTGCATTTATTTTCCCGATACTCCTCTATCAACTCACACAAACCCTCTCCTATCGGCACTATTCGTTCTTTAGCTCGCTTACCGAATACGCGTATCTGTTTCTGCTGCGTGTCCACATCCTCCTCTTTCAGTCCCACCAATTCGGCACGACGCATGCCAGTCTGATACAGCAATTCCACCATCAGGTAATCACGCATATGCACCCACTGTTCCTCCTCGCTCATCTCCTCGTTCCAGTCGCGCGCTTGGTTTATCTTCACGCCCTGCATCTCGCTCTCGCGAAAGTAAATGGGCAAAGGTTTGTCGGTCTTCGGTGCTACGATGGCGCGTGTGATATCCACTTTCACCAATCCCACCCGCAGCAGGAACTTGTAGAAACTCTTCACAGCCGACAACCGCCTTTTCACGCTGCGCGGCGACTGCTTGCGATCCAACATGTCAATCATCCACGCCTTCACATCCTCTGCATCCACATTCTTAGGGTCAAAGTCTTCTACCTTCACCCTCAAAAACTGACACCATGCTTTCAGATCATCTCCATACTCGCCTACGGTACGCGCTGAGTACCGTTTCTCAATGGCAATATAATCTAAAAACTTCTGTATCACACTCCTATTCGCCACTTATCTGCCACCTATCTGCCACCTATCTCCATCGGAACCTCATTGGAACCTGATTGGAACCTCATTGGAATCTCACCGAGACTTCATAAAGCCACCACCAGCACTTCTACGGCTCTATCGTACCTCTTTACCATGCTCTGCAGTACCCTCGAATGGGAACAAGCCGAAGAGTTCTGCATCGATGCGGTCGGTGATATAGCGGAAGTCCTCTGGTTTATCTCCGAACTTGATGGTGTCGCCGTCGATAATGAGCAGTTTACCCTTGTAGTCCGCAATCCAGTTCTCATACAGTTCGTTCAGACCTTGCAGATAGTCGATGCGCATGCTTGATTCATAGGCGCGACCACGTTTCTGGATTTGTGCCACCAGGTTAGGGATAGTCGATCGGATATAAATCATCAGATCGGGCATCTTCACCAGCGACATCATCAGATCGAAGAGGTCGCGGTAGTTATCGAAGTCGCGATCAGACATAAATCCCTGACGGTGCAAGTTAGGGGCAAAGATACGCGCATCCTCGTAAATAGTGCGGTCTTGAATGATAAACTTGTCGGACTTGGAAATATCTACTACATCCTTGAATCGCTTGTTCAAGAAATACACTTGCAAGTTAAACGACCAGCGGCCCATGTCCGCATAGAAATCCTCCAAGTATGGGTTAAACTCCACACTCTCGAATCGTGGCTCCCAACCATAATGTTTGGCGAGCATGTTGGTCAGCGTAGTCTTACCGCAACCAATATTTCCTGCTATTGCTATATGCATAATTGTTAATTTTAGACCGTTTTATTGTTAGATATTAGACCGCCTACGGCTGTTAGACCGCTTCGCTGTTAAAAGTTAGTCTCAGAAGTTCTCAGCCGAAAAGAGTCCAAAGAGCTCAGCGTCTATCTTGTTAATGACTTTGCGGAAGTCTTCGGGATTGCTTTCAAAGTCGAGGTCATCGCTTTCTATCACCAGCACCCTACCCTCGTATTGTTTGTAGATGAACTCCTCGTAGCGTTCATTGAGGTCGCGCAGATAGTCTATCTGCATAGTCTTCTCGTATTCGCGTCCGCGTTTTTGTATTTGCGCAATGAGCGAGGGGACGGACTTACGCAGGTAGATCATCAGGTCGGGCAGCTTCATCATGCGTTTCATGTGATCAAAGAGCTCCATGTATGTCTGATAATCGCGCTCTGAGAGGTCACCGCGCAGGTAGTTGTTAGTCACGAACACATATACACCCTCAAAGATACTACGGTCTTGCACGATGGTGTGCTCCACCTCTTTGATGCGTAGCATATCTTTGAAACGCTCTTTGAGGAAGTAGGTCTCCACGCAGAACGACCAGCGCTTGATGTCTGTGTAGTAATCCTCCAAATAGGGATTAAAACTCACTGACTCAAAGCGTGGCTCCCAACCGTAATACTTCGCCAACATCTTTGTCAGCGTTGTCTTACCAGCTCCGATATTTCCTGCTATGGCTATATACATCCTGCCTTTACACCTTACACTTTACACTATTCTATTAAAGCGAGTGCAAAGATACTACTTTTTTTTGACATATGCAAATAAATTCCGCCTTTCGGCAGAAAAAGGTACAACAAAAAATGCACATACGCAAGTAAAGCGAGGATTATTGTCAAAAAAGATAGACTTTTCTTTATTTTCCAAATTTATGGCAATATTTTTGGAATTCTCTTTCTGACCTCCTGCCTTTACACCTTACACTTTACACCCATGTCCCATAGCCCATCGCCAATAGCCAATAGCCAATAGCCTCTCCCCCCCCCTATTTATCGGGTGGTTATGCAGTAGTTATGCGGTAGTTAGCTTTTCATTACTGGGGACTGTTTCGAGTTTTTGTGTAACAGTGTAACGGTGTAACACCTAATTTTCTATTACTTATGTGTGTGCGCAGGTATATATAGGAATTAGCCGTTACACTGTTACACTTTCTGGAGATAGTAGTCTTTTATTGGCATTCATTTCTTCGCTATCTCGTTGATATACAATCCACCCGCGAACTATTGCCTTTTTGCCACCTCGTGTAACAGCACTATAACCCATCCTCCCAACTATATGCCGATACGTTACACCCCTCTCCCCTCCAAGGGGAGGTCAAGAAGGAACAAAGTAGAGTCCTCTATGGGCAAACTGGGCGAACAGTAAACCCGTCGACCCGATTGAGGTACTTCCAGTACACGCTGCCTGCGTCGAAGTTCACGAGCCACGCATCGTGCGGGCTGCCCGTGCGGAGCGAACCCGACCAGTAGTAGCCGTCGCTGCCTGCGTATCTGAGCGAAGTGTCGTAGCGGTAGCCCGCTGCGGGGAGGAAGATACTATTGCCGTTCGACTTGCTCGTTACATTGTAGCCGTTTACTCCGTTCTGACTTGTCCATGTCCAAGTACAGTTATTTCCTAGTTCGGTCAGTTCTGCATCCGTTGGCATGCGCCATGCACCACCCCAATTAACATATGCAGCATCATCCGTGAGGTCTAACTGCGTTTTGTTATCTACCGTTCCGTAATTACTATTATTGTTGTACTTGGTGAGTAAATAACTGCCATTGCCATATTTGTAGGTACTCCAATCATACACTTCTTTTGGTTCAGTTTCACCCCAAGCGAAGTAATCGCCATAATCTTCAGGGCTACTTGCACCCACATTCATAGTTGCCCATTTTACGCTTAAACCCAAATCCACATACGCATATCCGTTCTCGGTGCCATTATTAGGTGTGCTTGATTGCTCTTGAGTTGTGAAACTCACTTCCTCACCATAGGCAGTACCTACCTCATTGGTTGCATACGCGCGAACATAGTAGGTTGTATTAGGTTGCAAACCAGTCATGGTATAGGTAAACACTCCTGTTCCACTATCACATGGGCGGATGGTGTTGTTCAAATTGGTAATAACAGGATTTGGATTGGTGCTATACACCACACCGCGCTCCGTCACGCTCGCACCACCATCGCTCGTTACATTACCGCCTGCCACGGCACTCGTTTCGGTAATTTGGGTAACGGAATTCGTAGTTATGGTAGGGGCCGTTGTTTCAGCTATTTTATTCTCACCTAACACTGGGCGCACGGATAGTCCATAGTCCCGACCGTAGCCGTTCCTGCTCACGTTGCTTGAGCTGAAGTTCAATTCATACGCGTTGCGCGGGTAGTCCGTGCTGAGCAAACTCGACCAGTAGTAGCCGTAGTTGCCTGCATCAAGGAACGAACCGCCGTAGCGGCAGCCTGCGGCGGGGAGGAAGATAGAGTTACCGTTGCTCTTACTGGTCACTTTGTAACCATTTACACCATTCTGAGTTGTCCATGACCAAGTACATTGCTCGCGTAACTCTGTCAATTCAGCATCAGTAGGCATACGCCATGCACCGCCCCAATTAGCACGAGCAGCATCATCACTGAGGTCTAATTGCGTTTTGTTATCTACCGTGCCGTAATCGCTACGTGTATTGTACTTTGTGAGTGAATTGTATGAGCCATTGCAATACTTATAGGTACTCCAATTATAAGTACTCTTAGTGGTCGTTTCGCCCCAAGCAAAGTAATCGCCGTAGTCCTCTGGCTTGCTTGCACCTACATTACAGGTTGCCCACTTAACACTCAAGCCTAAGTCTACATACTCATGACCATTCTCGGTGCCATTACTTGGTATACTCGACTCCTCTTTAGTAGTGAAAATTACCTTCTCACCATACGCTGTACCTACCTCATTGGTTGCATACGCACGAACATAATAGGTAGTATTAGGTTGCAAACCAGTTAGATTGCAGGTAAACGAGCCCTTACCGCCACCCGCACTAATCTTGATATGAGCAGTTGTTGGATTAGATACCGTAGCAATGCAAACACCGCGCTCCGTAACCTCTGCGCCACCATCGCTCGTCACATTACCACTTGCAACTGCACTCGTCTCGGTAATTTGGGTAACTATAGCAGTTGTTACGGTTGGCAACGCTATTTCCTTTGAAGTCGTGAATGTTTTTTCCTCGCTATACGCTACACCCACTTTATTCACCGCATACGCGCGAACATAGTATTGTGTATTAGGTTGCAAAGAGGGTATATCCAATACTGCCACAGTATCTTTAGTCGATTTATGTATATCTTCTATGGTTGGATTGGCTTGCGTTCCCCAACAGATACCCATATCCGTTACACTTGCACCACCATCAAATGCCAAATGTATGTATGCCTTAGCACGATTTTCCCACACATCCGCAATACTATCCAACACAATCGTAGGCACTGTACATTGTAGCGTCTGGAACTCTATCACCTCCTCCGTCACGACACTAGAATATTTATTCGACACCGTATAGCGGATATAGTAGGTGGTATTATCCGCCAAACCCGTCAGCTGTGCTGCATACTTGCCTTTCTCCTCGGTCATTTTGGCGACATCGTATTTCGCGAAACTTGATAACAAGGAGTACTGCACAAATGCCTCGCTGATAGTGGCATCTGACTTAAAACTACAATCAATCGTAGCAGAGCCATAAGAAGGAGTTATCGTTTCGTTTTGTACCGTCAACGTAGTCAGCGCAAAATCCTTATCCTTCTCGCAAGCCACAAAACCTGCCAAGAGCCATACGCATACAAGTATGGTATATATCTTTTTCATAAACTCTATAGTTGAGTCTTTATCTATGATAAATTCTGCTTTGCCATTGTCCTTCTCTTCCAATAATGTTTGGAAACAATTCCCATCACAATCCTATGGTCTTACTAATTCTTTTATTGCGCTACGCAGCTGATACATACTGCCCTTATCGTGCGGGTGTACGCGATGTGCCAGCAGCACCACAGCGCGATTATACTCGGGCCAAAGGACAACATTCGTACCCGTATAACCCGTATGGCGGCTCTCTACCGTCGTTTGCAAAGTGTCCGCTGCCAGTGTCACATCCTCCGTCCAAAGTCCCGCATTACACGCACTTTCACGCACCTCTTGTGGTTGCTCCATATACCAGATAGCCCATTTGCCAATCTCCTCAGCCGTAGCAAACACACCCGCATTACCCGAAATACCGCACATCATCACACGCGCCAATGGATCGTGTACTTCTCCACGCAAATGGATATTTTCATTCCATTCCGTAGGAGCAATACGCTCCATGTATGCCGTATCAGGCAACCAACCCATTGTTGTCCAACCTTGGGGCTCATACAACACACTACGCAGATAGGTGTTTATATCTGTTCCGACAATGGTCTCCACCACACGCTGCAAACTAATAAAATTCAAACACGAATAGCGGTATTTCTCCCCGACAGCCGAAGGTCGCTGGCAAGTAGCAATCGCCTCTATCGTAAAATCCCTCCTCATCACCTCATCACCTCTAACCTCTAACCTATCGCCTTTCGCCTCCAGATACTGCTTCTGCAACCAATTTGCATTCAAATACGAAGGCAAGCCCGAATAGTGGGTCATCAAATGGCGCACCGTCACATCGGAATGATAATTAGGGATATACTTGCACACCAAATCATCCACCGACAGTCTGCCTTCTTTCACCAGCAGCAACGCTGCTGTACCCGCACCCGTAGGTTTGCTCACCGAAGCCAAATCGAAAATAGTATTCGTAGTCATCATCTCCTGTTCAGGCACCAGTGCACGTTGACCATACGCCTCCAAGTGCACAATCTCACCTTCATCCACCACGCAGAGCACCGCACCAGGAATCAGCGAATCAGTTATCGCCTGCTCTATCAGCACACGCGCACTATCCGCATCAAAATAAAATGATGAATCACTCTGCGTTCCGCAACTTATAAATAGATAACAAAAACCGACGATAGTAATAAAAAGAAATCGTTTCATGATAATCAATTTCAAAAATTTCGTATATAATGCTGCAAAGTTACTACTTTTTTTGCATATATGCAATTTTTTCCGTACTTTTGCACCAACTTTCAGAACTTTTTATAACACTTAAACAATTACAACAATGAAACACATCATTCCATTTCTTATTTGCGCATTGTCAATTATCAACTGTCCATTTATTACAGCCAACGATACGATTCGTATTCTCTGCATCGGCAATAGTTTCTCATGGGACGCTGTAGAGCAAGAACTTGCACCACTATGCGATGCAGGCAAACAACCCATCATCATTGGCAATCTCTATTATGGAGGTTGTTCTTTGGAGCAACATTACACATTTTTGCTCAAAGACACTGCTTCATATAGTTTCCGCTATATCAAAGACGGTATCCGTACCCCTCACGAGGGTTATTCACTCCGCCAAGCACTATTGCTTGACCAATGGAATTATATTTCGTTGCAACAAGCCAGCCATGATAGCGGCATTCAATCATCTTACGAACCCTATCTTGGCGCACTTATTGACTCGGTACGCAAATACCAGCCTCAAGCACAACTCTGTTGGATGCAAACTTGGTCATATGCGCAAGATGCCAAGCATCCAGCTTTTCCTCGCTATCAAAAAAGCCAACAGCTTATGGACGATAGCATACAATCCGCCACCCATGCACTTCTCTCGCGCCATCCCGAACTGATGCTAATCCCTTGTGGCGAAGCTATTAAGATTGCTCGCTCCACCAAACTAGGCGACACACTCTGCCGCGACGGCTATCATTTGAGTTATGAATATGGTCGCTATACCGCATCATGTGTTTGGTACGAATTGCTCACTGGTAAAAACTGCCGCTGCAATCCCTATAAGAACGACAACATGACCCGCCAACAAAAACGCCTCACACAGAAAGCGGCACATCAAGCACTACAACAAGCGAAAAAATACTAAAATAATTCACTACAACGAATATCTTGTTGCAGCGCCATCAATACAACGACAGAATGGATTTTTACCTTTTGCAACAGGAAAAAGCACTGCCACACGAACACCTACACGCAGATTATTAATTGTCGTCTGTTCTCGATTCAGTGTTGTATAAACGTGATTCATTTTCACATCCATAAATGGAGAGTACGTATCTTCTGCCAATAACGACATATTATTTGTTCGTTTTAGCGGATTAAGAACACCATACTCCACAAAAGCTCCTAATTGCAATATCGGAGCACCTATCTTCACTGGTTCTTTAGTCAAAGGGAACGACCAACCAAATTCTGCACAAAGGCGAACATCTGGACGAAAAGACATTGTATCTTGGCTTGCCACCTCTTTCCCGTCATAAAAACCATGTTGAGGCATATGCTCCAACGGACCATAGTAGCGATCGCCATAATCGCCCCAGGTCGTTAATGAGGCTTTTTGTGAAGCAAAACCCAATACCGTCGCAGCAAACTTGGCCCCCACCAATAAATGGAAAGAACGTATTTTTGTTCCTAGCATAAATGGAATCATAACCTCAGTGGCCATCACTTGATCTGTACGATTGGTCAGACTTCCATGATAAGTAAATACAAAACCTTCAGTATCAGTCTTCTCGCTTGCGATTTGCACAGTATCTAATCCCTGTCGCAACCATACCTGCGAGACACCCAATCCTGTTTGCAACAAAAATTGATTATATTGAAATTGATACAGACCACCCACAGATGCGCCACCACCCAGTTGTGGTGTAGTAATCTCCGCTCTCTCGTCCTTATCAAACTGCCATGCCATAGTACCATCCACCATCGCACCTACGTAATGTTGCGCAACAGTTGCTGAATGTACAAATAAAACAACAAGAAATATTAGCAATTTTTTCGTTCTCATCATCATACACACTTTAATATTATAGCACCACAATCTTAAAATCGCTCATATCACCAGTCTTAAGTAACACTTTGACCATATAAATTCCTGGTAAATATGGCATTTGTATATAGGTTTCCCCTTGTAACAACATATCATTACGCACAATCTGACCTGTCATATCATAGACATATATCGTAGCGGCATCTGGCACAACGCAACGCACAAGCTGCTTGTTGGTTATTAAAGTGGGTTCTACCGTTACCTCAGAATCTTCTTTGATGCCTATCATAAGTGGGCATGACATCAGTTGTGTACTATCAGACTCTGTTAGCAAAACACTATATTCTGCCCCATCCTCTAAAGGCCGGGTAAGATAATAGTTATTTTCTCCTTCTATAGGTTGTCCATTTTTATACCATTGGAAAGCCACAAAATCATATCCGCCATTGTACCCACTAGTTAATACGCATATCACATCATCCCAACGCTGTTCAAGTACCGAAGAAGGATAACGGAAGGTCATTGAAGTTTTGGTTTCAAACACTTTATTTCGACAGAAATATCCTACGATCTTCGTATCATAAACACCTGCACGTATATCTTCATAAACTATAGATACCTGTCCATCCATAGGCATTGGCACTATGGTGTCATGTAAACCGATAGGAAGAGTATTTAACGAATCTCTAACAAAATATAAACCCAATGAATCAACATGTCCTTCCCACTCTATCACTAGATCAACCACATTATCATCAGCACACTGTTCAACAAGTAGAATCGTATCCACAACTACATTATTTTCTAATACATTCAGATTCAAGGTAACTATGCTATCACAGCCATCTATACTTTGTAATGTATCTACATACACTCCCGATATTTGATACCCAATCTCATTCCACATATATGTTTCACCTTGTATGATTGTAGTGTCAATTGTTGTATAAGCAATCGGTAAAACTATCAAACTAAGAATTACTACGCTATCGCAGCCATTCGCATCCTGCAACATTACCTCATATTCACCACTGTCAGCATAGACACTTTCATTCCATGTATATGTCTCACCAAAACATATGGTATCATATACATGAGTAATAGGTTGTTCAGGACGGATAAACAAATGAAGGATTGCCAAACTATCGCAACCATGCATATCTTGCAACGTTAACGCATAATCACCGCTGTCTGCATAGACACTATCATTCCATGTGTATGTCTCACCAAAACATATGGTGTCATATACATTAGTAATAGGTTGTTCGGGATGTACAAACAAATGCAGGATTGCCAAACTATCGCAGCCATGCATATCTTGCAACATCACCTCATATTCACCGCTGTCTGCATAGACACTATCATTCCATATGTATGTCCCACCAAAACATATGGTGTCATATACATTAGTAATAGGTTGTTCGGGATGTACAAACAAATGCAGTATTACCACGCTATCTTGACCATTCACATCTTGCAACGTCAACGTATCATCACCACTCTCAATGTAATCACGATTATTCCACGTGTATGTTTTGCCAAAACATATGGTATCAAATTGTTCGTAATTCTGCGCGACAATAGCCAAAGTTACAAAAAATAATGCTATTAGTACAATTCCTCTTTTGATAATAGTCGTCATAATCTCAAGATATTTTTCGGTTTGCAAAATTACAACAATTTTTCGACATATACAAAAAAATCGCACACAACATGTAATTTTTAAGATAATCTGCCCTAAAACATGCACGCGGCATAGGCAAGTTTCGACCACCGCCGAGGGTGGCGGGGTGCAGGGAATCATCAGAGTGGTAACGAAGTGGTATGCGAAGAGATGAGATAAAAGACAAAAAAAATCGCACCCCAATAACGGAATGCGATTTTCTTATTTACTTAGCGTAAACTCAGTTGATTACTCAGCCGCAGCCTCAGTTGCAGGAGCCTCTACTGGAGCCTCTACAGGTGCCTCAGCCTTAGGAGCAGCCTTCTTACCAGCACGACGGGTGGTCTTCTTAGCAGCAGCCTTAGGAGTCTTGAGCATATTCTCGTTGTAATCTACGAGCTCGATGATAGCCATCTCAGCAGCATCACCAAGACGGAAACCTGTGCGGAGGATACGGGTGTAACCACCTGGACGGTTAGCAATCTTCTCTGCTACGTTTTGGAAGAGCTCGGTAACAACAGTTTTTTGTTTGAGTTTAGCGAAGACGAGACGACGGTTAGCCGTAGTGTCCTCTTTAGCATGGGTGAGCAATGGCTCTACGTACATACGGAGCGCTTTTGCTTTAGCCAAAGTGGTCGAAATGCGCTTGTGCGTAATGAGCGAGCAAGCCATGTTGGAAAGCATTGCATGACGGTGCGCTGCTTTACGACCAAGATGATTGAATTTCTTATTATGTCTCATTTTTGTTTTACTTTTTTAATTAATCATTAAGTTTGTATCTGCTAATATCCATACCAAAAGCCAGACCGTTACGCTCAAGCAACTCGTCCAACTCGGTGAGAGATTTCTTACCGAAGTTGCGGAACTTAAGCAAGTCAGAACGATGATATTTAACCAATTGTCCAAGTGTATCCACTTCTGCAGCTTTCAAGCAGTTAAGTGCACGAACAGAAAGATCCATATCTTGCAGACGTTGATTCAGCAATTGACGCATACGCAAGTGTTCCTCATCCAACGTATCGTTAGCTGGTTTAGCTTGATCCTCAATAATAATGCGTTCTTCAGAGAAGAGCATAAAGTGATAAATCAAGAGTTTAGCAGCTTCAGTCAATGCCATTTGTGGAGAAATAGAACCATCTGTAAGAATCTCCAATGTGAGCTTCTCATAGTCTGTACGTTGCTCCACACGATAAGGATCTATGCTATACTTAACGTTGCGAATAGGTGTATAGATGCTATCAATAGCCAAAACGCCAATAGCATCATTTGCCTGACGATTTTCATCAGCAGACACATAACCACGTCCTTTATTCAATGTAATCTCAATCTCAAAATCGGCTGTTTCATCCATCTCTGCCAACAGCAATTCAGGATTAAGAACATCGAAAGATTGCAAATAACTATTAAGTTCGCCTGCAAGAAGGACATTGTTGCCTTTTACATGCATACGGATAGTTTCGCCATCAACATCTTGTCCCTCCTTGCGAATAAAACGAACTTGTTTGAGATTCAAAATAAGGTTGGTTACATCAGTAATAACACCTGGGATAGTAGCAAATTCATGATCAATACCATTGATCTTAATCGAACAGATAGCAAAGCCCTCGAGCGAACCAATGAGCACGCGACGAATAGCATTACCTACTGTAATACCATAACCCGGTTCGAGCGGACGGAACTCAAATACTCCGCGGGTATTGCTCGAATCCAACATGATTACCTTGTCAGGTTTAATAAAATCTAATATTGCCATGAATTTAATTATTATTTAGAGTACAACTCGACGATTAATTGCTCCTTGATATTCTCAGGAATCTCCTCACGTTGAGGCATGTTGATGAACTTACCAGCTTTGTCAGCCTCGTTCCACTCCAACCATGGGTATTTGCTGTGGTTGAATCCATCCAAAGAAGCAGTGATAACCTCCAATGATTTAGCTTTCTCGCGAACAGCCACTACTTGACCAGGCTTAACTTGGTAAGAAGGGATGTTAACTACTTTGCCGTCCACTGTGATGTGACGGTGGCTAACGAGCTGACGAGCAGCAGCGCGAGTAGGAGCCATACCAAGGCGATATACTACGTTGTCAAGACGAGACTCCAACAATTGGAGAAGAATCTCACCAGTAATACCTTTAATACGTGAAGCTTGAGCAAAAAGGAGACGGAATTGACGCTCGAGAACACCATAGGTGTATTTAGCTTTTTGCTTTTCAGCGAGCTGAGTACCGTACTCAGACATTTTTTTGCGGCGGTTAACGCCGTGTTGACCTGGAGCGTAGTTACGACGATCAAGCACTTTGTCAGGACCGAAGATAGCCTCTCCGAAACGACGTGCAATACGTGATTTTGGTCCAATATATCTTGCCATTTTCTTAAAATTTTAATTGTTAAAAAATTATACACGACGACGTTTAGGAGGACGGCAACCATTGTGAGGCATAGGAGTAACGTCAACGATTTCGGTTACTGCGATACCTGCATTAGCGCAAGCGCGGATAGCGCTCTCACGACCTTGTCCAGGACCTTTAACATACGCTTTTACTTTGCGCAAGCCGAGGTCATAAGCGACCTTTGCGCAATCCTCAGCAGCAGTTTGAGCTGCATATGGAGTATTCTTTTTAGAGCCACGGAAGCCCATTTTACCAGCTGATGACCAAGAGATCACTTGACCCTCGCCATTAGCAAGTGTTACGATTACATTGTTGAAAGAAGACATCACGTGAAGTTGACCAACACCGTCAATCTTTACGACGCGCTTCTTTGCTGCAACAGTTTTCTTTGCCATAATTGATAGATATTAACAGGTTGATTACTTAGTTGCTTTCTTCTTGTTAGCAACAGTTTTCTTTTTACCCTTGCGCGTGCGGGCATTGTTTTTGGTAGATTGACCACGTACTGGAAGACCAATACGGTGACGAACACCACGGTAGCAACCGATATCCATCAATCGTTTGATGTTGAGTTGTGTTTCTGAACGGAGGTCACCTTCTACTTTGTACTTAGCACCGATGATCTCACGGATTTTAGCTGCTTGGTCATCCGTCCAATCTTGTACCTTGATGCTTGGGTCAACGCCTGCCTCTGCCAAGATTTTCTTTGCGCTTGAACGACCTATTCCGTAGATGTAAGTCAAACCGACTTCTCCACATTTGTTTTGTGGCAAATCTACACCGACAATTCTTATAGCCATAATTATTTACTTTAAGGATATTTGTTTTAATTGTTTACCTCTATGAAATGCTTATCCTTGACGCATCTTCATTTTGGGTTCTTTTTTGTTAATTACATACAAGCGACCTTTGCGACGTACCAATTTGCAGTCAGCATTGCGCTTTTTTACAGATGCTCTAACTTTCATTTTTAATAGAGTTTTAGAGTGTTAATTATAAGGGTTTCGAACCTGTTACTTGTAACGGAACGAAATACGTCCTTTGGTGAGGTCATATGGGCTCATCTCCACTTTCACACGGTCACCAGGAAGAATCTTGATGTAGTGCTGACGCATCTTACCTGAGATATGGGCGATGATGACATGACCACTTTCGAGTTGAACACGGAACATAGCGTTGGACAATGCCTCAGTCACAGTTCCATCTACTTCAATTGCATCTTGTTTTGCCATAATTGTAATGGGTATATTTTATATAAAACGATCTCCTAAAACTTGCTGAATATACTCAAAGGTAGATAGGATCTCCGCTTTTCCATTTCTCACGCAAACGCTATGCTCATAGTGAGCAGCAGGCTTGCGGTCAATGGTGCGAGCAGTCCAACCATCCTCTTCGAGAATCACTTGGCGACGACCCAGACAAATCATAGGCTCGATAGCAAGTACCATACCAGATTTGAGTACCAATCCATTGCCACGACGACCATAGTTGCACACCTCTGGTTCCTCGTGCATGTCACGACCGATACCATGTCCCACAAACTCGCGAACAACAGAATAACCGTTCTTCTCGCAGTGGTTCTGGATAGCGAAGCCAATATCTCCCAATCGACGACCCGTAATGGCCTGCTCTATGCCGAGATAAAGTGCCTGTTTGGTTGTGCGCATGAGTTGCAGTGTCTCCTCTGCCACTTCGCCCACAGGGAAAGTGTATGCGGAGTCAGCATGCATGCCGCCTAGTTCTACCACAGTGTCAATGGATACTATATCACCGTCCTTTAGGACAACCTTGTTGGATGGGATACCATGTACCACCTGCTCATTCACCGAAGTGCAAAGAGTAGCAGGGAATCCTTCGTATCCGAGACATGATGGTTTACCACCATTGTCGCAGATGAATTCATATGCCACTTTGTCGAGGTCAGCAGTAGTAACACCTGGTCGGATGACCTTGGCTACTTCAGCCAAGGTCTTTCCGAGCAAGTCGTTACTGCGGCGCAGGAGCTCGATCTCTTCTTCAGTCTTGAGGTAGATCATTTCGTATTAATATGCCATTGCGCCTGAGCGTCCCTTGATGCGCATGCCAGACTCAAAGAATCCGTCATAGTGACGCATGAGAAGGTGACTCTCAATTTGTTGTAGCGTATCCAAGATTACACCCACCATAATGAGCAGTGATGTACCACCGAAGAATTGCGCGAAACTCATGCTAACACCGAAGAGGCGTGCAAAAGCAGGCAAAATTGCGATGATTGCCAACAGGCAAGAGCCAGGCAATGTCAAACGGTTCATAATGGTGTCGATATACTCAGCTGTCTTCTTACCTGGTTTAACGCCAGGGATGAAGCCATTGTTGAGCTTGAGGTTTTCAGCCATTTGTACTGGATTGATGATAATCGCGGTGTAGAAATAGGTGAAAACGATAATCAAAATTGCGAATACGAAGTTGTACCAGAATCCATCATTGTTCATGAAAGCGCGAGTGAAAGCACTTGCACCCTCTGCACTTGAGAAACCAGCCAATGCGATTGGAATAAACATGATTGCTTGCGCAAAGATGATAGGCATCACGTTAGCTGAGTTAACCTTCAATGGGATATATTGGCGTACGCCACCGTATTGCTTGTTACCTACCATACGCTTTGCATATTGTACAGGGATACGACGTGTACCTTGTACAAGCATAATTGCAAATGCGAACACAAAGAGTAGGATAACAATCTCGAGGATGAACACGATCAATCCACCTCCTGCGTCGTTGAGACGAGAAGAGAACTCTTGGATGATAGCTGCTGGGAAACGAGCAATGATACCGATGAGAATGATAAAGGAAATACCATTACCAAGACCACGGTCGGTAATACGCTCACCCAACCACATGACGAACATAGAGCCCGCACACAAGAGAATAGTGGATGATATGGTGAACCAGTTGAATCCAACCTCAAGCATTTGACCTGCTTGCGCCATTTGCACAGAAAGGTTAACCAAGTAACTTGGGCCTTGGAAGAGCAAGATAGCTACGGTCAAATAGCGAGTGATTTGATTCATCTTCTGACGGCCAGATTCGCCCTCTTTCTGCATCTTTTGGAAGTAAGGCACTGCGATAGTGAGCAGCTGGATTACGATAGATGCAGAGATGTATGGCATGATACCCAATGCGAAGATAGACGCATTGGAGAACGCACCACCAGAGAACATATCAAGAAGAGCCATCAGACCTCCAGCAGTTTGAGCGCGGAGAGCGGTCAACGCTGTAGGATCAATACCTGGAAGAACCACGAATGATCCGAAACGGTAGATGAGCACGAACAAAAGCGTGGTCAACAGACGGTTACGGAGATCCTCAATCTTCCAGATATTTTTGATTAACTCAATGAACTTACGCATACTAATTAGATTTTGTTGATAGTACCACCAGCAGCTGTGATAGCAGCCTCAGCTGATTTACTGAAAGCGTTAGCTTCTACAGTGAGTTTTGCAGTCAATGTACCATTACCCAAGATCTTAACGAGTTGAGTCTTGTTGATGAAACCAGCCTCATTCAATTCGATAAGACCGATTTTCTCCAAGCCTTTTGCCTCAGCAAGAGCTTGCAAGGTAGCAAGGTTGATAGCTTTGTACTCAACGCGGTTGATGTTCTTGAAACCGAACTTAGGCAAACGGCGTTGCATAGGCATCTGACCACCTTCGAAACCAATCTTCTTAGAGTAACCAGAGCGTGACTTAGCACCTTTGTGACCGCGTGTAGAAGTTCCACCAAGACCAGAACCTGGACCACGTCCGATTCGTTTAGCGGTCTTTACAGAACCTGCAGCTGGCGTTAAATTATTTAATTCCATAATGCTACGAATTTTTTAATTAGTCAATAACTTTAACCAAGTGTTTAATTTTATTTACCATACCGAGGATAGCAGGAGTTGCCTCATGCTCAACGATGGCATTCATCTTGCGAAGACCAAGAGCCAACATTGTATCCTTTTGCACTTGTGGGCAGCCGATTGTGCTGCGTACTTTTTGAATTTTAATAGTTGCCATGATTTTCACAAATTATTATCCGTTAAACACAGTAGATAAGCTCACGCCACGGTTTTGAGCCACAGTGCGTGCATCACGCATCTCGCCGAGAGCAGCGATAGTAGCCTTAACGAGGTTGTGAGGGTTAGAAGAACCTTTAGATTTAGCCAACACGTCGGTTACACCTACAGACTCCAATACGGCACGCATCGCACCACCGGCTTTTACTCCGGTACCGTGAGATGCTGGTTGGAGGTAAACGCGTGCACCGCCAAACTTAGCGAATTGCTCGTGAGGTACAGTACCCTTGAGCACTGGCACTTGGATAAGATTCTTCTTAGCAGCCTCAGTACCTTTGGCAATAGCAGCGGTTACTTCGCCTGCTTTACCAAGGCCCCAGCCTACGATACCATTCTCATTTCCAACAACAACGATGGCTGCAAATGTGAATGTACGTCCACCTTTGGTAACCTTAGTTACGCGGTTGACAGCGACGAGGCGCTCCTTGAGCTCCAAGTCTTGGGTTGATTTTACTCGATTCATAACAGTCTCTTTGTTTATTAGAAATTGAGACCTGCCTCGCGGGCAGCGTCTGCCAATGATTTAACTCGACCATGATAAAGGTAGCCGTTACGGTCAAATACTACAGCCTCTACGCCTGCAGCCTTTGCTGCCTCAGCGATGAGTTTGCCGACTTGAGCAGCTTTCTCTGTTTTGGTCATTTTATCTTTGATAGCGAGCGAAGATGCAGAAGCAAGAGTCTTGCCTTGCAAATCGTCGATAACTTGAGCGTAAATTTGGCTGTTGCTACGGAATACAGTCAGACGAGGACGCTCAGCGGTACCCGATACACGTGTACGGATAGATGCTTTAATTTTAAGTCTTCTTGCAATTTTCTGATTCATAACTTA
>JAXJWX010000062.1:0-3244 GCA_036307765.1 Paludibacteraceae bacterium | reverse complement strand
ATATCATTCCTGGCGGCAAAGAACGCTGGGAGTCGAGTGTAAACGCTATCCGTGCCTTTACACCCTACACTCTACACCCTACACCAATAACCAACCTCCTCCTCCACGACGCTGCGCGTCCCTTTGTCAGTCAAGACATTATTGCTCGTGTATGCGAGGCACTTGAGGAGCATGAGGCAGTAACGGTAGCTATCCCAAGCACCGACACCGTCTATGAGATGGTGGACGGCAAAGTAGCCCGTATTCCACAACGCTCCACTATTATGCGTGCCCAAACGCCCCAGGCCTTTCGCCTAGAGTTAATCGCCGAGGCATATACCAAAGCTTTAGGCGTGGATGGTCTAAGTGCAGAAGCATGCGCCACATGCCACTTGCCCGCTACCGACGACTGTGGCGTGGTATTCAACCATCTGCCAGAGGTATCCGTCCACATCGTCCTCGGCGAAGAACAAAACAAGAAAATAACATTCAAAGAAGATATATAAAATGAACAACAAGAATTTCTGCATGAGTTCCTATTTGGCATTCCGCTACATCGAGCGCGAAGGTATGGATTTTTACGAAGGACTTCAGCACGAAAATATACCGCTGCCTAATTCAGAACAATTCACCTATGTGCATACCGCACAGGATATTGACAACGCCATCCAAAAAGTTTTTGATTCGCTCAAAGGCGAGAAACTTGGTATCTGTCTTTCAGGCGGCATGGACTCAGCTATCTTGGCGGCTTACATGCCAGGATGCGATGCCTATACCTTCCGTTTCCTTGGTGGCGAATACCAAAAAGAAGAATTAGCTCGTGCAGAATATTATGCAAAGTACTACGGACTCAACCTCCACTACGTAGACATAGATTGGAATACAGTACAAAACTATCTTGAGCCAGTAATGCGTTCAAAGAACGCTCCAGTTCACTCCATCGAGCCACAACTTTATCAGGCAGCCTTACAAGCCAAAGCAGATGGCGTTACTCGCTTGATTGTAGGCGAGAGCAGTGACCTAATCTTTGGCGGTATGGATCAACTACTCTCCAAAGATTGGACAGTAGAGGATTTTGCAAAACGCTATACCTTCCTCGACCCTGCTCGCGTATTGAAAGAGCCCGAAGATATGTCCTATCTCTACGAACGCTACCGCAAAGGAGAGAAGATAGATTTCCTACACTTTATGGATGATGTGTTTAGTCGCGAGTCATCCAGTTCCTACTACAATGCTTTCAAGGCAGCCGACATGCCATATACCGATCCTTATGCTCTGCTTCGCATGGCAGACCCATTGGACTTGACTCGTGTACGCAATGGCGAATCTAAATACCTCATCCGCGAACTCATGCAGATAAAATACCCCGAGATTCCTGTGCCAAATAAAGTGCCTATGCCTCGCCCTGTGGACGCATATTTCAAAGACTGGCAAGGTCCTACTCGCCCAGAGTTCCGTCGCGATATAGACATGACCCAACTCACGGGCAATCAGAAATGGCAACTATATTGCTTGGAGCAATTCCTCAATATGTATGAGCCAATCACAATTGGCTATACCACAGGCGTATATGACTTATTCCACATCGGTCACCTCAATCTGCTTCGCAAAGCCAAGGCGCAATGCGACTACCTAATTGTAGGCGTTTCTACGGATGAACTCGTGAGTTACAAACACAAACATGCGGTCATCCCATTCGAGGAGCGCAAGGAGATTGTGGGCGCTATAAAGTATGTGGACGAGGTAGTCACCCAAGAGAACATGAATAAGATGGAAGCCTGGGAAAAATACCACTTCCAAGTTATGTTCGTGGGCGACGATTGGAAGGGCACCGACAAATGGAACAAGATCGAAGCCGACCTCAATGCCGTAGGTGCGAAAGTCGTGTATTTCCCATACACTAAAGGCACTTCCAGCACACTCATCAACGAGACATTACACAAATTGAGAGGAGAGAAATAAATGGAAGATTTATCACACTATAATCCCGAAGGTTCCACACTTCGCAGAGCGCAACTGCGTATGTTGGAGATACTTAAAGTGGTAGATGATATATGTACCAAACATGATATTCAATACACATTGGACGGAGGTACACTCATAGGTGCTGTTCGACACGGTGGATTTATTCCTTGGGATGATGATATTGATATCAATGTAACTAGAGAGGACTTAGCGAAATTGCGAAAAATTCTCCCTCGTGAACTACCCTCTCATCTAGTTTATCAAGACTATTTTACAGACCCATATTATCCTACCCTCATAGCCAAAGTGCGTGAAAGAGATTCGTATATGTACGAAGAACCCTGCACCGATAAACTCAAAGAGAAAGGCATCTTCATCGACATTATTCCTATCGAAGAAGTTCCCAATCTAGCGTGGAAAGCAAAATTGGATTATTGGTACGGACATTGTTTGCGTGGTATCCACCATTATGCTGATACGAAAGACACGATACTCTCATGGATTGTACTTCCTTTCGCATGGGGACTCACCGCTCTTACACGCTTAACCAATAAGTTTCGTCGTGTTGACCAATTAGCACATGTGTATGGATGGATGGCATATAATGGTTTTTCAAAAAAAGACTACTATCCTATCAAACGAATACCATTTGAAGATTTCCAAGCATGCGTACCCAACAATCCCGATGCCGTATTAACAGCCTTATTTGGAGATTATATGCAACTACCACCTGAAGATAAACGTGTTGTTCATAATTCAAAAATAGAGTTTTATAGCGAGCGATGAACATAATCTATATTACTGATAATTACGTCAATCCGCTATCAGGTGGAATAGCACGAATCTCCTATGTCATGGCAGAGGCATTTACCCAACAGTTTGGGCATGTATGCTATTCTGTTTACGCAACTCCAACCCAACAAATTACGCCTGCACCAGCCTTTGTAGCAACTCGTCTTTGGCAGAACAAAGAAGATTTCTGCTCATGGATCAATCGCATCGGTGAAGGCATTGTCATTGTGCAATCACCATGCACTTTAGCACAAGATATTTTTGACTGCGTACCAATACTACCATCCATAAAAATAGTCAATGTTTTTCATGGTACACCTGGATTTGAGATTGTTCCCCTCCGATGGGATATTATCAGATATAGATTATGTCACAACATTGATACGCGTTGGACATTGAAGCAGGCCATTCTTCAATTGGCAATGAGGGTGCTACCCAAGTCGTATTTCCTCAAAAAACTGCATCCTAAGTACGCTCGCCCTTACGGGAAAGCCCATAAGATAGTAGT
>JAXJWX010000061.1:0-4363 GCA_036307765.1 Paludibacteraceae bacterium | reverse complement strand
GGTGTTCGCTGTTAGGTTTTTAGTAGTACCATAGGTGAAGTTTTGATTGCTCATTGTACCAGTACCGCCATTAGCGTTGAACGCAACGGTGTAAGTGTTCGCAGTCCATTTTGCATAGAGGGTAACGGTTGCGCCATTGGTGGGTGTGAGGTTGTTAACTGATTGTTTATCAGTGTAACTTGTTCCTGTACCATCTGCTTTTGTATTCCAACCTGCAAAGGTATAACCTGTTCGTGTAAAGGTGTTCGCTGTTAGGTTTTTAGCAGTACCATAGGTAAAGTTTTGATTGCTCATTGTACCAGTACCGCCATTAGCGTTGAACGCAACGGTGTATGTGTGTGCAGTCCACTTTGCGTAGAGAGTAACATCTGCGTTAGCTGAATAGGTGGCACCTTTAGCATAATTAGTACCAGATCCATCGGCTTTAGTGTTCCATTCTGCAAATGTATATCCTGTTCTAGTTGGGGTGCTAGAAGATAGTGCTGTGTTAGTCCCGTGCTTTTTATCGTGTTCACTAGGAACTCCAGTTGTACTTCCATTGCCATCATATTTGATGGTATATAAGCGAGTAATATTGATTGTTTTATCGGCAGAATTGAAAGTGAATATACATTTGTTCCCGTTAGCTAATGTTCCTGTTGTAGTGGCAGTTACGTATCCCCAACCATCTTGAGATGAATTGTTATCGCCATAATTCACTCCTGTTCCACCATAATAATCAGTTAGTTGGTATGTACCATCTTGATTGTCGGTAAGAGCTTTCCATGTCCATGAATCTCCGCTCCAATTATGTTTGAGATAGAAAGTTGGGCGTGTAATCCAAACCCAAGGGGAATTTTCTCTGTTACTACTTTGATCCATATGAAAACAAACCATTCCTGATGGACCATTATACTGAACATTATTTTCGTATTGCTTAAATTGAAGTCCACCATCTCCTGGCTTCAATGTGCTGTTATTTACACCGAACCATCCATCACCTCCCCAATCAGTACGCCATAATTTAAACTTACTACCATTAGCCATATAGGTGGTAGTTGTCGTGTTATGAGTGAATTCCCAACCATTATTTCCTGTATCCCAAGTTGTATTATCACTTTTTAAATAATAGGTTGTCCACGCCCAAGCATTACTAACTCCCATTAGTAGGAGAATGAGGATGGCAGTTATTCGTATACCTTTGGTATAGCCTTGTAATAGGTTAAGAAATTGTTTCGCCTTCTTCTCGGCGTAAGTTGTCAATGTTGTATTCATGATTTTTGTATTTTAGTCGGGGTTGATATTTCTGTTGTTAAATAATACCTTCGGTTAACACTAATCGTTCAATCAATGACGCTACATAAAATGCATAATCTCTACTTAATCTTTCTTGCAATCGTGCATCTTGTGTACGTAGTGGCGGTGTTGTACTGGATTGATTTGCTCCATCCACCTTCATTATGCTATTTTTGAACCAAATCACTTGCCAATCACTAGGTTGTAATGATAAAACTTTATCTTTCGTAGCACCTTTGACTCTGCAAGCAACTAAGATTATTTCGCATTTTTCTTTGACAAAGTAATCTATAGACTCCATTTGACGACTACTCGGATCACCTTGACTTTCAATTCCCACTTTTACAATATGCCCATCTGATTGTGGAATTTCAATGATAGCTTTTACATCTTGATTAGGATTGTAACCTTCCTTTGGTTCTATTATATTCGGATGATATCGACTACTCAATAGTTCATACACATATCGAATAGATGTTGATTTTCCGCTATATGCAAAACCGCTATTCGCTATTACAATCTTATGTTGCATCATATTTTTCTTTCTCCCTTTCGGGCAATTTTGCTGTTATGTTAGTTGGTTACACTCAGCGGGGTAGCGCCGAGAACTGAACCGTTTGGGTGTTGCTTATTTATTCTATTCTTTTCTTTCCTCCGCCAAAGGGATACCAAACCCTTGTCAAGAGGGGGTGTTTTAACTATGTTAGTTGTCTATTATTTCCAATCTTCGTTTACTATCCAATAGCCAAACTTTCGTCCTCCTAAACGAGAAACCGCGCCTAATTTTTGCAGTTCACCTAACTCTCGTTGCATTGTTTTGCGAGCAACTTTTAGCTTTTGGGACAATATCGTAGTGTTTAATGGGACAGCTAATGAGACATTGTCACGTAAAACTGATAATATAACTGTCTGTCTATCTGTTAATTCTATATTATCTTTTAATGGGACATTTCTTGCGTTATTTCTTGCGCCATCCTTTTGCACATTCTCTTTGTGAGCTCCGATTTTGACTGTATAGACATCTTCATCCTCTATTACTGGTGCAACTCCAGTGTAAATCGGAGCATACTTATAGATATTACGAATACCTGTTCCCAAATGCTCGGCACGACCAATCTGTACAAAGAAATTGGCGATATGGGGATTCTTGGGATGGCTTGAGTAGTTGGATAAAGTGACCAAGCCTGCTTTCAAAGGTCGATTGGCATTCTTAGCAATCACTCCATCGCGCTTAATCTCAATAATAGTTGGCGTAGGGTTATGGTATTCGCGGTGTACCAACATGTTGGCAATAATTTCTCTATAAATCTTATCCCTCAAAGATACGCGCAAATCACCCTCCATGAAGAAATTATCTGGCAAATGCTTCGCAATGAAGTCCATCAATGCATCATAGTCGTCTATAATATTGCCGTCCAATGTCAATCTATCGTCGTATCTATCCACATCATTGATTCGAACTACTGCATCTATTCTATAATAAGGCAATGCGCTTTGAATAGATTCACGCTTACCAAATAACATCAGTGCAGCCAGTGTGAATCCTTCTTGGTTGGTTTGAAAATCATAGCGATATAGATTGGCTTGCCTAAAGAAGTCCATGTCGGATAATGATAGCCACGGGTGTGAGGAGCGAGTATTGCGAATAAGATTTTTGGCTTTCTCTATGGTGGCAGCATTCAAATGCTCTAAGCGGAGATACGGGAAAATCGTATTCTCAGAATACTGCGTGCTTTTGCGTTGGTACATAGCACTGATTTCAGCATCTGTCTTTAATTCAAAATCTCCGTCTGAACTTCGATCGTAAATTTTACCAGTAAGGCGGTGTACCTGACTGCTTGATGGGACTTGTACCACAATCACCTTCTTTTCTTCTATATCAACTACTTCTGGTTGCAGCAAGAATGTGGGTGAAAATTTCTGGGGGTTATTGCTTGTGTTAGAAATGTTCTTGCACATTTGCTCTATCGCCTCTGGATTTACACCTCGTTTGATAGTTCCGTCATCTTCCACACCAAGAACAATAGCTCCTCCATCACGATTGAGGAAAGCGCACACGGTATCGTACAAGTTGCTGGGAACTTCATTCCAAGCGCGCTTGTATTCTAAAGTGCGTGTTTCTCGCCCACTAAGCAATATGTTCAGCTCTTGTTCTGTCATGTGACTATTATTGTGGTTAATTTTATTGATTGTTAATTTCTTTCCTCCGCTGCAGGGTTACTGAACCCTTGCCCTAAACTATCTAAACTAATTGCTCGTTTGTTGTTTTGATTTCATAGGCATCCCTCAGTTTTGTGCCGTTGATCCCTAAGCAAGGTTCCAATCAGATTCCAATCAGGTTCCAATGGGGATAAGGGGCAGATAGGCGGCGTTCTATTGGTAATTAGGTGTTGGTTATGGGCAATTGGCTATTGGTAATAGGATTGGATTGCAGCTTGCTGCTATTCCTGCCTCTAACCTCTAACCTCTCAACACGGCTTTCCTCTGACGAACAAAGACTACCAACGCTGCTACAGCAGCAAACAGCAACATTATCCATGCCTCGCCAACAGGGGAACCCTCAGCAGGAGGGGTATCTGGACGGTCGGGGAAGGAGTTTTGCCTGTTAGTAACATTTCTTCTTCCACCATTACCTTCGCCCTGCGAATTGCTATACACAGGATTGTTGTCGCTGGGGACAGAAGACTCAAAGGGCTGATAGACTGTGGATTGATAAGAATTGTAGTTGGCTTGTGCATCCTGCGCGGAATAAGCGTTCTGTTGCGTTGCACCATACTCAGTAGGGTAGGATGCCTCGTAACGGGTGCCCTGAGCCGTGGAATAGATTTGCGCAGATAGAGGCATTGCGCCTGCAAACATCAAAATGCATATCACAACGATATGCAACGCCCTGTAAAATAGGCGTTTCGCATTGGGGAAATGATTGTATTCGTTTCTCATGATTGTATATAACAATAGTTCGTTAAAAATTTGACTTAAATTAGTTAAAATATGATCGCTAAACGGCTGATTTTAGTCCGAATAGCATGAGTTCTTTGAAATAGTGTTCTTTTAGCCCTTGATTTTTGTGCGGGTTCGGTATTTCCCC
>JAXJWX010000060.1:0-13689 GCA_036307765.1 Paludibacteraceae bacterium | reverse complement strand
GCAATTGTTTTCCTCGCCTCTCGCCTCTAACCTCTCGCCTCTAACCTGCCTAATTGCATTCACACTGGAGTCCCAGCGTTCTTTGCCGCCTGGGATGATGTGGCGGACTTTCTGCCATGCGTTGGCAAGAAGCATTTGCTCGGCATGCATGATATAGTCGGGGTGCATGACAATGCAAATCTCATCAATATGAGGCGATTGCTCAAAGGCATCTACTGCGTGCTCCAAGACACTCTTGCCATCTTGCAATGGCAATAATTGCTTAGGAGTATTACCTCCTACGCGGGCACCTATGCCTCCTGCTAATATGACGGCGATGTTGTACATGGTTTAGTGTAGCGTTGTGTAGTATTGTTTAATGTGGTGTGGAGTTGTTTTTGGCAGCGAGGATCATTTCGCAGAGTTCGCGGATGGCGCCATCGCCGCCGTTTTTGGTGAGGTGGATAATGCCTGGGACGGCTTTGACTACGGCTACGGCGTTGGCTGGGCATGCGGCTACGCCTGCGTGCTGGAGGAGGTCGAGGTCATTGACATCGTCGCCTACGAAACAGACATTCTCCAGCGTGATACCCAACTCCTTGCAAATCTCGTTGGCAGCATCCAGTTTGGTCATCTTCACGCCGTCCACTACACAGCCGACACCTGTATATATATATTCCAAACCGAGTTTTTGTCCACGTTTCAAGCCAATGGCAGTGTTCTCGCTGGTGAGGATACCGCAAGGAATACCCGCTTTGCGCAAGAGCACAATGCCCATGCCGTCATATACGCAGAAACGTTTGAACTCGTCACCGCTCTCGGTGTAGTACATACCGCCGTCGGTCATACAACCGTCCACGTCGGTGAGAAATAATTTCACTTCGTTCATATTGTGTAGAGTTGTGTAGCGTTGTGTAGTATTGTGTAGAATTGTTTAGAGTTGGTTGTAAATGGTGTAAAATGTTTGTGCTATGCCTGTCCAGGAGTATCGGTCTTTTTGCTGGATGAGGTACTGGGTGTAGTCGGGTTGGCGGTTGTGGGTGTAGTAGTCCAAGAGGGCTTCGGCTATGGCATCTGCGTTAGGTTCGACAGCATAGCCCATTTGGTGGTCGTGGACAATCTCGCCTAAGCCACCGACATTGGTGACAAGCATGGGTTTCTCGAAGTGGAAAGCCACTTGCGTGACACCACTCTGCGTAGCAGATTTGTAGGGTTGGACAATCAACTCGGCTGCGCCGAAGTACTTACAAAGGTCGGCATCGGCGATAAACTCGTTCTTGATGATTACTCTGTCCGTCAGTTGGTTATTGGCGATTTGTGTGCGGTATTTGTCTTCGCCTTCGTAAAATTCGCCTGCGATAATCAGTTGCAAGTTAGGCAGTTGGTCTTTGACTTTGCCAAAAGCATCCAGCAGCAGGTCAAGGCCTTTGTATGCTCGCACGAGGCCGAAGAAGAGCATGTACTGCTTGTTGGGGTCAAGTTGGAGCGCTTGGCATGCCTTTTCTTTGGATATTGGGTCGCCGTAGTGGTCGTAAATGGGGTGAGGGTAGGAGGTCTTGGGCTTGTGGGTGCGGTCTAAGCGGTCAATGTCTTGCACGACGCTTTCGGAGAGTGCCACGAAGCCGTCAGTGGCGCGAACAAAGTAGGGTGCGAAGAGTTTGTCCAGTATGCTTGGTTCGTGCGGTATCATGTTGTGTACCAGCGCAATACAGCGTGTCTTGCCGTTGTGTTGGGCGAGGCGTTGGATCGTACCAAAACAGGGAGCGAAGAACGCCATCCAGTAGCACGAGATAAGCAGGTCGGGTTGCATGTCGCGAATGTGGCGACCGACTTTGATCCAGTTGAGTGGGTTGCAAGAATGGACTTGCTGGCTAATGTGCAAGTCGGTTGGGGCTATCTCGGTGGAGTATTGCGTCTTGCCTGGGAAAAGGAAAGACGGATATTGCAGGGTGAAAGTGATAAGTTCCACCGTATGTCCTTCCGCTTGGAGTTGGCGCGCGAGGCGCTCGTTGAAGGTGGCGAGACCACCGCGGAAGGGATATGCTGTGCCGAGTAGTACTATGTGCATTGTTGTTTAGTGAACGCGCCTGCGGCGCTACTGTTTAGTGTTTAGAGAATGCGTTCCAGCCTTGGGCTTGGAGGGAGATCTCTTCGCCGTTGCGGCCGATGAGGTGGATGCCGTATTCGGGTTTGGTGATATGACCAATGAGATAGACATCCTCAAGAGGAATGAGTTTCTCGTAATCGTCTAAACTACAGGTAAATAGGAGTTCGTAGTCCTCGCCGCCGTTGAGGGCGCAAGTCACGATATTGAGGTTCATCTCCTCGGCGAGAGCTGCGGCCTGGTAGTCGATTGGCAGTTTGTCTTCATAGATAGAGCAGCCGACATTGGACTGGGTGCAGATATGCATGAGTTCGCTGCTGAGGCCATCGGAGATGTCCATCATGGCGGTAGGTTTGATGCCTGCCTCGTGGAGTTTCTCTATTATATCGCGACGTGCCTCTGGCTTGAGTTGGCGTTCGAGCAGGTACTCACGTCCTTCGAAAGCAGGGGTGGCGTTCTCGTTGGCGTTCATGACAATGCGCTCACGCTCAAGGAGTTGGAGGCCCATGTAGGCAGTGCCAAGGTTGCCTGTGACACAGACGAGGTCGTGCTCTTTGGCTCCGTTGCGATAGACGATGTCGGAGTCGTACGCCTCGCCTAGGCAGGTGATGGAGATAGTGAGACCCGTCATGGAGGCGCAGGTATCACCACCCACGAGATCGACGTTGTAGCGTTCGCAAGCGAGGCGAATACCGCTATACAAATCTTCAAGGTCTTCTACGGAGAAGCGTTTGCTAATTCCCAAAGAAACAGTTATTTGCGTGGGCGTAGCGTTCATGGCGTAGATGTCGGAGAAATTGACAACCGCCGCCTTGTAACCGAGGTGCTTGAGGGGTACATATTCGAGGTTGAAATGTATACCTTCGAGCAAGAGGTCGGTAGTGACAAGGGTACGTTTATCCTTGAAATTGAGCACAGCCGCATCGTCCCCTATGCCTTTTTGGGTGGAGGGTTGCGCGTTTTTTACGTCTTTGGTGAGATGCTTGATTAGTCCGAACTCACCTAGGGTGGAAATTTCTGTTTTAGCCATAGTGTGTATTTTTATGCCTATTATTGCAAATTAAACGTGCAAAGGTAGTGATTTTTTTTTAGATATGCAAGGGAACGTGATTGGATAAAAATAAAAAATAGGCGCTGTACCCTCTTTTTTTCTTTCTTGTCTCTTATATGTGGATTATTCGTGGGGTATTCACAGAGTATTCATGGGATATTCATATGTGTCGGGTATGTATCGGGTATGTATCGGGTATGTGTCGGGTATGTATCGGAGCATATAGGGAGCGAGTGGGTGGGGAAAGTAAAAATTGGAAGGAAAAATAGAGGCTGTGGGGTAAAAACTGAGTAAGAATAAGGCAAAAACTGGGTAAGAATAAGACAAAAACTGAGTAAGAATAAGACAAGAACTGAATGATAATAAGGCAAGGACTGAGTGATAATGTTAAGAAAAAAAAATTAATGTAACAGACGAAGAAAAAAACAGAAAAAGAAATTTTGTTGGTTTCATTTGCGTATGTGAGAAATTTTTTGTACCTTTGCACGCTTTTCGTGTGTGTACAACTATTGCGCTTCGCCAACATTGCTCAGTGCTAAATTGAAAACGGAAAAAATAGGTCGATTATGATAGAATATATAAAGGGAGATTTGACGGATTTGAGTCCTACTTGTGCGGTGGTAGAAGCTGCGGGGGTAGGGTATGCTATAAATATAGCATTGCCAAGTTATTCGGCGTTAGTGGGTAAAGAAGGGCAAGTAACCAAACTGTTTGTAACAGAAATTATCCGTGAAGATACACATGACTTGTTTGGTTTCTTCACAGCAGGCGAGCGTGAGCTGTTTGTGATGTTGATGACTGTGAGCGGCATCGGCGCGAACACCGCACGAATGATCATGTCGGCATACACCGCTGCGGAGATACGACAGATAATTGCTACTGGCAACGCACGCGCGTTGTCGCAAGTAAAAGGACTGGGTCCAAAGACAGCACAACGAATTATTGTGGATTTGAAGGATAAGGTGTTGAAGATAGACCTTGGCTCGGAGGCTAACCAAAACTGTTTAGAGGACACCGCGAGCGGCTACAGTTTAGAGTTGAAAGGCGAGGATAGCGAAGTAAAACAAGAGGCGGTGAGTGCGCTGACGATGTTGGGCTTTGCTGCGGCAGCCAGCGGAAAAGTGGTAGATAAGATACTGAAAGAAGATCCAAGCGCCAGCGTGGAGAAAGTGATAAAAATGGCATTGAAGATGCTTTAGTGTTTAGTGAACGGCGCGGAGCGCCTACTGTTTAGAGTAAAAGTTTAAAGGCAAGATATAGTGAAAAGACTGTTTATTATATTATTGAGCGTGTTGCCGTTGGTGGCTTGGGCGCAAGAGGTGGATACATTGGGGATGGTGGTGGATACTGCTATTATGGCACCAATGCAAGTGAAAGGAGTGGGAGTAAATAACTTCGAAGATTTGAATCGTGTTCCGAGTGGTCTAGATTTGCAGGATCCAGAGAATGTGAATACGACTATTGAATATGACCCTACTACTGGGTGTTATGTGGTGCATACGCGAATAGGCGATGTGGATATTGCTACTCCCTACATGATGACCGAAAGCGAATATCGTGCCTATTCTGAACGTCAGGAGATGGGTAAGTTTTGGCAGGCGAAGATAGGCGAGGTAGAACATAACAATGAAAGTAAATTTGATATAACTGATATGAAGTTTAATATCGGTCCTGCTGACAAGATTTTTGGTCCTGGTGGCGTGCAACTCAAATTGCAAGGTTCGGCGGAGCTGCTTTTCGGTTTCAAACATCAGTTTATTGATAATCCTGCATTGACACAGCGTTCGCGAAACAATAATATTTTTGACTTTGACGAGAAAATTCAATTGAGTGTAAATGGAAAGGTGGGTGAAAAGCTCGGATTTAACATGAGTTATAATACAGAAGCTTCATTCAGTTTTGATCAACAAAATATCAAGTTGAATTTCAAAGGTCAAGAGGACGATATTATTCAGTCGTTGGAAGCGGGAAATGTGTCAATGACGTTGAATAATAGTCTGATTCGTGGAAGCAGTGCGCTGTTTGGTATAAAAGCGGATTTAAAGTTTGGTAAATTACGTGTCCAAGCGTTGGTTTCACAGCAAAATTCTGAAAGTCAGTCAGTATCTAGTCAAGGTGGTGCGCAGACAACAAATTTTGAAGTAGCAATAGATAATTACGATGAGAATCGCCATTTCTTCTTGAGCTATTATTTCCGCGATAATTATGAACAGGCAATGAAAGCCTTGCCTTATGTGGCTAGTGGTGTGACAATCAATCGAATAGAAGTATGGGTAACGAATAAACGCGCTAATTACGATCAATCGCGTAATATCGTTGCTTTGACGGACTTGGGAGAGTATGATGTTGCACATATTCAAAATAACCGATGGACTGCAACTGCAGGTGCTGTGACACCTTACAACAAAGCTAATACGTTGTATGAATATTTGACTCAGAGTTATCCGAATGTACGTGATATTCAACAAGTAAGTAGCGTGATGCAAGATGTGGCAGGTATGGATCTTGGCGAGGACTATGAGAAAATAGAGTCGGCACGTCTGTTGAGTAGTAGCGAATATACGTTGAATGCGGCATTGGGTTATATTTCGCTACGATCTGCATTGAATCAGGATGAAGTTCTAGCGGTGGCTTACGAATATACATACGCTGGAAAAGTGTATCAAGTGGGTGAGTTTTCTACCGATGCAGGTGAGTCGTTAAAGGCTCCTAATGCATTGCTGCTGAAGATGTTGAAGAGTTCGAATAATGCTCCTATTTTGAAGAATAAAGGTACTTGGGATTTGATGATGAAAAACGTTTACTCCATTGGCGCAAGCCAAATGAGTAGCGAGAAATTTGAGTTGTATGTGCAATACCGCAATGACTCAGTTGGTACGGATATGCAGTACCTAATGGAAGGAGATATTAAGGGTAAACAGTTGATTCGCGTGATGGGGCTTGACCGCTTGGACTCTCGTAACAATGCGTCGCCTGATGGTCGCTTTGACTATGTGGAAGGATATACGGCAGTGTCTTCTTCGGGTAGGATCATATTCCCTGTATTGGAGCCATTTGGAAGCCATTTGGCTCAGGCGATAGGAAATCCTGTAATAGCAGAGAAGTATGTATTCCAAGAATTGTATGATTCGACACTTGTTAGTGCGCAGGAATATACGGAGAAAAATAAATTTACTCTGGTGGGTAAGTACAAAGGTTCTGCGGGTAATGAAATTCGATTGAATGCAATGAATATTCCACGAGGAAGCGTGGTTGTAACCGCAGGTGGTGCCACTCTGGTGGAGAATGTTGATTACACAGTGGATTATACGATGGGTACGGTGACGATTTTGAATGAGTCTATTCTAGAGTCAGGTACTAATGTAGATGTGAAATTGGAAAATCAGGCTACTTTCTCTATGCAGCGGAAGTCGCTTTTTGGTGCGCATTTGGAGTATGAGTTTAATAAAGACTTAACAGTAGGTGGTACCATCATGCATATGAATGAACGACCTATTACTACGAAAGTCAATACTGGTAGTGAGCCGCTTGCTAATACGATATGGGGTGTCAATGCGAATTGGAAGACAGAGATGCAGTGGTTGACCTTGCTGATAGATAAAGTACCTTGGATTAATGCCACAGCACCATCTACTTTCCAGATAAAAGCTGAGTTTGCTCACTTGATACCTGGTCACACTAAGGAAGTTGGGCAGGTGGGTACAGCCTATATAGATGACTTTGAGGCAACAAAAACCAATATTGACATTCATTATCCTAGTTTTTGGCGTTTAGCTTCTACACCTCGCTCGGATAAATTCCCAGAATATGCGTTGAGTAATGATTTGGGCTATAATAAAAATCGTGCTTTATTAGCATGGTACACGGTGGATCCTATTTTTGGTAAACCATCTAGCAATACCCCTAAGCATATAAAGGATAATGTGGACCTTATGTGCGATCATCGCACGCGTACGATATATGAAGAGGAGGTGTATCCGAATAAGCAAGTGTTGGCAAATGCTGATACACGTTTGCCTGTGTTGAACTTGAGTTATTATCCTCAAGAGCGTGGTCCATACAATATCTCGGCAGATGAAATAGGAATAGATGGAAATCTAACTAATCCGCAAGATCGTTGGGGTGGTATTATGCGTAAGCTGGATAATACAGATTTTGAAAAATCTAATATTGAGTATATTGAATTTTGGCTGATGGATCCTTTCTTGACTAATCCAGACATCAATTTTGAGGGAGGTGATTTGTATATTGATTTAGGCGATATAAGTGAAGATATCTTGCGTGATGGAAAGAAGAGCTTTGAGCATGGGTTGCCGTTAAATGAATCAGAAGAGACATTAGTTGAATATACCGTATGGGGTCGTTCTCCTCGAACAACCAGTACAGTAGTGGCTTTTGCCAATGAAGCAGGTGCCCGTGCCAAACAAGATGTGGGATTAGATGGACTGACTACAGAGCAGGAGATAGACCCAATGTACCTCTACTATAACGGTACTAACCCATATGCGGAATATGTGGCAGCATTGAGCTCCAAAGTGGATCCGATGGTACTGGAAATGTGGAAAAATGATCCGTTCTCTCCATTGCTAGATCCAGCGGGTGATAATTATCATTATTATCGTGGTAGTGATTATGATGAAGCAGAGACACCTATCTTGCAACGATATAAACGCTATAATGGCACAGAAGGTAACTCGCCAGAGGCACAAGATAATGAACCATATGGAACAGCTTCAACTCTGCAACCAGACATAGAGGATATAAATAACGATAATACACTGAATGATGGTGAACGTTTTTATCGCTATCGTATCTCTTTGCGAAAACAGGATATGGCACGCGTAGGGCAACAAAATATTGCAAGTATCATGGAAACTAACGTGAAACTACGCAATGATGAAGTTGTACCTGTAAAATGGTATCAGTTCAAGATACCATTGAAAGGTGATAGCTCAATGGTACAAAAAGTGGGTAATATACGTAATTTTAAATCGATTCGCTTTGCCCGAATCTTTATGACCAACTTCAAGCAAGAAACGCATATTCGTTTTGCTTCGTTTGATTTAGTTCGAGGAGAGTGGCGTAATTACACGAAGGGATTGTATCAAGATGTTGCGAATAATCAGTATAACATAACCAAACCTTACACGTCTTCTGGTATGTTGGATGTACAAGCTGTGAATATAGAGGAGAACTCAAATCGTACGCCAGTCAACTATGTGTTACCTCCAGGCATTTCGCGTCAGACAGACCCAGGACAAGCCCAATTGATTGCGCAGAATGAACAAGCAATGGTGCTCCGATTGAACTACATATCTCCTAAAGATGCGCGTGCGGTGTATAAGAATGTGACGTATGATATGCGACAATATAAGCGTTTGCAGATGTTTGTGCACGCTGAGTGCTTGCCTGATTTCGATGCTATTCAAGATAAAGATTTAACTTGTTTTATCCGTTTGGGATCGGATTTGAAGAATAATTACTATGAGTATGCGATACCTCTTTACTTGACACCAGAGGGATTGTACAATAATGAGAGTGTAGAAGATCGTCTCAAGGTTTGGTTGGAAAAGAATACCTTTGATTTCCCGTTGAGTGTCTTTACCGATGCCAAGACAGCGCGTAATAAAGCTAAACGTGCAGGAAATGCTAATGTGGGTAATACTATTCCTTATGAGGTATATGATCCAGAGAAGTTGGATAATAAAATTACGGTAATGGGTAATCCAACGTTGGAGGACATTCAATCGATCATGATAGGTGTACGTAATAATACCAATCATGATGTGAGTGGTGAAGTCTGGGTGAACGAGTTGCGACTCAGCCAGTTTAATGAGCAGGGTGGTGTGGCAGCTATGGCTAATGCTTCATTGAGTATTAGTGATATAGCACAATTGAATGTGGCAGGTCGCTTAGAAACTGCTGGATATGGTTCAATTGAGTCGAATGTGTTGGATCGTAATATGGATAATATGTATCAATTATCGGTGAGTGCGGCACTTGAGGCTGGACGTCTGTTCCCAGAAAAAGCGAAATTACAAATACCACTATATGTGTCTTATAGTAATGAGACATTGTCGCCTGATTATGATCCGCTGGATACTGATATTAAATTGAGTGAAACACTAAACACCTACGAAACGCAGGCAGAGAAAGACTCTATTAGAAGTCTAGCTAATACGGTTCAAGAGGCTACAAGTTTCTCTGTGACAAACATGAAGGTGGATATTCACTCAAAGAAGCGCAATATGTTCTATGATCCAGCTAACTTCTCTGTCTCGGCTAGCTATAATAAGCAAAGTCAACATACTCCGGAAGTGGAACAAGATGTTGTTGTTGATCAAAAAGGATCATTTAACTATTCCTATAATTTTAATCCACAGCCTTGGGAACCATTCAAGAATGTAAAGGGCGTAGATAAGGTGAAATTCCTCAAAGAGATGAATTTCTACTATCTGCCACAATCTTGGGCGTTTAACACTACTATGCATCGTACATTTACTCATATGAAGATGCGCGATTTTAGTATGGAAGCCACAGGGGCCGCGGATATGGATTTGACCTTCTCAAAAGACTTTACGTGGGATCGCAATTTTGATTTTAAATATGACTTGACCAAAAATATGAAGTTCACTTTCCAAACGGCAATGAATTCGACTGTGGATGAAGGATATTACACGCCAGAGATTATTCGTGATTATGCCTTTACGAATGATTATTATGAAGCATGGAAAGATACGATTCAACGCAGTTTGGCAACCTGGGGAACTCCATATACTTATCAACAGCTGTTTTCTGCATCTTGGAATGTGCCACTTAATCGCATACCTTATTTAGAGGCAATCACAGCTAATGCATCATACAATGCGACCTATAATTGGAATCGCACGATATCATCTACAGCTCAGGAAACGGCAAACTTGGGTAATGTGGTAAGTAGTACACGTGCTTGGCAGGTGGATGGAGGCTTGAATTTTGAAACACTCTATGGTAAGTCAAAATATTGGAAACAAATGAATCAGCGCTTTAACCAGCGTACACGTCGTCGTCCATTCCGTTCAAAAACCTATAATGAGACAGTGACATTGGTGGCTGGCGAAGCTAAAGAAATTAATCACCGATTAGGTAGTGAGATGGTGGAAGTGTTGGCTGAAACGGAGAGCGGTAAACCAGTAAAAGTGAAAGTACAATCCTCTACTTCGACACAAGTGACAGTGGTGGCGAAGAAGGATATGGAAAATGTAAAATTGACCATAAAGACCATAGATCAAAATCAGCGTAGTGCAGCAGAGAAGGCCATGGATATGGCCGCGTACTTTGGTACTATGTTGCGTAAAGTACAAGTAACCTACCGTAATACGAATTCTCTTACGTTGCCAGGTTTTGCACCACAGGCAGGATTCATGGGACAAACACGTTACAATGACCTATATGCCCCAGGATTTGATTTTGCTTTCGGTTTCTTCGACGATAGCTTTGTAGAAAAGGCGAAGAGCAATGGTTGGTTATCTGGCGATACAACAGTTGTACAGCCCGCATCACGTACCATGACTAGCGATTTTGATGTAAAGGTGTCACTAGAACCATTCCCTGGATTCAAGATTCAACTCAATGGTAAACGTTATGCGGCTGAGTCATCCTCGATTATCTACTCGTTTGACCAATTGCAAGAAAATATGACAGGTTCGTTCAATATCACGCAAGTGGCAATAGGTACAGCCTTTCAAGGGTTGGGTTCGGCGGATGATAATTTTGCATCGGATGTATTTAACCAGTTCTTGAATAACAGAGAGATTATCGCTGGTCGTGTTCAAGGTCAGTATAAAGATGTGAGATATCCTAATGCAGGGTTTATTCCAACGCAATTGCGTGGTGAGAAATACGATAGTAAGTATGGTGCAATAAATAATAATACTGCAGATGTATTGGTGCCTGCTTTCTTAGCAGCTTACACAGGACGTGATCCGTATAAGGTAAGGTTAAATCCATTTATGAGTTTGCTGCAAGTGTTGCCTAACTGGTCTGTAACCTTTGATGGCTTAGGTAAATTGCCTTGGGTGCGCGATCACTTCAAATCGGTAAATATTACTCATGCATATACATGTAAATATGCTATTGGTAGTTATTCCAGTTATTCTACTTGGATGCCTGCAACCGATCTGAATAACAAGCAGGTTGGATTCATTCGTGATGTGGAAACGGAAAATCCTATTCCATCTTCAGCATATGATATTTCTTCGGTGAATCTGACAGAAAACTTCTCTCCATTGATTGGTTTGAATCTAACGATGAAAAATTCGTTGTCTGCTAAAGTAGAATACCGTAAGCAACGTAACATATCATTAAATGTAACTTCTGTACAAATCAGTGAGGGTCACACCGATGAATTTGTGATAGGTGCAGGATATACAATTAAAGATCTTAATTTTATTACTAAGTCACGTGGAGGCGGACAAAAGAAAGTAAGTAATGATTTGAAATTGAATGTGGATGTAAGTTACAAGGACGTTAAGACCTTACTGCGTAAGGTGGAGGAGAATATTACCCAAGCAAGTTCGGGAAACAAGGTGTTTGGTATTAAGATTAGTGCTGACTATGTTTTGTCGCAAAAAATCAACTTACAACTCTTCTATGACCACCAAGGTACTACACCGCTTATTTCTTCTTCGTATCCAACAAAAGCGGATAATTTTGGTATCAATATCAAGTTGATGTTGACACGATAGTATGTTTAAAGTGGGTATCATAGGTCCTGAATCCACAGGCAAGAGTACTTTATCGCAATATTTGGCAAAACGTTACGATGGTTTGTGGTTGCCAGAATACGCGCGCATATATTTAGAGGAGCGTGCGCAGGAGCGCGGGAGCGCGTACGCGTACACGCACGAGGATGTATTGCGAATTGCGGAATATCAGGTGAAACAGTTGCATGAGTTATCTCAGCAGGAAGGACTGGCATTTTTTGATACAGAACTGATAATCACAAAAGTGTGGTTGTTGCATAAGTATGGCGAGTGCCCTGCCTTTGTAGAGGAAGCCTTGCGGAAGTATCCGATGGATATGTATCTGCTGTGCTATCCCGATTTGCAGTGGCAACCCGATCCTGTGCGGGAGAATCCCAATATACGTGAGTACTTGTTTGATTGGTACGAACGAGAAGTACAAATATTAGATATCCCTTACTATATCATAAAGCACGAGGGAGTGTAGGATGGTTTGTGCAGGATTTCTTCGTAATCCATCGCCCTTCGATGCGATGTCTTACAAACAAAAAAAAGAAATCACGCTTAAGAATAAATTCTTGCGTGATTTCTTTTTTTGTTTGTGATCCGTGCAGGATTCAAACCTGCAACCCCCACATCCGTAGTGTGGTACTCTATTCAGTTGAGCTAACGGACCATTGCTTTTCAAAAGCGGGTGCAAAGGTACTGCTTTTTTTTGATATGACCAAATATTTTGGCAAAAAAATGCAAAAATAACCTTAATTTACTTCTTTTTGTAGTCCAGAAAGAGCAAAAATGGGGTTATTTCCTCAGTACATACAACGATGGGAGGTTACGTCCTTTCTCGTCGAAGTCCAATCCGTAGCCCAGTACAAATTTGGTAGGGATGGATTTACCAATGTATTTTGGTGTAGCATCTGGGAATTGCAGCGAATCTGGTTTGAATAGGAAAGAAGTGAGTTCTACCGAACGTGCACCTCCATCTTTCAATTGCTGCATAAAGCCATGCATAGTGAGTCCTGTATCCACAATGTCTTCGATGACAATGATATCGCGGTCTTTGATTGGCACTTGTAGAGGAATGAGCATATTTACTTTGCCTGTGGTCGCAGTGCCTTCGTAAGATTTGAGGCGAACGAAGGTGATTTCTGCGGGTAGAGTAATATGCTTGAAGAGATCGGAGGCATAGATAAATGCGCCGTTGAGAACGCAGATAAACAGTGGTTCACGACCTGCATAATCGGTATTGATACGCTCTGCCACGTCGGATACGATGGTGGCAATCTCCTCTTGGGACAAATACTCATCAAAGATGAGATTATTGACGGTTACACTCTGCATGAGATAAAGAATATTTCAAATTAAGTCACAAAAGTACTACTTTTTTCATACATTCGCAAGCATTAGCGGTGTTTTCTTATGAAAAATGTATGAGTTTTTGGCATAGTGTTTGCATAATTGAAAAAAAAGTAGTACCTTTGTAGGCGATAAAGTAGGCAATAGGCTATGGGCTATTGGCTATAGGTAAGAATAGATAATTATTTAAGGAATACAATAATGAAAAACGAAGAACTCGAAAAAGTATTAGCCATTGCCGAGCAATGGACTAAAGCGCCTTACGATGCCGAGACACAAGCTGCTGTCAAAGCGATGATCGAGGCGGAAGACAAAACCGAACTCATCGATAGTTTCTATCGCACCCTCGAATTTGGTACAGGTGGTCTGCGTGGCCTTATGGGACCTGGTACCAACCGCATGAATAAATACATCGTGGCACAAGCTACCCAAGGCTATGCCAACTATCTATTGAAAGTGCAACGCGAAGGCGGTTT
>JAXJWX010000059.1:0-24265 GCA_036307765.1 Paludibacteraceae bacterium | reverse complement strand
TGGTACTAGCCGTACTAGTAATTCTAGCAGACGGAAGGGATATGGAAGTGCTACGAATCACATAGTTATATCATAGTAATATCATAGTTATATCATAGTACGTGAAGGTGATTTGAAGGCAAAATAATCATGCTACACGGATTGCCTATTAAACGAGGCAATCTGCATGAGTTGGGTGTAGAAGTCGTTGGGGGAGAGGTGCGAGCGGTTGATGGTGCGCGTCTTATAAGTATAGACCGTGTTGATACTATAATCCAGAATCTCGGCTATGACTTCGTTGTGCGCTATACCTAAACGAATGAGCGCAAAAATGCGCAATTGCGTATTAAGCAGCTCGTTCTCCTTGAGCACAAAACGCTCCTCCTCACGGAGCAATTGGTTGAAATCCTCTACGAAAGTAGGGAAGATCTTGAGTAGCATCTCATCCATTCGTCGGTTGAGAATCTGGCGTTGCAGTTTGGCATCGGCATTCTTGGGGGTGGTCATGAGCTGAGATAGCTGTCGCTTGACTACCGACTCCTTGACATGGGTTTGGTACTGCTCCACGGCATTGAGGTACTGCGATTGTCCCACCAGCAGAGTGCTGAGCAGTTCCTCCTTGACCGTGTTGGCGATACGCAGGTTCTGGTTGATGTCATCAATCATGAGGCGCGCTGTATGCAGTTTGCGCGTTCGGCGCACGATGAGGATAATGAACACCGCCAGTGAGATGAGCAGAAAAATAGAAATTCCTAAGAAGATGTATGCCAGATTATTATGGTGCTTGAGTGCCTGTGTGTGCTGCTGCTCGATGATAGGCAATAGTTGGGATATGCTGACTTGGCGGTGGCGTGCGTGGTAGCGTTGCGCATCGTGCATGGCAATATGAATATACTTGTTGGCAAGATCCATCTCGCCTTGTTGGTACAGCATTTCTGCTATCATACGCATGGCTACAGTCTCGTAGGTGGAACTCTGAATGTCAGCAATAGCGGCATCTACGTAGTAGCGGAAGGATAGGGTGTCGTTGCCCAATTGGCGGTAGAGAAAGGCGATGGAACTATAAAAAATAGCTCGGTCGTGGGTAGAGCACTTGGAGTCCAAAAGCGCTTCTTGGAAGTGTGCAATGCTCTTGCGGCAATTGCCTTCTCTGAGTAGGATAGAAGCCAAAGGGTAGTGATAGTACATGGAATCGGCTGGCGATGATTGGTCAATAAGTTGCTGCATATAGCTATTGGCTTGCTCATTATACATGGCGAACATATCTCCACCAGCATAATCTGCCATATCGTAGAGCAGGCGCGCGTAGGTGATGTGGAAGAGGGGAGTAGAGTGTAAGGTGTAGGGTGTAGGGTGTGAGAGTAGGTCGTATGCCTCCTTGAAGAGTCCACCCGATAGATAGACGAAAGCGCGCGAGAGATTGACTTCGGCGAGCAGATCGGGTTGCTGCATGAGGATGGCTTCATCATACATGTTTTGGGTAAAAATAAGGGCTGTATCGTAGTTAAACGATTTATATTCTTCGTATAAACATTTGTAGATAGCATATGGCGTTTTAGCCGTATCCAGTAGCAAGGTGAGACTATCGATTCGGTGACGCTTTTGCTGGTCATAGTTTGGACGTTGGCTTAATGCGTAATCAAGGCGCAAAATGTCCGATTTCATCGGGTTTTTATCAGCAAAAGCGCTAATGGTAAATAGCAGCAAAAGGAGAAGAAATGAGAAGGATTTGTTCATGATACATACGAATTTTCTGCAAAGGTACAAAAAATAGTTGAATTAGAAAAATATAGACTAAAAAATGAATAAATTTTCTTGATTTTAGTAATATTTTTTGTATATACGAAGTATATGTAGTAATTTTGTCAAAAATATTAAAATTATTTACCATGAAAGTACGATTCTTTTTGTTTCTATTTCCATTCGTTCTATTGGCTTGCAGCAATAGCCAACCCGAGTTGTGTTCGCCCGATGGCGAGTTGGTAGTGTCGTTTCGATTGACAGACGAAGGTTCCCCAGAGTATAGTGTTTGCCGTGGTAACGAAAGCGTGCTGCTCTGGTCGCCTCTGGGTTTGCAGACTGAAGGCGCTGACCTGAGTACGGGCTTTGTGCTCAAGGGCATTAAGAAAGGCAGCCACGACGAAGTGTGGGAGACAGTATGGGGGGAAGAACGTTATATCCGTGATCATCATAATCGTATGCTGGTGAAGTTGCAACACGAATCTGGGGTGAAGATGCAGATTGCATTTCGCTGTTTCGATGATGGTGTGGCAATCCGCTATGAGTTCCCAGATTATGAAGGTAAGATGACGGTTACTGATGAGAAGACAGCCTATCGCTTTGCAGAGAACCATGATGTATGGTCTATCCCTTGGCGCACGGAGTACTACGAAGGGCTGTGGAGCAAAGTGCCTATGTGGTCATTGACGGACACCGTTTGTTCGCCAATCACCATGGAGCTGAAGGATGGTGGCTATGCTTTCGTACATGAAGCAGCGCTGTATGACTATCCAGGTCAAAACCTCTACGTAAAGGACAATATGCTCTGCACCTATCTCACTCCTTGGCTGGGCGAAGGTGTGCAGACATTGGATGCCAAAGCGTACAAAGAGGGTGCATGGAGCAGCCCCTGGCGTATGGTGGTGCTGACGAAGACCTTGCCTGAGTTGGTGGCATCGCGCATGATGCTCAACCTGAACGAGCCTTGTGCGATAGAAGATACAGAGTGGATTCGTCCGATGAAGTTCATCGGCATTTGGTGGGGCATGCACATCAAGACCATGACTTGGGATATGGGACCGCTGCACGGCGCTACGACCGAGAATATGGAGAAGTACTTGCGTTTTGCTAAGGAACATGGAATAGAGGGCGTGTTGGCTGAAGGTTGGAACAAAGGTTGGGAAGACTGGCGCCATTTCTCCTTCACGGAGTCTTATCCCGACTGGGATATGGCGTATCTGAGCCGTTTGGCAGATAGCTTGGGTGTGGAGATTGTTGGTCACAACGAGACGGGCGGCAATGCTGCGGACTATGAGACCGTGCTGGAGGAAGCGTATCAATATCATGCAGAGCACGGCATCAATGCCATTAAGACGGGCTATGTCGCACCTATCATTCGCACCTTGGACGGTTTGCAATGGAACAAAGGTCAGTCTGGCGTTCGCCACTACCGCAAGGTGATAGAAACGGCAGCGAAGTATCAAATCAGCATAGACAACCATGAGCCCGTGATGCCTACTGGTTTGCAACGCACTTATCCAAACCTGATGACCCAAGAGGGCGTTCGTGGTCAGGAGTGGAACGCATGGAGCCGTGATGGCGGAAGCCCATGCGAGCACGTGACGGTATTGCCTTATACGCGTATATTGGCTGGTCCTGTGGATTATACACCAGGTGTGTTCCACTTTGAGAATCCAGTAATCCCTACTACGCGTGTACATTCGACATTGATGAACCAGTTGGGCTTGTTCGTATGTTTCTATTCGCCACTGCAGATGGTGTGCGACCTGCCTGAGCACTATATAGAGCACCCTGAAGCGTTCCGCTTTGTGGAGCAGGTGCCATGCGACTGGGAGCGTTCGCTGCTCATGGATGGTAAGATAAGCGACTACTGCATCTATGCCCGTCAGGAGCGTGGTGGCGACACCTGGTATATCGGCGGTATCACCGACGAGGAGGCGCGCGCAGCAACACTCACGTTGGACATGTTGGATGAGGGTGCTGAATATACCTTAACCCTATGGTGCGATGCGGAGGATGCAGACTGGCTCACGCGCCCGTACGCGCATGACATAAAGGAATATAGCGTAAAGAAGGGTGACAAACTGGAAGTAAAGATGGCAGCAGGTGGTGGCTTTGCTGCGCAAGTGAGGAAAACAAATTAACCCAAAATATCATATGTTATGAAAAAGTTTCTCATGATCATGGTTCTGGCATGTGGCGCACTGGTGCACACATTGGCACAGGACGTGAGTGGTACAGTGACCGACGTCAATGGTGAGACCATTATTGGCGCATCGGTTGTGGTAAAAGGTACCAGCAATGGTACAGTGACCGATTTCGACGGAAACTATCTGCTGAGCGGCGTAGGCGCAGATGCGGTGTTGGAGTTTTCGTATGTGGGCTATGAGAGCCAAACGATCGCTGTGGAAGGTCGAAAGATTATTGATGTCGTAATGGCTGAGATGAGTGTCGGCATGGACGAGGTGGTGGTGATTGGCTATGGTAGTCTGAGTAAGAAAGAAGTGTCGAGTTCCATTGTGCAAGTGGACAGCAAGGATTTTGTGAAAGGTCCGATGAACAACCCTATGGAGATGCTTGTGGGTAAGGTGGCTGGTTTGACGGTGAATACCACCAGTGCGGCTGACCCTAACTCCAACTCATCGTTGCAGATTCGTGGTGCTGGTTCGCTGAGCGGTGGCTATGAGCCACTGTACGTGATTGATGGTATAGCAGGTGGCGATATTCGCAATCTCAGTTCGCAAGACATTGAGAGTATCACCGTGCTGAAAGATGCTGCCAGTGCAGCTATCTACGGTACGCGTGGTGCGAATGGTGTGGTGCTGGTGACAACCAAGAAAAGCCGTGCGGAGCAAGGTCATTTCCAAGTTACCTATGATTCGTATTTCGGTGCCAATGTGGCTAAACCACATATGCAAGTGCTGAGCGCGGATGAGTTTCGTCGTTCACGCCGTGGTACAGACTATGGCGCATCAACCGATTGGTATAGCGAGATTACTCGTCCTGTGGCATACGACATCAACCAATATGTGAATGTAGCTACAGCTATCAAAGGCGGCAGTTATACTGCTTCGCTGAACTTCAAGGAAGCCAACGGTTTGGACATTGTGAGCAAACGCCGCGAGTATGGCGGACGCTTCGCTATGGAGCAGAAGATGCTGAAGGATTATCTGACTCTATCTGCTAGTTTAGCAGGTCGCCGTGTGGATGAGACATGGGGTGATAATGGTCAGGTGGATAATGCCTTGGGTATGAACCCAACGATGCCTGTCTATAACGAGGACGGTAGCTATTATCAGCCAACAGGCGTGACGGGTGCGGTGAATCCTGTTACCCGTCTCAAAGAGACGAGCAGCAATGGTCAGCGTATGTATTTGATGGCCAATGTGGGATTGAAACTCAAGCTCTATAGCGATGAACATCACAACCTGAATACTTCGGTGACCTATTCGTTGGACTACAATGATTTGAAGTCTAATACCTATGCTTCTGCTCTATCTAACGAGAGTTATTGGGGAGGCTATAAGGGTCGTGCTAATGTCAATTACCAAAAGAACCAAGTGCACCACTTGGATTGGCTCATCAATTATGACTTCCAGTTGGATGACCACACCCTTCGCTTTGTGGCAGGTACTTCATGGGAGCAACACACATGGGAGCAAGTGGGTGCGGAGAACCGCAACTTTACTTTTGACAAGACCTTATGGCATTCTTTGGGTTCAGGTACATGGCTCAGCGAGGGCTTGGCTAACATGTGGACTGGCAAGTCGCAATCAGCATTGTTTGGCTTCTTCGGTCGTGTGAATTACAACTGGCGTGATATGCTCTTTGTGAGTGCCAGTATCCGTCGCGAAGCCAGCACAAAGTTTGGTGTAGATAGCCGCTGGGGTAATTTCCCATCTGCAAGTATTGCATGGGAGATGATGTCGGCATCGTTTATGGACCCAGCATCCTCTGTGTTGAAGAGTTTGAAACCACGCTTCTCTTATGGTGTGACAGGTCGAGAGCCTGGTGCATCGTATCAGTCGCTTTCGACCTATTCGACACGCCATCAATACTTCATCGATGGTGAGTGGGTAGTGGGTTATGCCCCATCGTCCAATGCCAACCCTATATTGAGTTGGGAGAAATCAGAGTCGTATAATATCGGCGTGGACTTCGATTTGTGGAACCGTCTGCGTGGTAGCGTAGAGTACTATATCCGTCGCTCACCAGACCTGTTGTATCAATACACAGCACCTCAACCACCATATGTACACCCAACCATATTGGTGAACGTGGGTACGACGAGCAACCGCGGTGTGGAAGTGAGTTTGAATGGCGATATCCTGAGCGGTAAAGCAGTGAGCTGGAACATGGGCGTGAACTATGCATACAGTCGCACGTATCTGACCAAACTATCCAATGAGGTTTACCAAGCTGCATATTTGGACTTGTACCAAAAACCAGGTGTGGGTACTTCGGAGTATTTTTTCCGCGTAGAGGAAGGTGGCGAGATAGGTCAGTTCTATGGTTATGAGTATGCAGGCACCGATGAAAATGGTAATATGTTGATTTATGATAACGAGGGCAAAAAACAACCAGTAGGTTCAGCAGATTTGACATGGAAACGCAATATCGGCAATGGTGCGCCTAAGCATACACTGAGCTGGAGCAACCAATTGTCATGGAAGGGATTTGACCTCTCTGTACTCTTCACTGGTGCATTTGACTATGATATATTCAATATGCGCAAGTATGGTATGGGTTTGCAAGGTTGTGGTACCGACAATGTGCTACGCACCGCTTATACCAAGGATAAAGATGTGAAGACTGGTGGTGGTGTGATATCTAGTTATTTCTTGGAAGACGGATCGTACTTCAAGTTGGATAACATCACCTTGGGTTACAACTGGCAATGGAAGAACAAAGTTATTGATGGTTTGCGCCTCTACGTGACCGCCAAGAATGTGGCAACCTTCACGGGCTATTCGGGCAACGACCCAAGTATCGTAGCTGTGAATGGTATCACCCCTGGCGTGGATACTTCTTCGGCTTATCCGACTGCTACCCAATTCTGTTTAGGTGTAACATTAAAACTGCATTAATGCTATGAAAAAGATCACATATATTATCCTATTCTTTGCCTTCGCATTGGTAGGATGCGACATGAATGAGCAAGTGTTTGACCGTATAGATGCTACGGTATATTATCAGGACGAAGCATCAGTGAAAGGTGCTGTGGCTGCCATTTACGGCAATGCGGCAATGAGCTATCTGGAGTACTTCTGGTACCTGAATGAGTTTTCTGCCGACCAAGTGGTTTGGCGTGTATGGAATGGTGGTTTGTGGGGATATGATGAGGGCGAAAAGACTGTGCTCTCTACTCATACTTGGACGGCTGAGTCCAAGATTATTCGCTCTACATGGGAGACTGCTTGGTCCACCATTGGCTTGTGCAATACACTACTGGGCGACTTTGAGCGTTTGGATGCTGCTTCTCTGGGAATGACGGAGGAGAAGCTCAATGCTTATGTGGCTGAGGTTCGTACCTTGCGTGCGTGGGCGTACTATAACTGCTTTGAGATTTGGGGCGGTGCTATACCATTGTACACGGCTCAAGGTGGTGATATACCTGGTTCGGCAGATAAGGACTTCCAAAAAGGTTGCGAGAAAGTGTATGACTTCATTTGCAGCGAGTTGGATGCCTGCTATACAGAACTACCTCAGGAGGACGGTAGCCATGCAACGCGCAACCGCATGAACCAAGCGGTTAACCGTATGATCAAGATGCGTATGTTGCTCAACGGTGAGGTGTTCACTGGTAAAGCGCGCTTTGATGAGTGTGCCGTATTGGCGCAAGAGCTATTGGATGGCAAGTATGGTACTTACCAACTGGCTAATGACTATCGCGATATTTATCATATTGAAAATAACACCTGCCCAGAGGTGGTAATGGCATTCTCCATGGAGAACGGACAATTGAACGCGGGTTGGATGCGCGATATGCCATTCTTGGCGTACACCTATGCAGAGTACTTTAATTTTGCATCTACCCAATCTGCATGGAACTGCTGCTGCTTGGCACCATCCTATGACAACTCGGGTACGGTGAATTCAGCTCATGGCTATTCAGAAGGTGCTAAATGTTTCCTGGATGCTCCATATAACGATCGTCTAGGTGCTGTGTATGAGCGCTTTAGCGACAAAGATATTCGCAAAGGCAACTATACATGGGAGAATGGCAACTACCATGGTATCTTCTTGCGCGGATTGCAAAAAGCCGCTTGGGGTACAGGCGAAGTGCTGAAGGCAGATGCTGACCGCGATGGTATGGAACTGTATTATGCCGACCAAGTGGGACAATTCCCTGGTGCAACAAACATCGGTCGTGAGTTAGAAACCGTTATGTCGCCTCGTTGGGGACAAACCAACTCTGGTGTGCGTTTGGTGCGTTATCCAATCTATCCTGAGAGCGAGGGCAAGGACTTCCAAGATATCGACGACGTAGAGTTCCGTTGGGCTGAGGTGTATTACACCTTGGCAGAATGTAAACTGCGTGCGGGTGAGACAGCAGCGGCAGAGCAATTGGTATTGCAAGTGCGCAAGCGCTACTTCAAGAACGAAGCAGAGGCAAAGGACTATGGTCGCATCAATACGATTGACGAGATCTGGATGCTCGACCAATGGGGGCAAGAGTTCTTGAGCGAGGGTCGCCGTCGTCGTACCGACTTGCGTCGCTTTGACAAATTTACACAAGGTCAATGGTGGTTCTTTGGTCGCACTACGGACGATGGATTTAGTTATCCAGCTAAGCGTGACCGTAAATACGAGTGGTTCCCATTGCCTGCAAGTGCATTGAGCGTAAACCCAGAATTACAACAAAATCCTAACTACTAATTAGGTTAAAGGTTTGAGGTTAAAGGCGAGAGGCGAGAGCCGCATATCCCGTGCCTTTACACTTTCAACTTTCAACTTTCAACTAAAATAATATGAAAAGGTATATAATTTCTATGATGGCATGCATGGCATTGTTGCTTGCAAGTTGCCAACAGGAACAAATAGTCTTTGACCACGAGCAGCAGCAGTTCAAGGTCTTGGAGAATGCGATTCTTATCGAACTTATCGCACCCACAGGTACTTCAGTGGACGAGGAAATCTATATCATAGGTGCCTTCAATGGCATGGACGAAAAAATGGTCATTGGCAATGTGGCATGGCAATTGGAGAAAGCCGAAAACTCGGATAAGAAATGGGGTATTTATCTCTTCCCTGGTGACTTTGTGGAAGGCAAGACCTTGGCAGATGGCTTTAGTTTTGTGAGCAAGAAGTCGGGTCTGGAATATACCATTAAGGGCGAACCTGCTATGCACACATTGAATGCCAGCATCGGTAAGATGTATAATGTATGGGCAGACCGTTGGGCTTCGTACTTCACCTCCAATGGCGAACAAGTGCAGCACGATGGTGCGGTGGTATATGTATTGGACGAGAGCGGATTTGGTCAGCTCAACCTCTATATGTACGGCGACGTGAATGACCTGAATGGCGGTTGGCCAGGTATGGCAGTGACAGGCACTGAGACTATTAATGGCATCGAACTCAAGTACTTTGACATAGGTGCTGACAACGAGGGTCTAAGCGAGACACTTATCTTCTCGGATAATGGTGCTAATCAGTTGGCGGACTATGGTCCAGTGGTGTTCTCCAGCAGCGAACCTATCTATTTGCATATCACTGCTGAAGGTACTATCGAGGAACTCAAGATGAGCAATACCGTTGAACACGATGGCGCGGTGGTATATGTGTTGGATGGTCTGGAGTGGGGCATGAATACCACCCTCTACATGTGGGGCGAAGTGAATGACCTGAATGGTAAATGGCCCGGTATGGTTGTTATGGGTACAGAGAAAATTGGTGACTACACCTATATGTATTTCGATATGGGTGCAGCTAATGCGGGACTAAATGAGAGTCTTATTTTCAGCAATAATGGTAGTGATAAACTCAAAGACTATGCCTATACCATTGGCGAGAACATCTACCTGTACTTGACAAAAGATAGTATTTACACCATTGCTGATCCAGCTAATCCAGGCGATGTGGTGTGGTTTGATCCACAAGCGAAACCTAAGGAGGAAGCTACAATAGACCTTTGGATATACAATGCGACGGATACCCTCACACCGCTCTATTTATATGCGTGGGGCAGTAAAGAAGTGTTTGGTACTTGGCCAGGTGCTGCAGTAGCAGACATGGAGCAGGGGACTATGCTCAACTTGCCATTGTTGCATACCCAAGTTAGCGGATTCGTAGGCGATGAGTTTAATTTGATATTCAATAATAATGCAGGTACGCAATTGGCAGACTATAATGTCAAAGCTGCTGAGGTGAGCAATGCATATTATCTGAAGGTGACCGATAGTATCGTGACACCGCTTAGTATTTCAGCACAAATGCAAGGAAGAAGATGAGAAAGACAGATTTAGTATGGTCACTATTATTGATGTTTGTAGCAGGTGTGTTTGCCTGCTGCAAACCCAACAATGGTACGCAGACCGAAGAGCCCGAAGTGCCTCAAACTCCTCTGGTAGAGGCAAACAAGATGGTCATTTATGAGTGCAACGAGCGCCTCTTTGCCGAGCAGGACGCTTTTGCTGCGATTGAAGATTATGTCCCAACCCTCAAGGAGATGGGCGTGAATGTATTGTGGCTGATGCCTATTCACCCTCGTGGTGAAGGCGATAAGTCGATCGGTTCGCCCTACTGCGTGCGCAATTTCAAGGGTATCGACCCTGCTTTTGGCACGATGGAGGATTTGCAATCGCTTGTCAATACGGCGCATCAGAATGGTATGAAGGTCATCCTCGACTGGATCGGCAATCATACATCATGGGATAATGCATGGGTGACGGCTCACCCTGATTGGTACACTGGACCACAGACAGGCGATGAACAGCAGTGGGCAGATGTGACTTTCCTCAACTATAACCAACCTGCTGTATGTGATGCTATGCAAGATGCTATGCTCTATTGGGTGGACGAGGCTGGTGTGGATGGTTACCGTTGCGACTATGCACATGGTGTGCCAGTTGACTTCTGGACGAAAGTGAATGCAGAAATCTTCAAACGCAAGAAAGATGCCATTATGCTCGCCGAGACCAGCGATGTGCGCCTGTGCAATGCGGGATTTAACTTGCTCTACAGCTGGAGTTATATGTATGCTATCGAGGGCTTGTATAAGGGAACGGGTACTTTTGCTTCCGTATTGTCTGCTAGTAAGTCGGAGTATGAATCCACGCCAAAGGGTTGCGAGCGTATGCGCTATGTGACGACCCACGATGAGACATCGCAGGTGGCTCCTGCTACGGTGTTCCGCACCGCGAGGGGCGAATTGTCGGCCTTCTGCCTGACCATTTTTATGGGCGGAGTACCGATGATTTATTCTTCGCAGGACTTGGGGTATATGAATACCATCAATTTCTTCCATTATAATCTATTAGATTTTAGGGGAGAAAACACCACGCGCGATGCATTGTGTGAGTTGATGCGTGTATATCATGCTACTGCTACCTTACGCGGTGGTAAACAATCTACGGGTACGCTTAATAGCGATGTGCCTTATTTGGAATATGAGGCAGGTGATGAGACGTTGCTTGTGATTTGTAATACCTCCAAGAGTGAGCAGCAGGTCAAACTGCCGATGAAGCACCAAGGCAAGGTGGGCACCGATTTGCTGAGCAAGCAACCCTGCACCTTGGGTAGTGTAACGACTTTGTCAGAATACGAATATCGTATATATCAATTAACTAACTAACAAATTAAAATTTAATGATTATGAAAAAATTATTCTTTTTTGTGGCAGCATTAGCACTTGCTATGTCAAGTATGGCTGCAACTCACCATCTCTACATTGACAACCAAACAGGTTGGGAGGCAACAGCGTTGTATGCATGGGCAGATGGAAAACCTGATGTGTTAGGCGGCTGGCCTGGTATTCAAGCCGCAGGTACTGTGGAGAAAGACGGAGTGACCTATTTGGATTTCCAAGTAGATGCCACCGCTTTCCCAGCTAACTTCATTTTCAATAATAATGGTGGCGGAACTCAATTGGGCGACCTCTATCTAGAGGCAGGCGACTACTATCTGGTGGCTGATGCTACAAGTTTGCGCGAAGCGGGTACCAATCCAGAACCTCCTATCGTAGAGAGTGGTACACGTACCATCTATTTGGATGTCAATGTATGGGCAAGCGACAATCCTATTTTTGCTGCATGGGTATGGAATACAGGTGATGCTGATGCTGCGGGCTATCATTTTACGCTTGTAGAAGGCACTATCTATAAAGCAGATATTCGCGACGATGCGACTAATATCATTTTCCTGCGTAAAGACCCAGCAGCTGAAGGTGCTACTACAGGCATATGGGAAGGCGAGTGGAACCGTGCACAAACAGGTATCCCTGCTGATAAAAACCTGTTTACTATCACAGCTTGGGAAGAGCCATGGGGTACATGGAGCACCTATGGTACGGGTGAAGTGCAAGAGAAAGATAACTACAACCTCTATGTTAATAACCAAACAGGTTGGACAGCGTTCCACTTGTATGCATGGGGCGATAGCGAAGTGTTTGGTACCTGGCCTGGCATGGTAGCTACCGAGACTATCGTAAAAGATGGTGTGACCTATTTGGTATATCCTTTCACAGCAGCAAAGGGCTCTACTGTAGCAACTTATCACCTTATTTTCCACAACAATATTGGAGAAGGTGTTGAGGGTGATATGCGTCAGTTGTTTGATATCACAGAGGCACGTGACTACTATTTGACAGTCAATGCTGATGGTGTAATCGAAGATCACAAAACCCCAGTAGAGACTATTATCGCTCCTCAAAGCGAAGCGAAGAAAGTGATTCGCAATGGTCAGTTGATGATTGTGCGCGATGGCCGCGTATTCAATATCTTGGGTGCTGAACTCTAATCTATAGATGAAAAAGTATTTGTTCCTCATATTAGGATTGTTGGCGATGGTGGCTCCATTGTCTGCTGCATGGACGGTGGACTATACGGAGCCACTATCCGACAACAATCGCGTCATATATGAGATGAATGTGTATGACTTTACGCCTCAAGGTACTTTCGCTGCTGCTCAGCAGCGATTGCCTGAGTTGCGAAAGTTGGGTATAGATATTATTTGGTTAATGCCTATCTATCCGCGAGGTGTGGTAGGCAAGATAGGTTCGTTGGGTAGCCCTTATGCTGTGAAGGATTACAAGGCAGTGAATCCCCATCATGGTACCATGACGGATTTACAGTCGTTTGTGGCTGCGGCGCACGAGTTGGGTATGAAGGTCTGGCTGGACTGGGTGCCTAACCATACAGCCAAAGACCATGCCTGGGTATCTGCTCATCCCGAGTATTACCACCGCGTTAATGGGGTGATCCAGACTCCGCCTTATTTTGGCGATGTGTATCAGTTGGACTTTCAGTCTTCTACAGGTTTGGCAGATGCAATGATTGATGCTATGCTTTATTGGGTAAATCATGCAGATATAGACGGTTTTCGTTGCGATTATGTATCATCCACGTGGATTGGTGCCAAGTTCTTGAAGCGTGCCATTGAGGCGTTGCAGAACAATAGTCGTGGCAAACGCGTAGAGTTCTTGGCGGAAGCTGATTTTTCTGACCCTAATGTGTCGAACTCCTCCAACAATCTCTTTGCTGCTGGTTTTGACTATGATTATGCGTGGGGTTTTGCGGATGCCATTAAGTCTGTGGGAAAAGGAAACAATGTCTCGGCACTCACCAATGCCGCCAACTCGATGTTATCTACGCTCACCAACCAGTATAGCCAAATGAGCCGTATGGCATATATTACCAATCATGACGATATAGGCAATAACTTCAGCGGCAATTATCTAACAGCAGTAGGCAATAATGTGGCGCCGCTGACTGTGATGTACTTCACGTTTTGCGGTATGCCATTGTTGTATAATGGGCAGGAGATTGGGCAAACGAAGATTCTTAATTACTTTGAACGCAACAGCATTGATTGGAACAAAGTGAATGTGCCTTTGGCAAACACTATCCGCGCTTTAGTAGCACTCAAGCATACGCAGCCCGCTTTAGCGGATGGCACTGCGGCAGAGCGCGCTACTACGCGAATATTATCCACCAATCATTCTTCGGTGTTCGCCTTCGAAAAGCAGAAAGGTGACAATCGCGTGGTTGTGGTCATCAGTTTGAGTGATAGTCCTGTGGATGTACGTTTGTCAGGTGTCAGTTCCGGCTCGTATGAACGAGTGATTGATAGTCAGACGATAGGCTCGGGATTTGCCACTACAACGGTCAACTTGAATAGTTCCTCAACTATTCATTTGGTAGGCAAGGGGTATCATGTATATACCAACGATATGGAACCAACGCCAGTCACTACCTACCATATCTATATCAACAATCAAACGGGTTGGAGCCAAACGGCGCTGTATGCGTGGGAGAATGGTCGAAATGATATATTGGGCGGTTGGCCTGGTATTCGACCTGTGGGTACGGTAAATAAGAATGGCGTTACGTATCTTGATTTTCCCGTAGAGGCATATGTTTTTCCTGCTAACTTTATATTCAATAACAATGCAGGGGGCAAACAACTGCGCGATATTTACCTCTCTCAGGTGGGCAATTACTACCTCACTGCCACCAGTGATGCGATTACGCAAGACGATTTCTCAACTGCTGTTAATCAGGCAGTAATAGAAAATCAAGCAACCCATAAGTTCATTCACAATGGACAACTCTTCATCACTCACGAGGGGGTCAACTATACCATATTAGGTAACAAACAATAAATATTTATATGCGTATGAAAAAAGTACTATTTTCGATTCTTTTGACTATGGCTTCTGCCATGGCAATGAATGTTAGTGCTGGTACTCGCACCATATATTTAGATGCGAATATATGGAACACAGGCGATGCAATTTTTGCAGTGCATGTTTGGAATGTAGGCGATGCAGATGCTGCTGATTATACATTAACTCTTGTAGAAGGCAATATTTACAAAGCAGAGATTCGTGATGATGCTACTCAGGCCATCTTCTTACGACAAAATCCTGCTGGGATAGATCCAAACAATGTGTGGGCGGGAGAATGGAACCGTGCACAAACAGGTATCCCTGCTGATCAAAACTTGTTTACTATCACTTCTTGGGAAGATCCATGGGGTACATGGAGCGTATATGGTGTAACTCCAGAGCCCGAACCAGTCGGTACTCGCACTATATACTTAAATGCGAACATGTGGAACACAGATGGTGCTATTTTTGCAGTGCATGTTTGGAATGCTTCTGATGCAGACAACAAAAATGCAGGTTACCAACTTACTCATGTGGAAGGTAGTATTTATACTGCTGAGATTCGCGATGATGCTACCAATGCAATATTTGTTCGCAAAGACCCTAACGCAGAAAATGCAACAGCTAATGTATGGAACGGAGAATGGAATCGCTCAGTGACGACTATTCCAAGTGATAAGAATCAATATACAATTACAGCTTGGCCAGCAGAAGATTGTACTGAAAATTGCCACTCTATTGGCGAATGGAGTGTATATGGTGTAACTCCAGAACCCGAACCAGTAGGTACTCGCACCATATATTTAGATGCGAATATATGGAACACAGGCGATGCAATTTTTGCAGTGCATGTTTGGAATGCTTCTGATGCAGACAACAAAAATGCAGGTTACCAACTTACTCATTTGGAAGGCACTATCTATACCGCAGAAATTCGCGATGATGCTACCAATGCAATATTTGTTCGCAAAGACCCTAACGCAGAAGATGCAACTGCTAATGTATGGAACGGAGAATGGAATCGCTCAGTGACAACAATTCCAAGTGATAAGGATCAATATACAATTACAGCTTGGCATGAGAATAATGATGATTCTAAACCATCTGTAGGTGAATGGAGTGTATATGGTGCAACTCCAGACCCCGAACCAATCGCAGATGTGATTGTTAAAGTGAAGAAACCAGCAGGTTGGGCTGGATTATCTATATGGGCTTGGGGGACTCAGGATGCTGCGTGGATGGCGCAATTTACTGCGTGGCCAGGCGTTGCTTGTACCGAAATAGGCAATGATTGGTATCAATTTACAGTGAAAGCAGATGCGTGGTTCATGTTTAATGATGGACAAGTGTCAACCTCTGTTCAAACGGCAGCTGCTAATGCTCCAACAGCCACTTGCTATACTATTTCTGATGAAACGAATACTGATGGACATCACTTGCTTGTAGATGCTGATTGCGCAACAGCTGGTACACCATCAACAGAAACCGTATATGAGCGAGATGTAAGGGTCGGTTACTATGGCACAATCTGTTTGCCATTCTCTTCTAATAACATCACGGGTGTAACGCTCTATAGTATTGCAGGTCAAACGGAAGATGGCAATGGCTTGTACCTTGATTCTGAAAGCGAATTGCAAGCAGGCGTACCTTATTTCTTCTTGGCGAACAGTACAAAGTTAGTAGTAACTGCTACAGGCGAAAGTACCTTTACCCCTAATGCCGACCATTGGTATCCAAGCGGCAATGGTTTGGTTGGATATATTAACGATGGACATGAGGAGCAAATCCCACAAAACTTGTTTCACTACATGCTCAAGAATAATGGTTTGTATCAAGTAAATGCAACGGGCATTGTTCGTTCGAATTATGCGTATGTAGATTGGAGTGATGTGCCTACTACGGCTGCAGAGTTGGCTCCTGGTCGTCAACGCCGTGTAATCGGTGCGCAACATACAACAACGGGTGTGGATAATATAGAACAAACGATAACTCCAACCAAGATATTGCGTGATGGACAACTATTGATTATCCGTGAAGGGCAATTATTCACAATCACAGGTCAAATGGTTAAATAACGAGAAAGGAGGATATGATGAAAAAGCAATATATGGCTCCTGCCACCATGATGGTAGAAATAGGATGCACTACACATTTACTGAGCGGTTCTGGTGGCGATTTGTCGAAGACGGGTTATACTAATCAACTGACAGATCATTACGCAGACTGATTAGCAATTTTTATAAAAGAAAGAAGGAAGTCCATTGTTCGGGATTCCTTCTTTCTTATTAGTGCGTGTTAGCCAAGCAACGCTCCGCACCCTTCCATGAGGTCGTGGTAGGTAGCTTCAAAGTCGCCTGTGTACCATGGGTCGGCTACGTCGCGGTTCAATAGACGGCGAATCTTAAGTTGAGGGAGTGCGGCATCGCGCTGCATAATCTCATCGCCCAAGACACGGCGGAGATTACGGATATTGTAGTCCTCCATGCAGAGAATCATGTCGAAATTCTCATAATCCTCGCGCGTAATCTGACGAGCCGCATGGCGCGTGAATGGCACACCGTGTGCCGACAAACAGCGTTTGGCTGGTGGGTAAATATCATTGCCAATCTCCTCGCGCGAAGTGGCGCAAGAGTCAATGATAAATGTCGCATCTTGCGCCACCAGATGGCGCATAATCATCTCTGCCATCACGCTGCGGCAGATGTTGCCATGACAAACAAATAAAATCTTTTTCATTTCTCTTTTTCTTTTGCTTTGGGAACCACAAACCCCACGACGATACAACCTATCAGTCCTGCTACGCCCACGATGATGTCCACAGTTGTATTCGGGATAAAGAAAATAATGGACACACTCACCATTGTTGCCATTAAGGCAATAATGTACAGGCGCTTGCGCATGGTGAGTCCCCCTTTCTCTTTATAGTCGCGAATGTATTTACCCAAGAAGGATTGCAGTAGCCATGCTTGCAAGCGTGGCGAACTCTTATAGAAGCACCACGAAGCCAGCAATACAAAAGGCGTGGTGGGCAAGCCTGGCACCACCACACCTATTGTTCCTAATGTAACAGCAATACAACCGCAAACAATATATATATATCGTAATGCAATTTGCTTTTTCGCCTGTTTAGGATGTTGCATTGCGTATTATTGCTTGGTGAGAATGAGGTTCTCTATCTCCATGATTTTCATAGGAAGAGGAACACTGATTTGTGTATCCGAAATAGCGGTGAACAGCGCACAAGTCTCTTCGTTAAGGAGTGCGGACAATAATTCTGGAAGATTAGTCATATCTGTAGGTATGACAGCTCCCATACCAGCTGCAGGGCAATAATAGGTAATACCGTTGGCGATACCCGTTTCTTGCTCTTTGGTTTTAGGATTGATCACAGAATAATCAATTGTGCATGTGTTATCCGCTACTACCTCAATGTTAACCGATAAAATACCAGGGATAGAAGATTTCCATGTCCCTTTCAGCGATTGAGGTACATTGGTTGCTTTGGGTTGTTTGGTAAGTAGGTATGGATCCTCGCTATCTGTTAGTGTCAGTGATGGAGCGATGGCTGCTACATCAATGTTGAATTTGCCCGTATAGTTGATGGAGGTAATAGAGCCGTTGCCTGTCGCAGGGTCAAAACTATCCAAGGTGCCCATTGTGCCAACAATCTCAACAAAATCGCCCATACGATAGGAGTATATAACCGTGACATCGGTCTTATTCGGATAGACCAAAAGGTCTAATCCTACTTTGTCATCGATACGATTGGATTTCCAGTAGCCGATGATGTTGACTGTTGGTTCAGGGCGTATGCCGCGATGGAAGACCACAGTGCCTTCAGCCCATGTGAGTTCGAGGGTAGTATCCGAAGAGGCTTGGAGGGTTATTTTTCTCTCGCCAGACAGTTGTCCCTTGCCTGTTGTCGCATCATAGGTGATGGACATAGTTTGCTCTGTAGGATCGTCTTGCGAATAATAGGTGATAAATGCAGCATTGCTGGCGTCGCTAATGTCCAAGCCATACCATTTATCTTGATTCTCACTTGCACTTTCCCAGTAACCGATGATACTGTCAGGGTAATTGGTGGTTGGTGCATTGTTGGATTGGCAACTTGTAAACATAAATCCGATACAAGCACCGAGTACGATGTAAAGTAGATTTTTCTTCATAACTAGTTATATTGTTTGATTGATAATTATATTGGCTGCATTGGTTGCTGCGGATAGGTCGCCAAGCGTGTTTCTCACTGCAGCATAATGGGTTAGCATCGTTTGGCGATAGGTGGTGTCGTGGAGTAGTCTGTGCAACTCTTTTTCGATATTGGACTTCGTAAATCGTTGTCCGACCAACTCTTGTATGACGGTTTTACCAGAAATGATATTAACCAATGTAAAGTGCTGTATTTTGAACAGTATAGGTTTGAGTAACCATTCCAAATACTTGCTTCCTGCTACATGATAGACCGCTGTTTGTGGGCAACCAATGAGTGCCGTTTCCAGTGTGGCAGTACCTGAGTTGACAATAGCAGCTTTGGCCTGTGCGAGGAGCGTATATGTGTCGCGCGTGAGCGTTTCGTTGGTCAGATAGGGTTGATAGAATGTGTCCTCAATGCCAGGCGCCGCAGTGACAACAATACGATATGTAGTACCAGCTACTCGTCTTGCTGCATCTAACATAATCGGTAAACAACGTTTGATCTCGCTACGGCGTGAGCCAGGCAATAGGGCTATGGTGGGTGTAGCGTGGTGTGGTGTAGTGTGGTGTGGCGTGGCGTTGAAGGTGCGGATGGAATCGGCGGTCGGATTGCCTACATAGTGACATTTATAACCATACTTAGCATAAAAAGCAGGTTCGAAAGGGAATATACCAAGAATCTCATCGCAGTACTTTGCGATATTGTGTACGCGCCATTCTTTCCATGCCCAGATTTTCGGTGGGATATAATAAACGATTCGCGTGTTAGGCAGGTGCTTGTGGCAGAACTTAGCGATGCGCAGGTTGAATGATGGATAGTCAATTAGAATGAGTGTATCGGGTTGCTCCGCGAGTAGCGCTTGTTGTGCTGTGCGCATGTTTCGGCGTACTTTGTGCAGGTTGGCAATCACCGCCACAAAACCCATATATGCCATGTCGCGGTAGTCCACACGAATATCGCAGCCCTGTGCGCGCATCTTGTCGCCACCCAACCCAACAAAAACCGCTTGCGGGTCTTTTGCCCGCAACGCTTTCATCAGATTGGACCCATGAAGGTCGCCCGATGCCTCTCCTGCTATGAGAAAATATTTCATATTTCTCTTGTTAAGTGGATGCCCGCAAGCGAGCTACTGTTTTGTGTTTAGAGAGTTATGCCATAAATGCGATACTCGCAATGAGGTAGGGTAGTGCACCTATCAGTACGCCTTTCGCCAGTTTCCAGACTTCTAAGGTATAGAAAACAAATAATAGTGCCAAGTTGGGAAATACACCCACTTGCATGATTTTGCCCAAAATGAGACCCATCATATCCATATCGAACGCCTCAAACGTGTACCACAAATTGAAGCGCTCAATGTAAATATATCCGACTGCGGCTGGTAACACCAGTCCCAAGAGGATACCAATCCAATATTTATCAAATCTCTGCGTAGGCGGTTTGATCTATTGTACAAGGTTGTACACTGATATAGTGGTTGTTCATTGCCCAAATGTCCGTGTCATCCGATTCGGGCTCCATGTTGACAAATTCTCCCGCTAGCCAATAGTATTTCTCGCCCTGCTCATTCACGCGTTCTTCCATCTCTTTTTGCCAGAATCCGCGGCATTGGCGTGTCCAGCGCACCCCTTGCAGTTCGCCTACGGGAGCATTGATATTGTAGCATACGCCGTATGGCATACCTTCTTCTAGCAGGTGACGCGTTAGTTCGAGGATGTAGGTCTCGATATGGCTGAAATCGGCATCGGTGTTGTGGTCATCAATCGAGTAACCAATAGCGGGAATACCGTGTTCTGCTCCTACGAAGACTGCGCCCATTGTGCCTGAATAGATGACGTTGATAGCTGCATTAGAGCCGTGATTGATACCACTGGCAAGTAGGTTGATACGTGCAGGATCGCCTTCGAAGAGTACGTCTAGTGCCAATTTTATGCAGTCGCTGGGGGTGCCGTTGGTGGTATATACTGTGGCGTTTTTATGCCATTCTTCGCTGCCCCAATGAGGGTCGTTGAGTGGACGAAGATAGATGGGTTGTTGCACGGTGATGGCATTACTCATACCGCTTCGTGGCCCATCTGGGGCAACGACAGTCACGTGCCCCAGTTGGGTCAAGATACGTACTAACGTTAGGATACCTTTGGCTCCCCAACCGTCATCGTTGGTAATGAGAATCTCCATTATCCTACTACTTCCCAAACCACATCGATGACTTTCTTAGCCAAGGCATCAGCCTCCTCCATGGTGGCAGCCTCTGAGTAAACGCGGATGATAGGCTCGGTATTCGACTTGCGCAGGTGTACCCAACCATCTGCAAAGTCAATCTTCACGCCGTCCTTATCGTTGATGCGCTCACCAGCGTATTTCTCTTTTACAGCTTCAAGCACCTTGTCCACATCAATCTCTGGTGTGAGATCGATACGGTTCTTGGAGATACAGTATTCTGGGAAAGTAGCGCGCAATTCGCTTACCTTGCAACCCTTTTGTGCCAAGCTGCTAAGGAACAATGCGATACCTACCAATGCATCGCGACCATAGTGGCTTGCTGGGTAGATCACACCACCATTGCCTTCTCCACCAATCACAGCGTTGGTGCGCTTCATTTCGGTCGTTACGTTCACCTCGCCTACGGCACTGGCGCTGTACGAACCGCCATGCTTAGCGGTCACATCGCTGAGTGCGCGGGTAGATGACATGTTGCTGACAGTATTACCTGGGGTCTTGCTCAATACGTAGTCTGCCACAGAAACAAGTGTGTATTCCTCGCCGAACATATCGCCGTTCTCACAGATGATAGCCAAACGGTCAACGTCTGGATCTACTACGAAACCAACATCGGCTTTACCCTCGCGCATGAGGTTAGAAATCTCGGTAAGGTTTTGTGGCAATGGCTCTGGATTGTGAGCAAAATGACCAGTTGGCTCGCAGTTGAGCTCAATGATGTTTTTCACACCCAACGCCTTCAAAATGGCTGGGATAGCTAGTCCACCTACTGAGTTTACGCAGTCAATAGCTACGGTATAGTTCTTAGCCTCGATAGCCGCTTTGTCCACCAATTCGAGCGCCATCACGTCGCGCACATGGTCTTCCAGATAGTCACGGCGGGTGATTTTGCCTAGGTCATCCACTTCTGCAAAATTGAAGTCCTCTGCTTCTGCGATAGCCAATACCTCTTTGCCCTCTATATCGTTGAGAAACTCGCCTTTCTCGTTGAGCAATTTGAGTGCGTTCCATTGTTTAGGGTTGTGGCTTGCGGTGAGAATAATACCACCTGCTGCGTTCAGGCCAGTTACAGCAAGTTCGGTGGTTGGGGTGGTAGCGAGACCGATATTGATTACATTGTAGCCCATACCAACCAGGGTTCCGCATACCAATTGGTCAACCATTTCGCCACTTAGACGAGCATCGCGACCTACTACAATTGTCTTGTTGTCAGGCAACATAGCCTTGCGTTGGGTAGCATAAGCAGCTACAAAACGAACAACATCTACTGGGCTCAAACCCTCAGCAACGCGACCTCCGATAGTGCCGCGAATGCCTGAAATACTTTTTACAAGTGCCATAATATTAGAATCGTTTAATTTTAATTTTCATATCGTATCCAAGAGGAATGACGTTGCTGTTTTGTTCGATGAATCCCAGTTTGCTAGGACAGATAATCTTACATTCAGCGCCAGAATATTGCATATGTTCCAATGCAATTTGCCAGCCTATACAAGAGGACTCAGTGGAGACTTTGTATTGTAGGTTGGTTGGCTCTGGTTGGTCATCTGAGTTCCAAAAACGCATGGTGTCAGCATACGCATCCAAGGTGTATTGAATGTAACGCAGTAGGACAATGTCCTTTTCTTCCATTGCAGGTTTTGTGGTGTCTCCAACAGCTACTAGATGAAAATAATAGTTGTCGTAATTAGGAACTTTCCAATAGACATTATCTTTCCACTCAGTGGGTTTGTCAGTCACGACTTCTATTCCTTGGCGCTCGATGAAATTTTTGATTAATGTCTCTTCTTCTTGTAGTGCGTTGGAATAGGTATTACTACATCCTATGAGGATGATTCCGAATAATAATAAGAATATCAGATTAGTTGTTGTTTTCATTCGTTAATAATTGTCAATGTGATGATTAAGTTTGTATAGGGTTTGATTAGTAGGGTCCCTTCTGTTCCGTATGCGGCATACCAGGGTGCAATAATCCGCATTTGCTCGCCTCTGCTCATTTGTTTCAGACACCGATTGACTGATAATGGCAAATCGCTCGTTCCGACTGCAAAAATGTCTTTGACGTCTGCCAGTTGTTGACCATTGAGCTCTGCTACCGTCAGGTGAATGAGCACCTGTTCGCCTTGTTGCAAAGAGTCTGCATCTAGGTTGACCGTCTTGGTGTACCAAAAACCAAAGTCGTCCAATGCGTAGGTACTTGAATCTTGTCGCACCCATTCACGACACGCATTGTCGGCGGCGCGGCTCATGTGTTGGTTAAACTCTATTTGTGCCAATAAGGCAGAGTCGGGAGCCTGCTTCTCGCTCAATCGGCGTACTTGCTGTGGTTGCTGCGTACAACCCACCATCGCCAATAGCCCAATAGTTAATAACCAAAATCCTCTCGCCTGTCGCCTCATCGCCTCATCGCCTTACTTCGCTATGCGAAGCAGATATTGTCCGTATTGTGTTTTCTCCATCGCTTTGCCCAGTGCGCGAAGGTCGTCTGTGCTAATCCAGCCTTGACGCCATGCGATTTCTTCGATGCAGCTCACATAGAAACCCTGACGGTTTTGAATGGTGGCAATGAAGTTGCCTGCATCCAGCAGACTGTCGCAGTTGCCTGTGTCGAGCCATGCAAAACCGCGCTCAAAGAGTTTCACTTGCAACTTACCTTCTGCCAGATATACTTTGTTCAAATCGGTAATCTCATACTCGCCGCGTGCGCTGGGTTTCAATACGGCAGCTTTGTCGCAAACGGTTGAGTCATAGAAGTATAGACCGGGGATAGCGTAGTTGCTTTTAGGCTCTTTAGGCTTCTCCTCCAGCGACAATACTTTGCCTGTTTCGTCGAACTCTACCACACCATATGCGGTAGGGTCTTGCACTTCGTAACCGAAGATACATGCACCGCAACTGCCACTTTCTACTTGATGTACGGCATCACGAAGCATTTGACCAAAGTGCTGACCGTAGAACATATTGTCGCCCAAAATCAAGCAACCTGGCTCGCCGTTCAGGAACTCTTTGCCTAATACGAATGCTTGTGCCAAACCGTTGGGGACTTCTTGAATTTTATATTCGAATCGCATGCCAAGACGGCTGCCGTCGCCCAATAGTTCCTCAAACATAGGCAAGTCGCGTGGTGTAGAGATGATGAGTACTTCACGAATACCTGCGCGCATGAGGGCTGACAAAGGATAATAAATCATGGGCTTGTCATAGACGGGCATAATTTGTTTGCTAATCGCTTTGCTGAGCGGATACAAACGAGTGGCACTACCACCTGCTAAAATGATTCCTTTCATAATCAAATCGTTTTTTTA
>JAXJWX010000058.1:0-21906 GCA_036307765.1 Paludibacteraceae bacterium | reverse complement strand
ATATAGAGGGTATCGAAGGCATCCGTACCGTCGGTGCGGTGCTGCAAGAGATCCTCCTCCGTCTCTGCCAGTTTTTCCCCACCCTTGTCCTTGTGGACGCCATTGCGACCGCGCGTCACGCCAGCCGTCTGTATGGCAAGGATAAGGTCATCGTTGTTCTGACGATTGAAAAACGGCATCAGTCGCTGCTTGCCAGCGAAGCCTTGGTTGATGAGCAAGTACTTTTCATCGTGTCGCATGGGATTACCCATATAGACCGACTCAACTGCCCAGCCATAGCGCTCAAACTCATGGCAAACGACCCAATGGAAATCCTGCGTATTAACGGCATAGTTAGAACCAAGTGCGGTAGTATCGTAATAATAGATAATCGTCTTATTACGATGGTTCATATAGTAACGGCAGAAATCTTCAATGAGTGCTGGTATCTTCCGCTCAAACTTGGTGTAAAAGGATTTGATAACATTGAGGCGCTTGCCCGTGGGCTGCCCTGCAACTATCCAGTTAATATTGGCATTATAATCCATACCAATGCAAATGGGCGCATCAGGGTTGACATCCTTGTCAGCGCGTGAATCCAATGCACTAGGGTTGTAGTCCCAACCCAAACTATCGAGGTAATCAAAATCCGAGGCGTTGTACTTGTGCATCTCTTTCATCGAGGAATAGAAGCCGTCTTTGGCTATTCCGAGGCGCTGACAAAGAATAGATGTTTGGAATGTCTTAGGCGTAAGATCGCGCTTCATCTGCTTGATATAGTTCTCGCCAAGTAGTTGCAGGTTCTCAATGGATGAGTACTCCTTGTAGTACACAGCCACCGAGCGCATTTGATTGAGTTGTCTATCTAGCCTGCGAATTGTCTTGCGCAAGTAGGCAGGCGGTTGTTCGCCCTTGGCATTTGCCTCACGAACCTTTTGCTTGAGCCGCCATATCTCATACACGGTGGCCTCAATGGTGGCGATGAGTTCGACATCCATCTTGTCCTTATAGTGCAAGAACCACGACCCCGCCTTGGTTTGTGGCATATCCGACAAGATCATGACGGCATGATTATAGGAGTGCTTGCCAAAGAAGGACTTGATGCCACCATTGGCTGGAAGGGTTTCATCCTTTAGTTTTTCGTAGTCGATAAACTTAGCCTCATCCACCAATAGCCATGATAGTGTGAGTGAGTTGGATGAACCCGGACGATCTTGAGATATGATGACGGCACGAGAGCCGTTGTAGAAGGATATGACATGCTCATATTCGGCTGGTTCGATGATGGCTTCCTTGAATGACTTGGGCGGCTTGCGACCGATGACATAGTGCACACCTTGCACATAGCCCCAACGCTTCCAAGCGGCAAGAATACCAGGAATAGTATTCGTTAGTCCATGCTTGAAAGTAGGCACAACGATGCCGCCAGTTGAACCTTTCATGCGCTGCATATTGCGCAATACGAATGGCGAGGCGATACTGTCCGTCTTACCAGTACGCCGACCAGCCACGATAACAGAGGTATTAGCGCCAATAAGTTGTGTCAATCGTTGGGGTGTATTGAAATAGATTTCTTTCATTCTTCGTGCAAGGGTTTAGGGTTAAACAGTTCTTCCTCCTCCAAATCCACCTCCTCGTAATCCACATCGTCAATATCCATGGATTCTTGACGATATTTCTTGAGCATAGCAGCGATTTTCTCCTCCACATTCGGTATGGGCTTAATGCCCAATACACGAGGGTCAGAGGTAGCAGTAAAGGGCTGCACCACAATCAAATCGTAAGGCAAAGCTTGCTCGTCCTCAAGATCAACGCGGTTGAACTTAGCATAGGAGGATGCTGCCTTCTCCATCGTTTTGGTGTCCTTGCGTGCCTTGGCCATCTGATAGGTTTCGAGAATCATCTCGTTGAACCGAAAGCGATGGAAATCGCGTGAAGCAGAACTAAGCAAAGGCAGCAGGGACTTAATTATGGAAAGGTCGGCGTATGCCTGGCTTTTCATAATACCATGCCGCGACATAGCCGTATCGACAAACTGACGGTCTTTGGTGTCAGGATTGGAAATGTAGTAATTGTACATATCCCGCAAACGCAACACCCGCTGCGCTTGTTCGGCATTGTACTTCTCAAGCAGTTCATCTTCAGCTGTGAAGAGATCCTTGCTACATATTTCTAAGATAGGTTGGCGTGGCATTATTCATCATCCTCCATGTCCATAAGGTTATTACGAGCATTTTGCAGAGCCAAGGGCGAGCCCACTTTGGCGAGTGTCATCTCCTGTGCATGTAGCTGCACCTTGGAGGTGGCTTTACCCTTGTGATAGGAAAAGAAAACAGGATTATTCTCATCGTGAATATCGTGCCGCAAATCTTCAGGTTTGATTTGCAAGATTACAGCAATGTCTGTAATAGGCAAGTAAATAGAGGCATAGTACTCTATTTCGTTGAGTTGTTCTTGGGTGTAGGTCATGCAGTTGGTGTATTATCCCATTCCTCTTGCGAGAAACGAAGGTCAGTGAATAGATCGACGGATATTTGGAAACGAACACACGCACAACCAGGAGCAAAGTACTCGGGTATCTCAGAGAACCGAATACGAGGGTCAAGGTATAATTGACGCTCCTGTAAGCGGGTAGACTCAAGGATGAGTTTAGAGGCGAACTGACGGAACAGTTCCCGCATCGTTTCCATACACTCGGCACGCTTGCCGAGGTCGTCAATCGGATGGCGCATAGCAAAGAAAACACACTTCACACGGCGTGTCCGAGGGGAGTTATTGAGTTCAATATAGCCTTCTGCTATATCATCCACGCAGACGAAAGCTGTGCTGGAAGTCATGCGACCAAGCACCTCTTGGAAATCAGACAAACCACTTACACGGCAAAAACGAAACTGCTTGGCTTGGGCAAGCTTGTTCGTTTCGGTAAGTGTACGGAAGAATTGGGTTGCATCCCAGTTTACAAGGGTATTCATACGCTATTCTAACGTTTGTTTTTTGAGTTCCTCACGATCGGCTGCTTGTGCGTCGAGCTCTGTAAGCGCTCGCCACACATCCATCTTCAGAACGGTGTTTTCTTTGGTTATGTCACCTCTGGTGAGCGCACGGATTTGCGCGTTCATCGTTTCAGTGATTTGCCTTTCCAAATCAAGACTTTTGGACATGGGAGCCGACATAAAGAAATGCGTAAATTTGCGAGCAAACAACGCCTTTACGGAGGCGAACCAATAGAAGATGGAGATACGCTCCTCTGGCAAAAGCTTGATGGTCGGACTATCATAGAGAACAGCGGCCATCTCTTGCAGAAGGTCGGTGTTCTTGGTATGCAGATAACCCTGATAAAGGTTATCGCAATAAATATATTGCTCGAAGGGAACGCCTTGCAGGTCAGAAGGTGCAGCTGTCTTGCCGTGAATACGATGCAAGCGCAGGGGCACCAATGGGATTTGCTCAAGCCAGTCGAGGCGCGAGAGCAATTCCGTAACCTGCAAAGCGGTCAGATGGTAGCGGTTATACTGGTATCTCACACTGAAACCATCGCCTTCAGGAGCAATAACCTCCATGCCAGACCAACGGAACAGGCAATGCGTTTTGAGCACCTCAGGCGAATAGCCCTCGGAAATGAGATAATACACGTAGCGGAGTTGCTTGGGAGTCAACTCCTGCCAACAAGTGGGGATGACGAGATCTAACGAAGCCATAAAAATAAGTACCTTTGCGTTTATGTTGCAAAGGTACTCAATTATGGTGAGATAGTAAAAGACAACTACATACGATTACTTCTTAGGCACTTTATATGCGTTGATATAGAAGTTGAAGATATAATCGTTTTGGACGTTCTCAATGTAAATAGGCATAAGAATAGACATTGTTTTGCCTACATAACTAGCTGCTACTTTTGCAGGAGGGTTTTCTGATGTATATTTGTTAGGAATGAGTGCGCTAGTTCTCCAACCACCATATTGACCTGATACCCAATATACATTATCAGTAGGTTGCAAGAGGTCTGAAATACTTGCACCCTTAGGAATCATGGTAGATGGTTGGCTTGCATTCTTATCGGTGTATTTTACACCAGCATGCATAACACGACCTGTATAGCCATTGTAGTTCACATAGGTAATATCATCCCAATTGATTTTGATGGTATGATCTGTTTTATTGCGAAGCGTAAAGTTGAACTGCTCAGAATCAACATACCAGGTTATAGCAATGAAATCATCTTCATAGCTATACTTGGTGAGCTCAGCATCTGTGAACGAAACCACTTTACTCTCACCAAACTGCTCCTTAGCGTCTGCTGGAGCCTCTACCGTTGTCAAACAAACATCATAAGTCAATGTTTTTTGACTTGCGCAACCTAACGCAATCATAATGAACATGCCTGCAACGAAGCATGAACATACAACCTTAGTAAAATTTTTCATGAAAAATAAATTTTAGTTTGTGAATAGATAAATATAGCAATATTGCAAGGGAAAAGAAGAAAATGTCACAGACATCTCCTGTCCCTGGAAATATATTAGCAAATTGAAGTATCTCTAAAGCGTACGCAAAGAGAACCATCCCCCAAACAAACAGCCATTTCATGGATGAATTGTCCCAAATGGATTCTATGAATAAGAGATACGAAAAGAGCCACAAACCATCAGGAGCATTATACACCATCCAATTTGGGAGGTGGATATCCTCTATGCGAAGCCAATTAAAGAGTGCGTTGTTATAGTCAATATGCAACCACGAATATAGTGCCATATCGGCACTTCTGAAGGATATGTATATCCAACAAGCAAAGAAGAAAATTAGTAATGAGGTTACTCCCATTACAATAGAAAAACTCCGATATGAAATGCAGCCGTTGCTCATACTAATTGCTTAACGGCCGCAAAAATAATCATTCAATCGGTCATTTCGTGTCCGATGCTCAAAAAAATGCAAAAAAAGTGTAATTTTTATGGAATCACACCAAATCACCACCAATACCCCCTTGATTTTTTCTCATTTTGGAAGCGTTGTGGCTGAAAGTATTGAGCGGTAGAGGATGTCTGCCACTCGGCAAAATCAGTCGTATTTTGGCGTATTCGTTCAACGAGAGATATGAGTAACTCATAATTGAGGCGCTTGCCCGCTAATAGATCCACTTCAATCTGTTTGAGTGGTGCGATGATAGATAGTTCCTCGGCAGACACCGTTTGCAAGAGGATATGCTGACGAAAGCGACGATACAACTCTGGAGAGATGTATTTCTCGGCAAGTTCGTCTTCGACAGAAACGAGCTGCGAGCGGAGCGACTGATAGCTGTGCCATACATTCTCATCTTTGCCAAGCGCCGTGACCAAGCTAAAGCGCGGGAACAGCGTAGAGGCAAAGAACAGACCCTGTGGCGAAGAAGCCCAATCATGGTAGGCGGGAAGTAGTGACAGGAGTTGGTCAAGAAGCCAGTCGCGGTTTGTGTGTAGCGACGATAGGAGTCGGTTCACGCGATCCGCGCTAGCTGGTGCGAGGTTGTTGTTACTTACTATCCCGAATCCATTAGGCGTGAGCACAAGGTCAAGAGAAGGTATAGCACGAGCAAAGGCATCAGCAACAACTATCTGGCAAGCAAGCATGCGAATAGGTGTGGCAGGCTCCATAGCGGAGATTTCGACAAGCACAGATGTGCCTGTGAAATGCTCTGCAAGCCATCTTTCAGACGCAGCCAAGAAAAAATCTAACTTATCGTAGAGCGAACTCTCGCCCTCTACGGTAGCAAGTGCATTAGGAAGGTACTTGCGCAAATCAGTATCGCAGGTGATTAGCATAGTTATGGGTTATTAGAGGTGGTGACAGTTTTTGCATCCGCATGCTCATCGAGCGTGGTGAGCATAACAAATGGGCAGTCGGGGTACGCGCCAATCCATTTGTTGAAGCGGATGATTATCTTATGCGGAATGAACAACAAATCGTGATACGGTTTCTGTAGGGCTTGCGCAATCGTGTAGAGTTCACGTTTGTCCGAGCCAGAGTTGTTCATCTGCGACTTACCAGGCACCGAACCGACAAGGTTGGAGTGCACACGGAGTGTAAAGCAGACCATATTGACAGCCTCTTGGATGTCGGATTCCCAATCCCCACCCTCTTTGCTATTGTCAATCTTGTGGATGACCACATCATGCTGCTCTTTGCCATCAGGCGTGACATAGAAAGTGCTGAACCATACCTTACCCGCATTCTCTGCTCCAGTGAGGAACTCGATGATACGCGCTTTCTCATCTGAAACGCGCTTCTGCATATCTACGCGGTTGGTGATACCCTCCGCCTTGAATATGCCATCCCAGTACTTATCAGATACCTCAATTTGGTATTTGATAGGAGCAGAGTTCTCTAGCTTCGCCTTTTTAGCAGTCGCAATAAGTTGTTTGATGTCGTACCATTTCGACCGAAACAAAGAAGCGTAGTGCGGTATGGGATAATAGGTGCTATCAGCAGTAGGCACTTTCGTCAAGATAGCAAACTTAGCAGGAGCATTATTGCTCGCTACGCGTGTTTGCAGATCACGCCATGGCTGCGAAGGATTGAGCAAAGGTATATGCTCGATGTCGCTTGCCTGAACTACCTTACGCCAGTTTGCGTAAAGTACTTCACGAATACAGCCGTGTTCGTCGGCAGGCGTAAATCGGCAATAAGCAGCCTCCTTACGGATGACCTGCACGATTTTCTTGCGCTCGCTATCAAGCACGAGCATAGTGATACACCATCCGAAGTGCTTGAAATCTTGGCAGACCCCAAGGAAATAGCTGGAGAGGTCGTTATCTAAGCAGAAGTCCTCAATGTCCTCTTTGACTTGAGCCGTACATGCGCTGGTTTGATACATCAGACCTGCGCCATAGCAAACTTCTGCGTTGAAAAGTTGGCAGGTAGAGAGCGTCTCGTCTGCCTCAATCTTTTGCAAGACCTCGAAAGGCATAAGGTTATCCGCACCCCACGGGATATAGGAGGTGTGGTCGTCCACAATGATAGGATTGAGGTTTTCGTCTTCGCGAAACACCTTCGTACTATCTGAATGAAAGATGGCACGAGCCTGAAGCTCGGGGACAATAGCTATAGAATCAAAAGAAAAATCCATACCGTCAGTATTTTATACTGCAAAGGTACGGATTAAAAGTTAAAGGCGAAAAGACGCACCGCAGGTATACATCCCCCGCTGGGTAAGCGCGTTTCAGCACCGCAGGTAAATGTCTGTAGCACCGCAGGTAGATGTCCCAATTCTTGGGCGGGTATTGCAGGCACGTCCGCAGGAGCCACCGGAGGTATACTCAAACTTACTCCCGCCGAGTGTAGGCGAAACCACCGGAGGTATACACCCCATGCCGTCAGGCATAAATATCTCTGCCCCACCGGAGGTAAACATCCTAAAAGCACCGCAGGTAAATGTCAGCACCGCAGGTAAACACCGCCCCGCGAGGACGGAAGACCGTAGGTAAACAACCCAAAGCACCGCAGGTAAACATCTCTGCCCCACCGGAGGTAAATGTCCCCTACTCTTGGGTGGAATAATGCAGGCACGTCCGCAGGAGCCACCGGAGGTATACTCACACCCACACCCGCCGTGGAGGCGATAGCACCGCAGGTAAACACCCAAGCACCGCAGGTAAACACCTACATAAACACCTCTAAGCCATTTATGCGGATGATACAGCAGTCGCGTATCGTTCGTAGCTGATTAGAGGTGAGCAATTTGATCGTACGCGTTCCCGCGTAAAAGTTGTATTTCAGAGAAATACAGTTCCTGAGTTGGATAATCGAACCATCGGACTTCCAAACATCAAGATCGATGGCGTCGGGACGCGCCATCATGGCTTGTGCAGTTGATAAATGGATAGCTTGCATAGCAGTTAGGCATTTTCAATTTTGGATTGGAATAATTCGGAAAGCGGCACAGAATGGTTTTCAATAATGTCTTGCACATCGGCAAGCAAAGTACTGAAAACTTGAGGTGATGTAGTTACCACAGCGGATTCCATACGATTACCTCGCGTAAGGTTCTGTGAAGTGATGATGGTTGCCACGCGGCCGTCGTCACTTTGAATGAGTATCACCTTGCTATGGTTGTCTGCAAGGTAAGTATGCTCAATGACCTGCGTGAGGAACGACCATAGACGGAGGGTTTTGTTTGTCGCCTTGAAGTCGAGGATAAGGTGAATCGTATTCACTTTCCCCGACTTCTCAATGAAATACAGGCGACGCAAAAACTCCTCCGAAATTGAGAACGATGTCTGCCAAATGGTGCTCTTACCAAACTGGGAGAGCACCCACTCTATGACATCGGCTACCTGAAGAACATTCGTTAGGTAACTTTGAAGCGGGTGCTCTGCAAGTGGCTTGAGGTAGTCTTCAAGTCGAACGCCCCGCCTCATTCAGCAGCCTCTTTTCCGTAGGAATCATACGCTTTCCAATTAGCATGGTAGCGTTTATCCAACTCGATGAGTTCTTTGAGGAAAGGATAGCGTTCAGAATCTGGGCACGTAGTATTCGCGGTGCTCAAAACTACGAGCTTAGCGTGAAGTGCTCGCATTTTCTGTATGAGAGGCAAGTTCTCCTCATAGAGGGCTTGTATCTCCTGAGGCAACGCGTCGTGGTCAGTTCGCTTTCCTTTCTTGAACTCATCATTCGCTTTCTTCTTATCCGCCTTGGTTTTGGTAGGCATATTGAGGTGATTCTTCTCCACGATAGCATTCACCTTAGCTTGCATCTCAAGAACTTCAGCATGAGTGACCGATTGCAAGCGATAACCAAGGTACTTACGGAGTTGGTACTCAATATCAGCAGCGTGACGCTTGAGGTTAGCTGAGATATTGCGGTGCATAATCGCGTTACGCGATAGTTTAAGCAGATATAGCGCACCTTGCTCAAGGTCGCGCTCTTCAGCAGGAGTATCTAACCACTGCTGAATGTCTTTAGTTAGTTTCTCATCCATATTACATATTGTTATTGATACCGACAAAGAACACGAGGTTTTTGCCGAGTGGTTGAAGGAGGTTCCTCATCGAATTGATGGTAGAACCAGTAGTTACAAAATCATCGAAGACTATGAGGTTGGGTTCCTCAGGAAGCACTCCCAAATCATAGACAGCTTTCACGCGCTCTTTGGACTTTGCGTGTGCTACATCCTCATAATAAGGGATAGATAGATTTTGAGCAATCTTGGCTGTAACGGAGCATGCGAAGTTATTCACCAAGTGTCGGCGACGTGGCGTTGTACAAATCGCCCAATGCCCTTGCGATAGGTAACTACCCAGCACACGAGAGATGACATCAGACATCATCGTGGCAAAGAGTTCTACCATTCGCTCATCTGATTTAATGTCGGTTAGGAGTTTACCTTTGACCGACTTCTTCCAAAGCGAAATGACGGGTATACCGACATGAGAGGTGAGCGTAATGCGTTCTACCGACAGATCGCAACGCGCTGCTGTGTCTGCATCCTTATGCCAAGACTTGCGTTTATTCTCCGCAAAGATATCCGATTTAGATGCAGAATCAGCGGGCAATTTTGCTTGCCCGCTAATTCCTAAATCCGATGGCGTGAATAAACTCATGCTTCTACCTCATTGATTGTACCCTCATCGGTTACAATCTCGCCCTCATAGAAAGGTGCTGGAACCACATCGGTTGCCTCGGCATTGATAGTGGTGGAGGTTGTACCCGTTGCACCTTGACCAAGGTCTTGTCCCACTGTGGCTTTGGTATTCCACATATCAGAGCCAATAACGCGGTACTTGCCTTTCATATCCTCTACCAAGAACACATTGTCGGTGTTATTGATATAGGCAGCAGCAGCCGTTGCCTCCTCACCTACAGCAGGGTGAACAGCAGTAAGTTTGTTGAGTTGGGTTTGGCTTGGCACCTCACCTTGCGCCTCAGAGGTTACTTGGCACTTATCAGGCAGCACATCAATGTGCTTCCAAGTGGCATCAGCCGCCAATACGAAAGAGCCCGTATAAACAGCAGAAGTTGCACGACCCAACTCATCTTTTGGGAGGGTTGGCCACTTCACAATCTGTGACTTGGCGATGTAGTAAATGCGGCGTTTAATACCAGGCAATTCGGGTGTACCTTGACACCACGAAATGGATTTTTGAAGATTTACACAGGTTGACATAGTATATAAAGTTTTGGAAGTTGTGACAAAACTCCGCCCCCGAAGGGGCAGAGCGTGGTTTAATCCTTGCCAGCAGTGGTTGCCTCGCTTGCCAACTCAATCACTTTGAAGCGGCGTTTGTCGATAGACTCGAATTGTACGCCAAAGAACATGGTGGCAATGTACGAAAGGATGAATGGATCAAATTCCTTGACCATAACGGTCTCCGCATCGGACATTTGGTCGTAGCCCACCAACATGTTGCTCTTAGGGCAGATGTGGATGAACTTACTATCCAACTTGTTGTAGAGCGGAATGATGTGCAGACGATTGTTTGAACCCTCTACGCAAACTTGATCATACTTGTCGTTGTATGGCAAGCCCGCATGGGTAAGCGCATACGCCTCGTTGTACTTGTCTGCAAAGTCTTGCGAGCAGAACATGAACACATCTTGCGCACGGAGGCGTGGATCAAGCGAGAAAAGGATATCCTTAGCGACATCCACAGCGTTTTGACGCGTAATCTCCTCCGTAAGCTTAAGGTAGTTGCCTTTATCCGCAGAGATATTGCCAGCGGCAATCTCCTTGCTAGTGATGGTATCAAAGCCATCGAATAGGTCGGCAGTAGTGTCGCCAGATGGATTGCGAACACCCGACCAAATAGCATCGTTGAGATGCTCTGAGAGTGACTTACCGATAAGGGCAAGCACCTCTTTTGCAGTTGGGGTTTGCGCTAGACCATCACCCATAGTGGCACCAATAGCGCCAAGCAAAGTAGAGATTGCAGAGTTTGGATCGAACTTAGCAACTACCGAGCCAAAGTATGTTTCAAGGGTGCGGAAATTGAGGTTCAGATTGAAATCCGTGGAACGAGATGGTTTGTAAGGACCAAATTGCGCATCGCCGGACACAGCTGCCACAGACTCTTTGTAGCGGATGCCTGGGCGACCAGTCATGTACTTCAAAGTGTCCTGAATACCAATAATTGGCAAGCGAAGCAAATCTTTGCGATACTTGTGAGCTGCCTCTTGATAAGCAGCCAAATCAAATTGAAGTTTTCCCATATATGTCAAAAATTTGTGGTTGGCTTAAGGAAGGCTATCAAACAGAGCACGAGCGGATTTAGAAGTTTCCATAAATTGGGTAACTTCATCCTTTGGCTCAGCAGATGGCTTGCCATTGTTAACGACTTGGGAGGTAGCTGCTCCCGGTTGGTTTGCAAGCAACTTGGTTTGAGTGTCGAGACGCTCCTGTTGGTCAGCGATAGTCTTATCGCGAGCATCAATTAAAGCCTGTTGCTGTTGGAGTTGGTTTTGCAGATCTTTCAGTTGTTTGTCTTGGTTGGCAAACATCGCTTCTAGTGCATCGCACTGTGCTTCAGAAAGAGAGCAAACACCATCCTCAAAATGTAGCGCATCCGTAGCGAGTGCGGCTACAAGGAAAGGTAAAATCTTATTCATAGCATGTTTTGTTTGGGGTTGTTGTGCAGTTGGGGTTTTGAAGAATTGCGTAATCGCGGCAAGGAACTTTGAGAACTGCGTGCCTTGCTCATCTTGGATTTGGATTTGAGGGATAGGCATGCCTACAGCTGCCATAGCAGAAGCAACCGCATCAGTAAGCACTGGTGCCTTATCCTCCTTCATGGAGGTCAGTTCGTCCACAAATCCCCACTCTAGCGCTTCTTGAGCAGAAAGCCAGCCACCGACTTTCATCAGATCAAGCAAGTCGGCTTGTTCTTTACGGCATTTCTTCGCGTACATGGAAGCCACATTGGCATCCATCTTTTCGAGGTCAGATTTCATCTGCTCGAGCGAAGCAATCTCGGAGGAAAGTTGGTCGGCATTAAGCGAAGCCCATTGACAAACTGCGATAGAGCATTTGTGAGCAAGGTACATTGCATTCGCATCCATTGAGATGTGTTTAGCACCCAAAGAAGCAATAGTAGCAGCTGAAGCATTCATTCCCACGAAATGAACGCTCACATTGCCGTGATTGCGAAATGAAGCAGCAATTGAGAGAGCAGTGGCAAGAGAACCACCGAGAGAATCAATGAGCACGGTGACAGGTTCGTCAGCATGCTTGGAAAGAACGTAATCGACATAGCCCTTGTCAAAGTCCATGCCGCCTACATACCCTTTCAGTTGAAGTGTGTACTTTTGCATTGTTTTAAGAATTACAATGCAAAGGTACACTATTTATATCGTGCGTGAAAAGACTGCTAAAGCACTATTTCACACGCAATAAGTGCCTTTGGAGCAGTAAAAGCAACCTCTACACCGAGGGAGTGTGCATCTCCTGATGGAGATCCAAACGACTGACGACAAGTGATGAGCGGATAAGGTTGCTCCTTCGTCCCGATAACGTAGCTCTGACCATTGACATCCGTCAGCGCAAAAGCGATGGGAATGTTTTCAGGGATAACCATAAGTGACTGAAAGGTCAGCGTTACCTGTTCAGCGGGACCATTATTAGTATTCGCGCCCTCGCTCTCGCATGTAGGCTCACCTGCGAAAGGGATTGGTTCAAGCCCTGTAGTTAAGGTAATAGGCAGGTCGGACAAGGCTTTTAACATCAGAGAGGCTGGAAGGGAGGAACATGGTACATAATAAATGCTCTTAATACCAGGGAGGAAAGAATGGGATTTCATAGTTGTAATATCTAACACTTCTTAACAAATCTAACACTTCTAACAACTATCTATTTTTAGTTGCTGAAGTCGATTGATTTTTACGATTTTTTTTCACATAATAAATAGCACGACAACGTTGGTAGATTTTGGCGATTGCGTTCCAATTGGTGTCATTGATAGAGATACCATGATTCTCCATGAAGATATAAATCGTTTCATCTTGACGATTGAGTTTCACATCAAATTGGTGCAACTCCTCCCAAAGCTGTATGCGGAAAGCATTAGCGATAGCCTTAGCCAAGTGCGTCTTGGCTGTTTTGGTGAGGTAGTTGTATGTGCGTGGGTCTTTGTCCTTGAAGTATGGTATCTCTATAGCGAGGTTAGCATCTTCAGGGATGGGTTCAGGAATAGCTGCTGGCTGTTTGGTTAGCCACTGCTGTAACACCAAACTCTCGTATGAACCACGAATTGGTTCTACAGGTGTCAATGGCGTGATAGGATCTGTGGGGCAATAGTCACTTGTCGCGAACTTATGTTCACGGCAAGTGTGTGCGTACCATTCTGCTAAATAGGGCGGAAGGCTTAGGTATATACAAAAAGCGCTCATAGTGTAAGTTTATAGTTACATTATGAGCGCAAAGGTACTAAAAATTATTGATCTGTACAATAGATTTTTCCAATTATTGGAATAGGGGTGGAATATGGGTATTTTTAGTGCATTTTTTTGAAAAAAAGTGCAAATATTATCCCCTACCCCTGAAGAAATCTGCCCAATAAGGATTTTCCTTATCAAAGATTTCGCGTTGTTCGGTGGTCAAATTGTACGGATAGTCTGCAAACAAATTGAACACGGTTTGCTTGTCAAACGAGAACAAGTGCTGCCCTACACTATCCAGATTGTCCACCCAATAGACTTTATCGGATTTCTTATTCTTATAGAAATCGTACATTTTACTGATAATTTAATTACAACGCTTCCTTTGCCAACTTGTAAGCCCAGAATCGTTCCTCCATATCTAAAACACGAACAATCTTTCCTTTTTTGGAAATTTTGATTATAATAGGTAATCCCAAATATCTAGGGCGAACTGAATAATTCAGATGATAATAAGACCATCCCCTTACTTTTACACAAGGACGCACCACATCCATACCTGTCTTTGCAGCATGTTTTTTTGCAATATTGATTGTAAATCTAGTCAAACGGATTTATAATCTATACATCTCCACTAGTTTTTTCGCCTCCTCGGCAAACTGCTCGCGCAACCACTTTGGCTCCAGAACCTCAAGGGTACTGCCTTGAGTACGGAGTTCCTGAACAAAATCATAAGTGGGAGCGATATAATAGTTGAACACAGAGTAATCAGCTGTTTGCTCCTCCTCCGTCTGTGTGTGATGTAAAGGCAGAGAACGGATATACTTAGCGGTCAAAGGTTCGACCTTGATCCGCACGAACTCGGACTTGGTACTAGTACCACACATCACACCATAATAAGGCGCAAAAAACATACTCGTATCAAAATCTTTTGGCATCTCGAAATGCTCCTCCGTTTCTTCGATGTGTAGCACACGATCCAAGGAATACACACGCAGTTCGTCGTGTATGTTGCTTTGACCAACGACATACCAGCGCTGCTTAAAGACCTTTACACAGTAAGGATTGAGCAAAAAGGTATGCGGTTCTGGGCGGTCGAATCGTTGATACGACACCTCAAGGCGCGAGGATGTGGACATAGCAGTTAGGATGGTTGTGAGGAAACGGTGTCCCGAAGGGATATGCTCCAACACAATGCGCTTGCTCATGTGTTTGACTTCCTCCAACAACTGCTGCACAGAAAAGGAGTTGAGAAGCCACTCTTGAAATTCAGAATTGTTCCTGGCACTCTCCATGGAAATAGAGTAAGTGCGGGAACTATTGTTGTACTGAATTTCTATACCAAACATCTCAGCACAATGCGCGCGATGACGGCGGAAACTCCGCTCATGGTATTCTTTCTCTCCTTTGGAGTTAAGGTTCGACCTACTCCATAGGTAATCAAGGCGCTCTTTGGTAATAACACCAGCCGCATTGATGGTGGTGATTAGCCACATACAACGATTAAAAACATTGACTTTCTCCATGGTACAAAGTTTTTTGCGGTGCAAAGATAGTAAAAATTTCGGACATTTCGTGTCCGGTGCTCAAGAAAAATGGAAAAAAAGTGTAATTTTTCTGTTAGCTATTGATTATTTGCAAAAATTTCAGTACTTTTGCACTCACAAAACAAACTACTGTATATGAAACTGACCGATATAAGTACCGCCCAGGATATGGGCATTGAATTGGAGATTGCCGAGGGCTTGCAAGCTGGATTCCCCAGCCCTGCGCAAGACCATGCGGGAGAGACCATCGACCTCGCTCGTGAGATGGTGCGACACCCCGAAAGCACCTTCTACGCCCGCATAGCAGGCAATAGCATGATAGAAGCAGGCATACATGATGGCGACATCGTGGTAATAGACCGCTCGCTGGAAGCACAGAACGGCAATTATGTGGCTGCCTGCATAGACGGCGAATTTACAATCAAAGAGTATCAATTCGACGCCAAAAATCAATGTGCGTGGCTCATACCACACAACAAGGATTTTCAGAAGATCAAAGTAACCGCAGACAATCAGTTCTGCATTTGGGGTGTTATCACCCATTGTGTGCATAAACTATGATGTACGCGCTATGCGATTGCAACAATTTCTTCGTATCGTGTGAGCGAGTGTTCCGCCCCGACCTCGAAGGGAAACCCGTAGTTGTTCTATCGGGCAACGATGGTTGCGTAGTATCGCGTAGCAACGAAGCCAAAAAGCTCGGCATTAAGATGGGCACACCATTCTTCCAAATGGAAGCCCTCGCTAAGAAAGAAGGAGTAACTGCGTTCTCCTCAAACTTCAGTTTGTATGGAGACCTGAGCAGTCGGGTGATGAGCATACTTGCCAAGCACACGCCACGGCTGGAGCAGTACTCCATCGACGAGGCCTTTTTGCATTGCGATCACATGCCCGTACACGAACTCAAACCCTATTACGAGCAAGTGGTCAAACAAATCCGTAAATGGGTGGGCATACCTGTTTCTATCGGATTGGCACCCACCAAAACACTCGCCAAGATTGCTAGCAAGTACGCCAAGCAATATCCTGCCTACAACGGCGTGTGTATCATCGACACCGACGAGAAACGGCAGAAAGCCCTACAAGGCTTTGCCATCGAAGATGTATGGGGCATAGGTAGGCAGGCACAAAAGAAACTTCTGCCCGCTGGAGTTGTAACCGCATGGGACTTTAGCCAACGATTGCCTGAGTTCGCCAAGAACCTGCTGCACAAACCAGGGCTACAGACTTGGCATGAACTCAACGGCTACGACTGCATCGACATCTCGGAGCGTGCCGAGCGACAAAGCATATCGCAGTCGCGTACCTTTGAGCGAGGCATTACCGACCAAGCGACTTTGGAAAAAGCGTTGGCAGACTTTATGAGTTACTGCGCCGAGAAACTACGCAAGCAGCACAGTCTGTGTCGTCAGTTTATCGTATATGCGCACACCTCGCGCTTTGCCGAGGAAGATATGCAGGTGATCCATCAGGTAGTAACCCTACCCTTCCCTACGGCTATCACCACCGAACTGATTGGCTACATGCTGGCCGCTCTGCGCAAGCAATGGAAGCCCTACCCATACAAGAAAGCAGGTGTAGTACTGATGAACCTAAGTTCAGCAGACAATGCCCAACAAATGCTCTTTGATGAACGACCCAAGGAGCGCGACGAGCGACTACAAAAAGCCATCGATCGTATCAATAGCCAGTATGGGAATAAGGCGGTTAAAGTAGCTACGCAAGTACTCAACACGGACAAACCTCTTACCAAACGTGAGAAACTCTCCCCCTGCTATACGACCAATCTGCGCGATATACTTGTGCTGAAATGCTGATATGCGAGCCTTTATGTAAGAAAAATGTAACAAAATTCATTTTTTTTATTATTTTTCTTGCATATATGTGATTTTTATAGTACCTTTGCACCGAAATACTAATAACTCCACGCGTTAGAATACTAATAATCGCACAAGGTTAAAAACTAATAACCTCACACGGTAAAATACTAATGCTTGAACAAAACGCATATCAATATGGCTACACCACAAGAGAAATTAGCGAGTTCTTTAGAGGCTCTAAAGGAATTACAAGACAAAACCAATCAGTTGGTAATCAAGGGGAATGATGTATTAGGAGATACCCATACTAAGCGATTGGTAAGTAGTGGATTCTTGCAAGAAGTACTGCGCGGATGGTATATCCCATCTCGTCCAGGTTCTGAAGGAGACACTACCGTTTGGTATGCTTCCTATTGGGCATTTATCTCATCTTATGCACAATCTCGCTTTGGTGACGAGTGGTGTTTGACACCTGAAGCTTCCTTGAGTTTCCATGCAGGAAATACCATCATACCTAAACAACTAATCATTCGTTCACCAAAAGCCAGCAATAATATTACCAAGTTGCTCTTTGAATGTTCCGTATTGGATATCACAGCTGCTTTACCATCGCAAATAATCAAAGATGAGAACTATGGAGTACACCTCTACCCTATTGCTGAAGCATTAGTGTACTGTTCACCATCGTTCTACAAAGACTCTGCCATGGAGGCGCAGACATGTCTATCGCAGATAGCAGATGCGTCAGAGATATTGTCAATCGTGGCAACGAATGGTAATTCGGCACGAGCTGGAAGATTGATTGGTGCATTTCGTCAGATGGGGCGCGAAACGATAGCAGAGGATATCCTAAGACGAATGAAAAGATTGGGATACGATGTCCGCGTTGAAAATCCATTTGAGCAAGCCCCTGCAATGGTGCTGCCACAAGCAGATCCATATAGCAATCGTATACGCCTTATGTGGGAAAGTATGCGCAAGGATGTATTGCGTATCATGCCTAAGGCAAAGCCTTTGTTGGCAACAGAAGTGATACTGCAACAGATTGATGACAGATATGTCAAAGATTCTTATCACTCACTCTCTATTGAAGGCTATCGCATTACTGAAGGATTGCTTGAACGAGTGAGGGACGGCAAGTGGAACCCACAAGAGAATGCGAAAGATCAAGAGTACAGAAATGCTTTGGCTGCCCGTGGTTATTACCAATCCTACCAGTTGGTAAAAGAAACAATCAAACAGATATTAGAGGGCTTGCCTGCTGGTGTTGCGTTCGATCGCTACCACCAAGATTGGCACTTTGAATTGTTTGAACCATGTGTGCAAGCCAATATCATTGCGCCAGCTGATTTGATGGGATATAGAAACCACCCAGTATATATTAGAGGCTCGCGTCACACTCCTCTACCAGAAAGGGCAGTGCGTGATGCCATGCGTACTTTGTGCGAATTGATGAAAGAGGAAGAAAACGCTATTGTTCGTGCAATCTTAGGTCATTTTGTATTCGTGTACATACACCCATACATGGACGGCAATGGTCGTACAGCGCGATTTATAATGAACAGCATGCTTGTAACAGGGGGATATGATTGGGTGATCATTCCTACAGAGCGACGCGAAGAGTACATGCGTGCATTAGAAATCGCCAGCGTTGAAAATGACATAACCAAGTTCTGCGAATTTATTGCAACATTACTCAAATAACACCTCAAAAAGTCTTGGCTTTTTGAGGTCGCCCAAGTCTGGAACTGCCCACCCTAATTGAGGTGGGCAGTTTTTTTCATGTGCGGAAGATGTGACCATCAAACTCGGCATAATCTCCGCTCGTGTCCAAATTGCGCCATACGGCTTGCCAATCTATGAAGTTCTCAAGATGTGCGGGTATCTCGTAAAGCTCAAAATAGAGTTGTTCCGCGAAATCTTCGGGACAATCAAAATGCCCTTGATAGCAATCGTTGAAATCTTCCACGCTCGCCTCGCTGTCGTAATTGTCCAAATACGCCTCGTATGCCTCGCGCTTGTCATTATCTAAAGCGGCAAACTCTTTTATTCTGTCAAAAGTTTCCTCGCCCATGCCGCTCTCGCTATACCACGCATAAGGAAAGCCTTCGTAATCTTGGAACATGAGCTCCACATCTTCCTCATCTGCATGCACGTGCTCGCAAAACTCCATAAATTCCTCGTAATCGGTAAAGCTTGCCACATCTACCCACATGCCCGAAATATCGCCGTTGTTGTACTTTCCATATGTGCCACAATAAACTGCTGGCTCTCCGTTCAAACTTGCGCGGTGCGCGTTGATTTCCATTTGTGTGAGTTCCTCACGATAGAGTTTTTTTTCCATGTTTTTGTGGTTTTGTGCCGTTGGGGAGATTGCTCTCCCCGTTGGCGGGTTTTATTTATTATTTATAATTACTTGCTCGCGTGTAAACTTGAACTCTACAGGGTAATAGGTGTGACCTTGCTCGTTGGTTATGGGTGCGCCCCAAAATAGGTAGGCATGCTCTCCTCTGCGAACTTGTGCGCCTTTGGCTTTCCATCCCTCGAAAGTGTCCATTTCTTGACCTACTACATTGTAGCACTCACGGAGTAAATCGTTACGCTTAAACTCGGTGCGACCTGCTGCCGTTGCCATTTCTACAAGCCCTTTAGTTATGACTTTGAGGTGTTCGCGGTACGCTCTCATTTTGCTTGATACTTGGGCAGTTGTTTGCTCTGTTGCTTGGTTCTGTGTTTGTTTCTTTGTTGCCATAGTTGTAAAATTTTAGTAGTTAAACGATTTATTTATTAGTTATTATTTCCATGATTGGCTCGTGTATTCAAAATCTAAATACTCTTCGTAAATGTCGCCCCAATTCAAATCTTCTTCATTTGCGGTATTGCTGAAGCGGTGAGAAACCTTTACATTTACTTGGTTGTTCATTACTTGGTTGCTGAACTCAAGACCGAAAGAAATACTAAGTTGTGCCATAATTGTAATTGATTTGTAGTTTAACATTTGCGTTTAATGCCGTTAGCGTTTGATATAACCTTTACGGTGCTTTATAAGTGTTCGGGCAGAGTGTCAACAAGGTTTTTGGAAAACAATACTCGTTTTCTTCTGAGTATTCGACTGAACTTTTGAAGGAGAATACGCCCCAGAGGGGCAGAGAAAAAGGAAGATTTTTTAGGTAACGACAAAACTCCGTGTAACCTTGTAGGCTAACGGAGAACGTAACTAACTTTGCACCGGAAAGGATGTATCAACAAATCGCTAAGGCAGGGAACAATAGCAGATGTAACGGCAGCAAACAATCAATGCAGGCATAACGGCAGCGAAGCATTTTCTTCTTGAGGTAGGCAACATACAAGGGATGAAAACAATCAAGTGCAAAAAAAATGGTAGCACAGCTCTAGCCATGCTACCACAAAAAAAGAAAGTGGCAGTCTCGCTGCCACTCAAAAAAAATGCCCACAATGACTGATCACTGTGGGCAGATAGTTAGTAGAGTGTCGCCCTCTAATGGTTCAAGAATTATACCCATAAAACTTGACGGGATTCTTTGATTAAAATCATAAAAGTCATTGCAAGTAATACATGAAATTTTCGACAACAAACCATATTGCTAACCCAGCCAATATTAAGTCTATCACAATACACATAATTTCTTCCATAACAATCTTATTATTTCGCAATTAAGATGAATGCTTCTAACTTTACTATTCTCAATCAAAATGCCAAGTAGGATTGAGATCCTGAGGGCTGCGCCATACCATATGGTATTCCGTACGAAGAATACGCTTCTTGTGTTTCCAAAACACATGACAGCCACCCATCACGCAGCAGTCTTCGGGCATGCCCATTTCCTCACTCATAAGCGCCTTGGCGCGTTGATCCACCTCGTCCACAATGGAGTTGTACTCCTCAAGCCTTTTAGGCGATACTTCTTGATAATTTTTCATAACCAATCTTGCTTATTTATTAGCGGGCTGATTCATCCAGTACAAAAGTGAATGTAGCTTCCACTACTTCACCTGTGCGCTTCAAGTGGTCAGCACAAAAAGCCTCAAACACAGCAATGAAATCTTGCTTTGCTTCCTCAATAGAATATCCCTCACCAAAGAAGCCAAAAGGAAATTGCTCCTCGCAATAAACCGAATAATAACCATTCCCATTGCTCTCAACATGAGCAACACAATTCTCTTTCTTTACCATATTATCCAAAACAATAAGAAAACATTTCAATCAAAATCCATAAACCAAAGCCTATTTGGGCAAGAGCAAGCAATAAGGCAAGAACATCATCCATCTTTTCAAAATTTAAGGAGTTCAACCAAATCAAAAATCATTATCCTCATACGAATCAAATCCAGACATGCCATCGCTGTCGTAATCGCCACAGTCCCAGTCATCGCGAGAGGTCCAGTTGCCTGAACCACTTGCGCGATGACGGCGATCTTCACTCATACTGCGGTAATCCTCAGTATTGAAACTGCTCTCATCAGAGCCAAACAGAAAATCAAATAGTCCCATAACCCTACAATTAACGCTCGTTAATAACACTATCATTTGCCTTCATAAAGATAGCAACATGCACTTGTTGCTCAGGATGGGCAGTCGGATCAAGACGCTGCACATACGCCTCAAACAAATCACAATGACCAAGATCGAGCATAGTTGCTAACTGGTCGTTCTTGCTACTTGGCACATAACCCAAATGCGAATCACCAAAGAAAATAGCTACAGCATCGTGGTCATAAGCATTTTCATCCTCACGAACCAATTGCAATCGCGAACCAATCTTCAATTGATCGAAAACAATACATCCCTCATAGTGGCTAAAGCCAGCCACGTTACAACTCAAGAAGAGTTCCTTAGTCTTTTTAATCTTCATAACTGAACTGATTTAGTAGTTAATAATTCATTTTTTCTTCGTCGAAAAAATTCTACGGCTTTATTTTCGCTGCAAAATTAATACATCACTCGGACATTTTGTGTCCGCCACTCCATAAAAATGGAAAAAAAGTGTGATTTTTTCGATTTCGGCTGCAAAATTACTATACCAAACTGTCAAAACTTGTCAGTATCTCAAAAAAATGCAAAAAAAATGTACTTTTTTTCCATTTTTTCTATTTTTCTATCAAACAGCGAGCTTCCGTCAGGGAGCGAGCGCGATTTTTCGCACCTTCAGTCGGGTTCCGCCCACCTCACTGGAGATGGGCGGTGCCGCTTAATAGTT
>JAXJWX010000057.1:0-3018 GCA_036307765.1 Paludibacteraceae bacterium | reverse complement strand
ACCGAGTAGTTACCGAGTAGTTGTGCACATCCTACACCATGTATATACTGACAAGGTAGGCAAAAATTAAGCGTTTTCTCGCACTTGTGCCCCTTTTTTCTCGCACTTTATCATTCACCCATCGTAACCGCCTGATATACAAAAGAAATGCGACTTGCTTATCGCAAATCGCATTTCCTTCTCCACCGAGGGTATCAATGGTGACCCCGCCTTAGATGAGCAGTTGTCGCTTCATCAGGTCAATATAGAAATCCAGCATTTCGCGCGTGCCTTCGGGAAAGGCGCTCACAATGCTGCGTTTCAGGTTCTTCATCATACTCTGGTCATTCTTCTCATACAGGCAATCCAGGATCTTCTGGGGCTTACCGTTAATCACTTCTTTTTCTACGAGATACCCCACCAGACCAAGATATGTCTGTGGATAAAAGAGGTCCTTAGGATCTTTGTGGCACTTCTCACGACGATCAATAAGAATAGTCCAAATACCCTCTTGCACGACCAGAAACTCCTCTTTGTTGCCTTGCTCCAGCATGCCGAGTGCTTTGCGCAGATAGGTGGTCAGATGAATATAATCCAACTGTTTGCCTGTCTGGTCACAACCTATCATGCTGTGCTCCAGGTTCTCCAGTCGGCTGCACATCTCGTTGAGGGCGGCTCGTTTGCGAGCGTTGCGCTCGTCCACAGGTTCGCTCGACCCCTCAATCACTTGTTTGGGTTGGGATTGAGCTTCGGCATATTGGTTAACGGTCACATTGGACCCTGGCAGGGTAAATAATCCGCCTATGCTATCGCCCATGATAACATTGCAGTTCTCCATCTTGATTTGGTAGTTAGGTTGTTCTTTTTTCATATGTTGTGTAGTCGTTGATTGCTTGGGTGTCGCATTTGTTGTGGGTGTGGTGGTGGCGTTCATCTCCAGTTCCACTTGTTCGCAGTTGGCATGTTTGATGATTTGTCGCATGTCCGAATCGAAGTATATCCATGCTATTCGCCAGTCGCCATCGCCGTCGTAGTAGCCCGTTCTGTCGTCGCGCAACCGAACCAGTTCGTGCCAATATCCCGATAGGCATAGGGCCATAGCTTTGCGCAGGTAGGGGCAACGTATCGAACGAAGTTGATCCATAATCTGCTTGTCCGTACACGCATAACGCAGCATATCCTGAACCTCAAAGCGGAGGTCCTCTTCGGTGGGAATGTTCAGATACCCAGAGGGAAATATGTGGCTCAGGTTAGTCATGGTAAAGTGCTAACGCATTCCGACGAGAACGCGACTGCAAAGATAATATAATTTTACAAATTCACCAAATACTTCCACTACTTTTTTTTCTTTTTTTGGGACCCAAATAGGACTCAGTCCTGTGGCAAAAAAATCTTGCTTTTACTAATCAGACACTTACAAAGAAAATCACTTGGACTGACAATTTTCGCTTTACAGTCCATTTGTCCACAGTACTTTTGCAGTAGAAAACAACCAAAATAAAACACATACTATTTATGAGTGAAGAAAAGAAAAATCGTCAACAGCTGGCATGCCACTATATCCAGGACAATTATGTGGCATTCAATCGCCTGCGTTTTGACACCATTGCCCAGAAAGTACAACTCTGCGAAGCAATCATTGAGGCCACCGACGAACCTCGTGCATGGCGTTACATCACCAATGCCGACATCAACAGCATGGTCTGCGACTGTTGTGCAGAGACAGGTGCCAACATCTCCGCAAAGGAGATTCTCACGGTCCTCAACGCAGGCAGCAGGTATATCCCGCGCGTGCACCCATTGCGCGACTATGTGCTCTCCCTCCGCCCCTACACACCCGACCAACCCGACTGGATAGATATGGTTGCGAGGCAAGTAACGGTGAAGCCTACCCCCACCCCCTCCCTAAAAGGAGGGGAGTCATCTTGGCAAATAAAGTCCTCCCCTTCAAGGGGAGGGATTGAACCCGAGTCAACACTCCCCCTTGAAGGGGGAAATGGAGGGACACTCCCCCTTGAAGGGGGAGATGGAGGGGGTCTCTGGCGCCAGTGCTTCAAGAAATGGTTTGTGGCCATGGTCGCCTCGTGGCTCCAGGACGAGGTAGTCAATCATCAGGTCCTCGTGCTCATTGGCCGCCAAGGTATCTTCAAGACCACTTGGTTGGAGCACCTCATCCCACCGCACCTGCGTGCCTACTGCTGCAAACTTGCCAATGCTAACCAGCTCAGCAAGGACGACCGCCTGCGTATTGCCGAGTTCGGACTCATCAATATGGATGAACTCGACGCCATGACCCCACGCGAACTCAATGCCATGAAGTCCGTCATCACCTCCACCGATGTCAATGAGCGTGCAGCCTACGGCTATACCAAGGAGCGACGCGTGCGACTCGCTTCCTTCTGCGCCAGTAGCAACAAACGCGAGTTCCTCACCGACACGACAGGCAACCGCCGTTGGCTGCCTTTTGAGGTGGAGAGCATACAGAACCCCTTCCACACCACATTGCCCTACGACCTCATCTATGCCCAGGCGCTCTACCTTATTCAAAACGACTTCAACTACTGGTTTGACCTCGAAGAGATTGACACACTGGAGCAGCATAACGAGGCTTTCCGTGCGCAAGAATCCGAGGAGCAACTCTTGCCAATCCTCTTCGACATCCCTGCCGAAGGCAAAGGCGAGTTCATGACCACAGCGCAAATCAGCGAACGCATCGTCAGCTACGGCAATATCAAGAAACCGATGCCCGTGTCACAGCTGGGCATGCTGCTGGGCAAAGCTGGATACCAGCCAATCAGACGAATAATCAATGGAGTTAGATTGCGCGGATGGCTTGTTTACCAGAGAGATACAAATGAGATGGAAAGTCTGAAAAGACTACTAAGAGATTAACCTGTGGACAGCTGGACAGCTATTTTTCAATATATATACATATACCCGCGTACGGGTGAAGTTATAGAAACTGCTGTCCAGCCGTCCATCTGTCCAGCCATACATCACCACTGAAATTTTTAATAATTTTTGTTTTTATTATTTTTT
>JAXJWX010000056.1:0-55339 GCA_036307765.1 Paludibacteraceae bacterium | reverse complement strand
TGTCTAGAATTATTATTGCTTAATAAATCGAACAACTTGTGTTCCAATTTGTAATAGGTATGTTCCCATATTCAATGTGCTAACATTAATTTGCATGCTAGTCTCATTTATAAGCAAGCGACCTTGCAAATCGAATACACGTAAAGTTTGTGGTGTAACTCCAGTAATGTGTAAGATGTCCTGAGTAGGATTGGGATAAATGACAATAGAATTCATTTGGACATTCTCAGTCGCTGTTTCTGGATTGCTGATAGAGAATGTGATATTTTTTATTGCTGAGATGGGTTCTGTTGCAAGTAAGTTTCCTACTTTATCAAGCAGTTGCAAATTTTCTTCTACAAATATCCACTTGCCAATTTTTGCAATATCTTGCAATTGTTGTGTTCCATCAGTCTGCAACAACACAAGGTTTGTCGCTATACATTGCAAAGAGCAAAGCATAGCACAAATGAGAATGAGTGTATTCTTCATTGTATCAAAATTAATCGGGAGTTGGCTCCTAACTGCCCATGAATATAAAAGAAAAAGCGTGGAACCTCTTTTTGCTTATTCTTAGCAACGAGGTTCCGGAATGACCCTACTAACAAGAATAAACAATAAATGCCCACGCCGATATGTTAATCGTTGTAGAACACAACGGATTAAACACACCAAGGGGCATTTACCGCTCTCTTGCTTTGGGTTAGAGAAATTTTCCGGATTTCGTTGCTCCAAAACAAGCGCCAATAAACGCCTTTTATTATGTCTGCTACCCCTCGCCGCTGATGTGCAAACATCCCCAGCGCAGGTTCACGGTGCAAAGGTACTACAAAATTTGCGGATGTGCAAGAAAAATCGCATTTTAGTGCGATTTTTCTGGTGTGGGGTGTATGGCGTAGAGTGTAAGGGCAGGAATTTACTCGGCGGGAAATCGCCGAGCACTAAACAGACTAGTGGAAAGTGCCCCAATACGATTGGGGGCGAGATTACAATCATCGGTAACCTTTTTAGAAAACTAGTCAACTTTCTCAGGAAATGAGTCAACCTTTCTCAGGAAATGAGTCAACCTTTTTAGGAAGGGAGACAACTTTTTTAGGATGGAAGACAACTTTTTTAGGAAGCCAATCTTAACAAAAGTCACTTTTGGGAGGCGAGGAGATGTGCCGTTGTTCTCTCGGCGTTCTCTCGGTCGTTGGTCGGTGGAATAAGGCAAGGTATAAGAGAAGTAAAAGAGACGGCAATCTTAATAAAAGTACTTTTTGGTGGTTGGGAGTTCTTTGGTCGTTCCTAGGTTCTTCTTTGGTTCTTCCTAGGTCTTTAACACGAGAAAATTTGGTTAGGTACAAAGGAATAGAATCTTAAGAAAAGTACTTTTGCCTATACTCACATATTAGGCGGTCGTGCCTACCCTGTACGGCACTACCCTGTAGCCATACGGCTGCGTGACCGCAATTCAACACCCCACCAAGTCACGAAATTGGTCGGGGACCCCGTAGGTCGCGCCATTCTATGTATTGCGCTTAATCCTCAAAGTGGGGACTTTTCGGGCGCAATACTCGAAGTGCCATTCAAGGCACTTCTTCACCTTGGTTCTTCTTTGGTTCATCTTTGGTTTTTAGCCCGAGGCAGATTGGGATAGTACTAGGGAAGGGAATCTTAAGAAAAGTACTTTTTGCGCTAAGTGCAGGCAGTGTTGCTTTGTGATGTCGCCAAAAGGCGAAGTGATGGCAGCAGAGCTACGGTAGCGGCTCACGCAGTGAGCGGTGGGTACATAAGACGGAAAATGCTCGGCGAATTAACGCCGAGCATTAAACCAGTCGCCTTTGCGATGTGATTACTTATTAGAGCAACTTCTTCACTTGATCGTACACATTTTGTGCGGTGAAGCCGAGTTTCTCGTCAAGCACCTTGTATGGTGCAGAGAAACCGAAGGAGTTGAGTCCCCAAACGGTGCCGTGCTCGCCTACAAGGCCTTCGAGGTTGCATGGCAAACCTGCGGTCAAACCAAAGCGAGTAACGCCTTGAGGAAGCACCTCTGCTTGGTACTCCTTGCTTTGTTGACGGAAGATAGCCTCTGAAGGCACACTCACGATTTGGAGGCGGATACCCTCAGCACGGAGGAGCTCAGCACCAGCCATAAGGGTACTAACCTCGCTACCAGAAGCAATCATCACCACTTGTGGGTTCTCGTCCTTACTTACGACATACGCACCTTTCTTCACGCCAGCCTCTGATGTGTTAGGCACAGAGGTAACATCTTGGCGAGAAAGGATAAGAGCAGTTGGGGTATAGATATTCTCCATTGCCATTTTCCATGCTGCGGTAGTCTCTTCGGCATCAGCAGGACGGAGCACCATCACGCTTGGACGACCAGAGTGGTTGTGGAGTTTCTCCATGAGGCGGATTTGTGCCTCTTGCTCTACTGGCTCGTGGGTAGGACCATCCTCACCTACGCGGAAAGCATCGTGGCTCCAAACGAACATCATCTGAATCTCCATCAATGCTGCCATACGGATAGCAGGTTTCATGTAGTCAGAGAACACGAAGAAGGTACCGCAGGCAGGAATGATACCGCCGTGGAGCGCCATACCGATGCAGACGCACGCCATGGTGAGTTCGCTTACACCCGATTGGAGGAAGCGACCTGTGAAGTCGTCCGCTGTGATAACATGGGTATGTTTGAGGAAGCCATCGGTCTTATCTGAGTTGCAGAGGTCAGCGGAGGATACAATCATGTTGCCGACATGCTCAGAGAGGAAGGCGAGGGCAGAAGCAGAAGCAGTACGGGTAGCCACATTGTCTTTTTGTTGGAGCAGGCTCCAGTCAAGGCAAGGTGTCTCGCCACTCATAAAGGTCTCATACTCGTTAGCAGCCAATGGATTAGCCTCTTTCCACTCGTGATAAGCGGCATAGCGTTGGTTGGTTATCTCGCGGAGTTCCTCGGCGCGTTTATCAAAGAGCGCTTGTACATCAGGGAAGATTTGGAATGGATTCTCTGGGTCGCCTCCAAGATTCTTGACTGTTGCCTCGAAACTTGCGCCAGACTTGCTGAGTGGTTGACCGTGGGTAGAGGTCTTGCCCTCCCAACTTGCGCCTTCCGCATTCACGCAACCCTTACCCATAGAGGTGTGACCAATAATGAGTGAAGGACGAGAAGTCTCATTTTGTGCGTTGATGATGGCTTGGCGAATCGCGTCAGGATCGTGACCGTCAATGTCTTGTACATACCAACCCCATGCCTCGTACTTCATGGCTACGTTCTCGGAAGAGACCTCATTGCAAGAGGTAGAGAGCTGAATCTCGTTGGAGTCGTAGTACATGATGAGGTTGTCGAGCTTGAGGTGACCTGCCATACGACCTGCGCCTTGGCTGATTTCCTCTTGTATACCACCATCAGAGATAAAAGCATATATGGTTGGGTTGTGGATCTCGCCGTAACGAGCGTTGAACCACTTAGCCGCGATAGCTGCACCTACAGCGAACGTGTGACCTTGACCAAGAGGACCAGAGGTATTCTCGATACCACGCTCTACATTGCGCTCTGGGTGACCAGGAGTAACGCTACCCCATTGGCGGAGTTGCTTGAGCTCGTCCATAGTGAAGTGACCTGTCATGCAGAGTTGCGCATAGAGCATAGGTGACATGTGACCAGGATCGAGGAAGAAGCGGTCGCGCGCCTCCCAACATGGGTTCTCTGGATCGTGGATAAGGAACTCAGAGTAAAGCACTTGTACGAAGTCTGCTCCACTCATTGAGCCACCAGGGTGTCCACTCTTGGCCTTCTCGACCATTGCTGCGGCGAGGATACGGATGTTATCTGCCGCTTTTGTCATTAGTTGTTTTGAATTCATGATTGTATCTGTTGTATTGTTTAGCATTGTGTAGTGCCCACAAGTGGGCTGTGTAGTATTGTGTAGAGTTGTTAAAATTTGTATCCAAGGAAATAGTTGATTCCCCAATTCGTATCATCTCGATAGCCGAAGCCAGGCAAATAGGCAGGTAGTGCATCGCCTTGTTTGTCGGTACGTGTTAGTAGTATCTTCATGCGCACATACCATCCCATCTGAAATCCTTTCCATATATGCACTTGACATCCTGCGACAATCTCTCCCCAACAGTCGAATTTTCGTTGCCCTAAGTAATCCACTTTTCCCATGGGCCAATAATCACCATATACGGGTACATTTGTTACTTGAAAACCTTGATATGCTCCTGCAATACGCAACCCGACCATCAGACAGTTTTCTGAAGTTCCTTTCTTTAATGTACTTAAATCCATGCCCACTCGCGCAAAACCGCCTTGTCCACTATAATGTCCGCCATCTGCAGTGACATCTGCGATTGCGTATCCCAACTCCAATGTGGGGTAGAATCGCTTTGCCAAGCGCACATTGAGTGCCATCTCATAATCTTGTATCTTGCCTGCCGAACGTGCCAATTCGAGGATAGGCATAGCAATATCCAGCTTAATGCTCATACCTTGATAAATGGCCGTATCGGCATATTGCTTTGGTTGCGATGGTCTGCCAAGACTAGTTTTAGGGTCTGCGCTCGCGCGTAACGCGAGAAATAATAGGGATAATATGAGTAACAAACGGCTATTCATGTAAATAAATACGCAGATTATCCTGTACCGCATTCTCTACACTGGCATTGATGATACCTATGCTATCCACACGCGAATCGGAGGACCAAGCGGCGGTAATAGTATGATAAATAGCACAACCGCATGCCAAACTCACGAAATACTGGCGAGGAGTATGTGCCACATATAGGGTATCGGTTTGCTCGTGAAATGTCATCAAAAATATCGAAATAGTAGTGTCTGGTCGTAACGGCAGAAATAATCTTTTTATTCCTTTACCGTTATCAATCAGCAGTTCGTTTTTGCCCAACACTTCCACCGTGAGACTATCCCAATTGGTGTAAATCACCGCATGCCCGTTTGCGTTCAGCGAGTCGGCTTGCAGCGTCAGTCCCATGGCTACATCCATCTCTTTTCGGCAAGTGGTGTCCGTCGTGCATGCCGCCATGAGGATAGCGCACAGCACATAGAGCAGCGGTTTGTGTATATGTATCATTTGTGTTGTTGGGTTCATAATAAAGATCTTGCTTCGTTGCGCAGGGCAAGCGTGGCTTGCTCATTGGCTGTATGTCCGTTAGAGGAGTAGGCTGTAATCAATACTTTGGCATAATCTAAAGCAGAACTTTCAGGAGGCATCTGCTGTGCCATGCTATTGATGAACGCCACCATTTGGTCGCGCGCTGACAGAATGAGTTGCCACACCTCATCGCTCACATACACTTGTTGGCTGAGATTATGGTCATACTCCACGCGAATGGTACGCATCAAGTGCTGCTGCACTTGCAAAATTGTCATCTCACCCAAATTGAGTTCGACCAACATATGCTCTGGTGTAGTGCGCTCCAATAAAAGTGCCAAGCGCTCATAAGCACGCATACGCAATGGGGAAATCTCTTTTTGCGAGAGGCGTTTGAGTTCCCAGAGGCGTTTTTCTGCTTCACTTTTATAAAATTTGTGCATTACAATCCATGTTGCCAATAGAACACACAATGCGGGTAAACAATATTTCAAAATCTCTATCATAATCGCCCAAATGAATTTGGGCGCAAAGTTACAAAAAAAATCGGATATATACAAGCCTCTATCGCTTTTTTCGAATAAAGGTAATAGAAGATATAGCAAATACTCCACATTTTTGTGAAACTTCATTGTAAATCTTGTACGAATGAAAATAAAATAGTATCTTTGCACGTTTTTAGAATACGATAGACTACACTACACTTAATGGGCAAACTGAATGCTGTTTTGGTGGGACTGATTACCCCTGACCAAAACGAAGAGAGAACGAAAGAATATTTAGACGAGTTGGCTTTCCTAGCCGACACCAATAACACCCAATGCGTCAAGCGTTTCGTACAACGCCTCGACTCGCCTAACACATCCACCTACGTGGGCGAAGGCAAACTGCAAGAGATCAATCAATATGTGCAGCAATTGGCTGACACCGATGACTTTATTGACATGGTCATCTTTGATGACGAGCTCTCGCCTCGTCAGCTGCGCAATATAGAGAAAGCGCTCAATGCGCACAACCAGAACGAAATCAAGGACAACCACAAGCAACCTGTTCGCGTGATTGACCGAACGATCCTCATTCTGGAGATTTTCCTCCATCGCGCGCAGACCTCCTACGCCAAGACACAGGTGGAAATGGCGCACCTGCAATATATGTTGCCCCGTCTGACCCGTATGTGGTCGCACCTTGACCGCCAACGCGGTGGTGGAACGACCAGCCGTGGTATGGGTGAAACGCAGATAGAGGCCGATAAACGAATCATCGGACAACGCATCGCCCTGTTGCGCGAGGAACTCAAAAAGATTGACCGCCAAATGGCTACCCAACGTCAGAACCGCGGCAAGATGGTGCGCGTGGCACTCGTGGGTTATACCAACGTGGGCAAGTCCACCATCATGAACCTCATCAGCAAGTCCGAGGTTTTTGCCGAGAACAAACTCTTTGCTACCCTGGACACCACCGTGCGCAAAGTGACCATCGAGAACCTGCCTTTCCTACTCTCCGATACAGTAGGGTTCATCCGCAAGCTGCCCCACCACTTGGTGGAGTCCTTCAAGTCCACTTTGGACGAAGTACGCGAGGCAGACCTGCTGATTCACGTAGTGGATATATCGCACCCTAACTTCGAGGAGCAATACGAAGTGGTGGAGGAGACCATCAACGAACTGCTTACCAAGCAGACCGAAATCAAAGAGGCCGACCCATGGTCCAAGAAGCAAAAAGCAGGTCGCAAGACCGAGAAGACCGTGGAGCAAATCCCGCGTATCGTAGTCTTCAACAAGATTGATGCCTTCACCTATGTCCCAAAAGAGGAGGACGACCTCACGCCTATCAAGCGCGAGAATATCTCGCTGGAGGAGTTGCAAAAGACTTGGATGGCGAAGTTGCACGACGATTGCATCTTCATCTCCGCCCGCCAGAAAACGAATATCGATGAGCTGAAAGCACTCTTCTACGATCGCATTAAAGCGATTCATATTCAACGCTATCCGTACAACGACTTCCTGTTCCAACAGTACGAATAGACGATTAGCTATATAACACGAAACGAGGGCTTTTGACCCTCGTTTCCTTATTATATATATGTGTGTCGATTAACGCAGCAGCGCTTTGCCCTGTTGGCTAATCACCACGCCCTTGTACGAACGTATATCCACAGGCTGACCCAAGAGGTTATACCACACGCCTTCGGTCATATCCATCTCCACAGAAGGCGATTGCACATCGGTATAAGTAGTATTCGTAAAGTTAAACGAGATGACACCGTCCACTTCTTCAATCTCCGTCAGCGACACATGCGCATATGGTTCATATTCAGTCACATTCCAAGAACCTGGGAATGGTACATCTTGTCTTGCACCACCATCCATATTTTTGGTATATGGTGTTGAGCCATTGGCGGTAATTAATTGAAAACGAGTGGTTGTATTGTTTGGTCTATTGTAGTACCATTCTTCGGCATCATATACTACGCGCCATACCAACATTCCATGACCTGGTAGAAAAGTATCCCAACCAGTCATTTGTCGATTTTCCAAGTAATAAGTAGTATCTGTGGTCAGTGGACCGTCTTCTGAGTGTATGCATGTACGATTCAGTTTGCGATAGGTCATGCCATCCGCAGGCATCACTACATGCTCATTGGCACGCAACATTTCTGGCTCTACCCAACCCAAGTAATATTTTTCCCATACTGAAAGATTAGGTGGCGTATTACCATTATTGAGGTAGTTGCCATTACTCATCAACGCCCATGAACCTGGTACTGATTTGGGATTTCCTGTTGCTCCGGTTTCGGTAATATATAAATCTGCCAAACCCAACACATGACCGAACTCGTGGCAGATCGTACCAATGCTTGTGCGAGCACCACTGCTGAAGATCAGTTCGTTGGAGCATGCGTAACGCAGAATGGTCTTGCCATTCAGCACAGGCAAGTTCTGTGAAGTGATATCCCCCACATCGTTGGATTTTACATAGTATTCGCTCTGATTTGTATTGCCGTAATACAAAGCTGACTGCATATCCCAAGCATGAGGCCAGATGGAAGTAGCAGGACCGCCATCCGCTTGGCTATAGCCCGCATAGAGGATATATACCAAGTCCACATTGCCATCACCGTCTTGGTCATAGTTGGAGAAGTCCACGCCCATGGCTTGTGCACCTTTGCATGCATCAATCACAAAATCGGCAATATATTGGTCATCACCTTCGTATGTAGCATCTGCACCATAGTAAGCAGTAGTTTGAGGCAAAAGGACAGGACCTATTACATCAAACTGAGGGCTGTACAAGCCATTCGACTGGTCTTGGTAGTACTGTTTGCACGAACCTACAGCACCGTTGTAGGTATATTCATCCGCATTCGCCAGTGAGTCGAAAGACTGTACCGTGTTGCCTGCCGCCAATGGCGTATCTTCGAACTCTACCACTATGAGCAAGCCGCGTGAAACCAACTTGGGAGCTTGCCACTCCGCAGCCACGCGTGCCTGGCGTTGCTGACTCACTACACCCTGTGGCATAGGCTTGCGAACGGGCTCCGTGAGACCCAAGCCAGGAAGAGGCGCTACTGCCCATACATTACTCATAGATAACAACGCCATTCCCAGCGTTGCAAACGCATATTTTACTGTCTGTTTCATAATGCAATATCTAAATTTTGGTGCAAAGGTACACTTTTATTTGCAAATATGCAAAAAAAACACTACCTTTGCACCATATTTTGTAAAAGTTATGGAAGTTTTCAAAACACCTATTGAGGGTCTGTTGGTCATCGAACCCAAGGTTTTTCGCGATGCACGCGGTTATTTTGTGGAAACATACAATGAGCAACGCTACCGCGAAGCGGGCGTAGATGCGACTTTTGTACAGGACAATCAGTCTTGTTCCTCATATGGTGTAGTGCGTGGCTTACACTTCCAACGTCCACCTTATACTCAGGCTAAACTGGTCAGCTGTGCGGAAGGTCGTGTATTGGATGTGGCTGTGGACTTGCGCAAAGGTAGCCCTACTTATGGACAGCATTTTACTGTAGAATTGGATGCAGAGAGTCATCGCCAGTTCTATATCCCTCGCGGTTTCGCGCATGGTTTTTCGGTGTTGAGCGAGCGTGCCGTGTTTACCTACAAGTGTGACAACTTATATCACCCAGAAGCCGATGGTGGTATTCAGCTCACCGACCCAGTACTGAATATTGATTGGCAAATCCCAGCCGAGCAGATGATTCTCAGCGAGAAGGACAAGAACCATCCATTACTTGCAGAATTGGATAACCCTTTTTAAACACTAAACAGCATGAATATTCTTATCACAGGCGCCAACGGACAGCTGGGCAACGAGATGCGTGTCCTCTCGGCGCAACATACACAGCATATATACTTCTTTACAGATATAGCCGAACTGGACATCACCTCGCGCGAGGCGGTTAGCCAGTTTGTGAAGGACAACGCGATTGACATCATCGTCAACTGTGCAGCTTATACCAACGTGGATAAGGCTGAAATAGACGAAGATTTGGCGCATAAAATCAATGCATTAGCGGTTGAGAACCTAGGTCTATCAGGCGCACGCATCATCCATATTAGTACGGACTATGTATTCTCAGGTGAGGCTTGTGTGCCTTATTCTGAAACGGATCCAGTAGCTCCACGCACTGCCTATGGTCGTACCAAAAGAGAGGGCGAAAAACTTCTGCAAGCTGTTAGTGATAAGGCGATTATCTTCCGTACTGCGTGGTTGTATTCTACTTTCGGTAATAATTTTGTGAAAACGATGTTGCGTTTGGGTCAGGAGCGCGAGGCGCTGGGCGTCGTTTTTGACCAGATTGGTTCGCCCACCTATGCTGCCGACTTGGCTGTGGCAATTTTTGCAGCCATCGAATCGCCTGAATGGCATGCAGGTGTATATCACTTCACGAACGAGGGTGTTTGTTCTTGGTACGATTTCACGCACGAAATCTTCGCCCGCGCACAATCTTTATTAGGTAAAGAGGCTGCAGACAAGATAGCCGCTTGCCAACTCCGTCCTATCCTCAGCAGCGAGTATCAATACCAAACGCCACGCCCACACTATAGCGTGCTGAATAAGTCGAAGATCAAACAAACATTCGGTATCGCTATCCCTCATTGGACAGAGGCGCTGCAGGTCTGCTTGGAGAAACTGATGAGAGAGTAATTCTATTTGGGGTTATTCTTTATCTGTAATCGCTGTGTAGTGCATAGCGATGAGTTTGTCGTAGCGGAAGAAAACATAGATTGATATCAATAGGCTACCGACAAGGTCGAGGATGAGGTCGGTCATGGTGTCGCGCAGTGCTTCGTGTCCGCAGAGTGGGATATCTTCTACAGTCGTGATAGAGGCTGTGGTAGTAGCCATAAACTGCTGCGTATTGGTCCCGCAAAAAGCATCATACGCATACTCGCAGACCTCCCATACCGCTCCACAACTCAAACCGAAGATTAAGACATAGAGCGAAAGAAAGAGTTTGTTGTTCAATACCAATTGGTCTTGCTTTTCAAAGATGATAGTGATAATCCACAATCCTACAAATGCCAACACGCAACTAGAGAAGAGGTGTAACACAGAATCCCACCACGAGTACTTTCCATAGAAATTCAGTCCGTCGCCCATCACCATGGCAACGAAGCCAAATAGTGCACACATCACTGTTATCATCAGCGGGATTTGTATCATAAACCGCTTGCGTAGCACGATAGGCAAAGTCAGGATAGCTAATATTACTACATATTGCAATGTACAGAATATCAGCGCATTGGTAGTGATGTTGGGCTGGTGCCATAAATAGATTACATTGCCTGTGCCAATGCCAATGGTCAGCACAAAGAGGGCGTAATAGATACGCCTTAGACTTTGGTTAAGAGTTCTATTGGGTTGCTGCTTCTTCATACTCGCTGAGTATCAGGTCGATGACATCATCCGAAGTGCGGGTGTTGGCATGTTCGCGTTGTTGGCGCAACATATGTTGGCGATACGCTTGATCTTGGCAAAGTCGCATGGCAATTGCTACTTGTTGTGTCACCTCATTGGTGTAGTAGGATAGTCCATGTTGGTGGAAAAAGTGTGCGTTACGGTCTTCCAAACCAGGGATTGGAGTAGTGTGGATAAGTGGAATATGCTTGACAATAGCTTCGGTAGAAGTGATGCCACCAGGCTTGGTGAAAATCACATTAGAGGCATCCATCAAGAGCGATACTTGGTCTGTGAAACCCAATACCCATAGTTGCTGATTATTGGCAAATACTTCTTGCAGGGAGTGCTGCATATCCTCGTTGCGACCACAAACACATATCACTCGGTCTTCGGGGCGAATTGCTCGGAGTAGTTGCTCTACCAGTTCGCCCAAATTGCCAAAGCCCATAGAGCCAGACATTATTAGATACCAATACCCTGTAGCTGTGGTGATATCCCAACCCATTTGCAGGGCGAGCATGTAGCGGGCACGGAGTTGTGGTTGGCGTGTGGTAAATAGGTGTTCATCTACAGGAATACCGATAGGGAAAATCTTCTCACGCGCTATGCCCCGTTCGGCAAACTCTTCGATTAGGTGTTCGTGTGGGATGATATAGTAATCCAAATCTGTCTCTGGCAGAAAAGGAATACAAGTGTAGTCTGTCATTACGAAATAGGTCGGGATTTGCAGTTGGGTCTTGCGTTTGAGGGCCGTGAGTGCTTCCGCAGGGAATAGGTGCACACAGACCACAATGTCGTAGCCATTATCCGTAATATAATTGTATAGTTTCTCGGCGTATAGTTTGTTGGCACTGTAGATGAGTGATTGACGCGAGTCTATATTATTGCTCACAAAACCGCCCAGCTTATACACCATCTCAAATAGTGAACCGCGTGTGGAATAGATATAGGCATTGTTGACTCGTTGCGATAATGTATCGCTGATGAGTGCTAAGGTGTCTTGTGTCTCGCATGCGATGTTTCGCCTGTCCATTGCTTTCTTTAGTGCTTTAGCACACGAGTTGTGTCCCTCGCCTGTATTGCAGGATAAAATAAGAACTTTCATAGTAAGGCATATTGGTCTTGCAAGAGAATCTGCAAAATCTATGCCATACTATTTCGCTACTTTTGCGCTACTTCTGCGCAAGGGTCAGGTCATTGATTACCATGCTGGTGAGGGTCATGCCGAAGACGCCGACCACAGGCGCAAGGGTGCCTTTTTCGCCACTAATCTCCTCGGAGTAGACGCATTGAATCTTAGAGGCAGGCATTAGTCCTGCCTTTTTCATTTTCGTGCGCAAGGCACGTGCGAGGGGGCAACCTTGCACCTTCCAAAACTCGGCAGTGCGAATCTTCTGTGGGTCGGTTTTGCGCCCTGCACCCATACTAGAATACACTTTGCAGCCCGCTGTGGTGGCATTGTAGAGCAGTAGCGCCTTGCAATCCACCATGTCTATGGCATCAATCACAATGTCGTATTGAGCGAGGTCGAAAGTATCGGCTGTATCGCTGTTGTATTGTCGGTCAATGGCTTGAACATCGGCTTCTGTGGCGATACTCAGCAGTCGCTTTTGCATCTCAATGACTTTGCTTTGTCCGATATTTTCATGGGTGGCTACCACTTGACGGTTGAGGTTGGTGGTGTCCACTTTGTCGAAATCCACAAGGGTCAGGTGTCCGATTCCAGTGCGTAGGAGCGTTTCTGCGCACCAACCGCCTACGCCTCCTACACCAAAGAGTATCACGCGTGCATTCTGCAACGCACGAAAACCGTCTTCGCCTATGAGTTGTATCGTTCGTGTAAACATAAGGATTGTGTGGGGTGGGGAGCAGTTGTGTAGGGTGGTTATTTGATTATGCTTTCGGCGATTTTCAGCGCCACATTGATGCCGTCCAGTGCAGAGGAAGTGATGCCACCTGCGTAGCCAGCACCTTCACCACAAGGGTAGAGGTGAGGAGTAGAGATGGATTGCAATGTTTCAGGATCACGGGGCAAACGCACGGCGCTACTGCTGCGGCTCTCAACGCCAAGGATAACTGCTTCGTTGGTCAAGAAACCGCGGTACTTGCGGTCGAAATCACGAAAGCCCTGTTGCAATCGCTTGCCGATATGTTCAGGCAGCCATTGGTCCATGCGACTGGACACCGTGCCCGGCAGATAACTACACGCAGGCAAAGTCTTACTTGCTTTGCCCTCTACGAAATCTCGTAAGCGTTGAGCAGGAGCCATAGAAGGCTCTCCGCCGTGTTGATAGGATAAATATTCTAAATGTTGCTGAAAACGTAGTCCAGCAAGTGGGTCTTGATCTATTAAATCTTCGGGACGAATCTCCACCACCATACCCGAGTTGGCATATGGAGAGTTGCGATGGCTGGCAGACATACCATTCACTACGCAACTATTCAGTGCACTGCCCGCAGGGACGATATGCCCACCTGGACACATGCAGAAAGAATACACCCCACGACCCTGCACCTGCGTCACCAACGAATACGATGCATTACCCACCAAACGAATAAGTTCAGGTGATGGGTCGTGGTACATCAGTTTGTTGATCAGCGCCTGTGGATGCTCCGCGCGTACGCCCATAGCAAAACCTTTGGTTGCTAGGGCAACCCCATTGGCATGAAGCATGTGGTAGGTGTCGTGGGCGGAGTGACCAATGGCGAGGATGACGCCAATGTGTGGACGCCCTAAAGGGCTATTGGACGGCGTTCCGCCTATTGGATATTGGCTATTGGCGATGAGGTTGCGGAAGAGCGACTCATCCACGCAGGTGGAGAAGTGGATTTCGCCACCGTGTTCGAGGATGCACTCGCGCATGCGGCGGATGATGGTTGGCAACTTGTCGCTACCGATATGGGCATGGGCTTCGTAGAGCAAACGGTCGTCGCCACCGAAATGGTGGAATAGCTCCATGACGCGCTGCATATTGCCGCGTTTCTTGCTGCGTGAGAAGAGTTTACCGTCAGAGAAAGTACCTGCGCCACCTTCGCCAAAGCAGTAATTGGACTCAGCATTGAGCCCCTGATTGCGGTTGAGGATAGCAATGTCCTTCTTGCGCTCGGCGACCTCTTTGCCGCGTTCGTAGATGATAGGACGAATGCCATGTTCGATGAGCGTGAGTGCAGCGAATAATCCTGCAGGACCAGCACCGATGATAGCCACACTCTGCTCGGCATTGTGCACATCTTGGAAGTGTGGCGGCTCGTAGAGCGGGATAGGTGCGTCCTTAGGCAGCGGAGCACCTTGCTCGTCGGTAAGCACAGTGAGGTGTACCTTGAGCTGCTTTTGGCGGGCATCAATAGAACGCTTCACGACACGAAACTCTTGTTCCATGTCGTGAGCTTTCTCAGGGGATAATATGAGCGTGGTTTGATTCAAGGTTATTTCTTGAGCGCTTCCATGATCTTGTTCTCGATCTCTTCGGCGAGGTCTGGGTTGTCGCGGAGAACGTTCTTTGCCGCGTCACGACCTTGAGCCAGTTTCTTGCCGTCGTAGCTAAACCAAGAACCAGATTTGGTTAATATACCCAATTCAACACCCATATCAATGAGCTCACCTACACGAGAGATACCCTCGTTGAACATGAGGTCGAACTCTGCTTTCTTGAATGGAGGGGCCACCTTATTCTTGATGACCTTCACACGGACTTGATTACCAAGAATCTCATCGCCGTCCTTAATGGCGGTAGATTTGCGTATGTCGAGGCGAACCGAAGCGTAGAACTTCAGCGCGTTACCACCTGTGGTGGTCTCTGGGTTACCGAACATCACGCCGATCTTCTCGCGCAATTGGTTGATGAAGATACAGGTCGTGTTTGTCTTGTTGATGGTAGCTGTGAGTTTACGGAGCGCTTGCGACATGAGTCGAGCATGCAGACCCACTTTGTTGTCGCCCATATCACCTTCAATCTCAGCTTTTGGAGTAAGGGCGGCTACTGAGTCAATCACTACCAAATCCACTGCTGCACTGCGGATGAGTTCGTCTGCAATATCGAGCGCTTGTTCGCCGCAGTCTGGCTGCGCGATGAGCAAGTCATTGGTATTAACACCTAGCTTCTCTGCATAGAAACGGTCAAAAGCGTGCTCTGCATCAATGATAGCAGCGATACCGCCTTGCTTTTGTACTTCTGCCATTGCATGGATGGCGAGGGTGGTCTTACCAGAAGACTCTGGACCATAAATCTCTACGATACGTCCACGAGGATATCCGCCTACGCCGAGTGCGATATTCAATCCAACTGAACCAGAAGGGATTACAGGTACATCTTCTACCTTGTCATCGCCCAATTTCATGATGGCGCCTTTACCAAATTGCTTATCAATTTTTTCCATTGCGAGTTGCAATGCCTTGAGTTTCTCTACGGAAGGATTTTTCTTTTCTTCAGCCATAGTAGTATTGTTTAGAATGGTTAGTATTGTTTAGAATTGTGTAGCGTTGTTTAGCGTTGTTTTACTAACGCGAGTGCAAAGGTAGTGTTTTTTTTGCATTTATGCAAATAGTAATAGTTTTTTTCTACATCTTTATGCTTCTTCCTTCAAAAATCCTGTAATCATATCAATGCAAAAAGTAATTATTGTTGCCGAAGCTAAACTGATAATTAAAGTTAAAAATACGTTCATACGTGTAAGTTTTTGAGTAGTTAAACATGTAATTTTTTGAAATCGGGTGCAAAATTACTGCATCAAACTGTCAAAACTTGTCAGAAGCTATAAAAAAAGTAGTTTTTTTCAAAAAAAAGCGTTTCTTAAGGGGAAATAGATAGTGTATGTAGTCATACATTGTTGTAATAAAAATTAAAATTGCTGTTTTTCTTGTATGATTCAATAAAAAGTAGTACCTTTGTGGGTACATTTGCATTTTTAAAATTTATGAAAGCAGTTTATATACACGGATTCGCGGGGTCCATTCACTCCGACACCATCACTAACTTCCGCAAATACTACCCCGAACTGGAATGGTGTCCACTCGAAGTCAACCACATTGTGGACGAGTCCGTCCAGAAAATCAACGACTTTCTCCGCGCCAATCCCGATGTTCAATACCTCATTGGCAGTTCTCTCGGTGGATTCTATGTCCTTTGTGCTGATTTTGCTGGACGCAAGATTGTCATCAATCCAGTCCTCAATCCCATGTCTTCGCTTAAAAAAGCAGTTGGTGTAAATAAATACCGCGGTCGCCGCGAGAATGGTGAAACGGAGTTCAAACTCACCATGCAGGACCTCTTTCGTTTTAAGGCATTCAAACCGAAAGACACACCTGAAACGATTTGCCACTATACGCCTCACGATCCCAATTTGGGCGAGGATATCAAACGAGAATACCAGAAGTTTTTCGCTCGTGCCGAGATGACCCCGCATCTGCGCTCGCACTTCACCGATGAACACTACATCAAGCACAAACTCTGCGATGCAATGTCCTGCTGATTTTGTTGTGGTCAGGTGGACAGGTGGACAGCAGTTTCTATAACTTCACCCGTACGCGTGTGTATGTATATATTTTGAAAAATAGCTGTCCAGCTGTCCAGTTGTCCCCTGTTATGAGAGTAGATTTATAAAGTCGGCGAAAAAATACCCCACAATTCGGCACAAACGCCATTCTATGGGTTAACTACTCGGTAACTACTCGGTAACTACCCGAGTGTGGGAACAATATTCATCTAACCTTTAACCATTAGTTAAAACAAAAAAAAGAGCAGAAGCCATTGACTTCTGCTCTTTTTGTGATTCAGCTGGGGCTCGAACCCAGGACCCCATCCTTAAAAGGGATGTGCTCTACCTGCTGAGCTACTGAATCTCGCGTTCGGCAATTTCGCACATTGACCGATGCTCTGCATCGTTGGGGTGCTCAATGCCTCCGCTCTATCCTCGAAGCCACGAGCTTCTCGGATGTTTTTTAAGCGGTTATTCGAAAAGAACACTTATTCGATTGTTGCGCATAAAAATGCGCTTCCATTCAAAAGCGGGTGCAAAAGTACTGCTTTTTTTTGACATGACCAAATATTTCGACAAAAAAATGCAAAAATTAGTGTTTTTTATTGCTTATCCCAAAATATTTGCGTAACTTTGCACCAAATTCGGGCTTTTATGGACATTCAATTGACTTACAACCGCAGACAGACTACCACCACCCAAGTGGGCAATGTTGAGATAGGTAGCGAACACCCTGTTCGTATTCAAACTATGGCGAATACTTCGACCAATGACATCGAGGGCAGCGTGGCACAAGCCAAGCGTTGCATTGCCGCTGGTACAGAACTCCTACGCTTCACTACGCAAGGCATGCGCGAAGTAGAATCATTGGCGCAGATACGAGAGGCGTTGTGTGGATTGGTTCAGAGTGGTTCGCAGTTGTGTAGAGTGGTTCCGTTGGTGGCGGATGTTCACTTTCAGTCGGATGTGGCAGATGCTGCGGCGAAAGTGGTGGAGAAAGTGCGCATCAATCCGGGTAACTATATCGATCCTGCGCGCAAGTTCAAGCAGATTGATTACACCGATGAGGAATATCAAACGGAACTGAAGCGTCTGCGTGCGCGATTTGTGCAATTGCTGAATATCTGCAAACAGCACAAGACAGCCTTGCGTATCGGTGTGAATCATGGCAGTCTGAGCGACCGCATTATGTCGCGCTACGGAGATACGCCCGAAGGAATGGTGGAGAGTTGTATGGAGTTCTTGCGCGTGGCGGTGGCAGAAGACTTCAAGGATATTGTTCTTTCTATCAAAGCCAGCAACACCCGCGTGATGGTGACAACCGTTCGCCTGTTGGTTTGGCAGATGGCAGAAGAAGGTATGGCATTCCCATTGCATTTGGGTGTGACGGAAGCAGGTGAAGGAGAGGATGGACGCGTGAAATCCGCTGTGGGCATAGGTGCCCTGCTGGCAGATGGCATAGGCGACACCATTCGCGTGAGTCTGAGCGAAGCACCAGAGAAAGAGTTGCCCGTAGCCAAAGCGTTGGTGGATTATTTTGCTGATAACCAAAGTGTTCGCTATGCGGAAACTACGCGAGTTAAGATAGAAGATAAAACAGTGTATTTCTCCAACGCAGATACCGATTGGCAGCAGTTTCAACTGCATGCCGCCGCTGAATGTGGTCGCCTTTTGTGGGGTTACAATTGTACCGAATTGGTACTCAATAATGACCATTTCTCTGCCGATGACCTCATTCGCCTGAGCAAAGACATTCTTCAAGCCGCGCGCGTGCGTATGTATAAAACGGAGTATATATCCTGCCCCGGCTGCGGTCGCACCTTATTTGATTTGGAACAAACCATTGCCCAAGTGAAAGCTGCTACTGCCCATTTGCAGGGCTTAAAGATTGGCATCATGGGTTGTATTGTGAATGGTCCGGGCGAGATGGCGGACGCCGATTATGGCTATGTGGGCGCAGGGCGTGGCAAAGTGAGTTTGTACAAAGGCAAAGAATGTGTGCTGAAAAATATCCCACAAGAAGAGGCGGTGGCACAGCTGCTGGCACTCATTGAGGCGGATAAGCAATAGATATTTGCGTATGTGAAAAAAAAGTAGTACCTTTGTAGGCGAATTATGGCAATCAACATATCCCACTTGAATAAGCATATCGGCAAACAACATGTGCTGAAAGATATATGCCTTTCCATCGGCGATGGCGAGGTGGTAGGACTGCTGGGTCCTAATGGCGCAGGCAAATCGACCTTGATGAAGATTCTGGTGGGGGTGTGGGCGCCAACCTCGACCCTCCCTAAAGGGCAGGAGATGGTTTTGCAAGTGCCTAAGTCTATTGGCTTCCTTCCCGAGCAAAATCCGCTGTACGAAGATATGTATGTGCGTGAGTATCTGCGCTTTTTCGTGGGGTTAAGGAGTAAGGAACAAGGAGCCAAGAATAAAGACCAATTAGTAGAGGAATTGATTGAGCGCGTGGGACTAACTGCGGAAGCCAACAAGCGAGTAGGGCAGTTGAGCAAGGGATATAAGCAGCGCGTAGGTTTAGCACAAGCGATGATTGGTGATCCCGAGTTGTTGATTTTGGACGAGCCAACAACGGGTCTTGACCCGAATCAGTTGGAGGATATTCGTGCTTTGATTCGCGAAATGGGCAAAGAACGTACTGTGATTTTATCTACGCATATATTACAAGAGGTAAAGCAGATGTGCAGCCGTGTAGTCATTATTGACCATGGTGAGATAAAAGTGGATCAACCGATAAACGAGATTGAGGACTTAGAAGAAACTTTCAAACAAGCAACGAAAAATGAGTGATTTCGATATAAGAAGCCAAATGACCGAGAAGGAGCAAGACAATGCCTTGCGTCCTTTGCGTTTTGATGATTTTGCGGGACAGTCGAAGATTGTCAGCAACTTGCGTATCTTCGTAGAAGCAGCTCGCATGCGTGGCGAGAGTCTTGACCATGTGCTCCTCTTTGGCCCTCCTGGATTGGGTAAAACCACCCTTAGCAACATCATTGCCAACGAGTTAGGAGTGGGCTTCAAGGTGACTTCGGGTCCTGTGTTAGATAAGCCAGGCGACTTGGCGGGATTGCTAACCTCGCTGGAGGATAACGATGTGCTGTTCATTGATGAGATTCACCGTCTTTCGCCAATTGTGGAGGAGTATCTCTATTCGGCGATGGAGGACTATCGCATTGATATTATGATCGATAAAGGCCCTTCGGCGCGCACGATTCAGATTGATTTGAATAAGTTTACTTTGATTGGTGCTACTACCCGTAGTGGCTTGCTGACCAGTCCATTGCGTGCGCGTTTTGGTATCAATTGTCACCTAGAATATTACGACTCTCATGTCCTTGCGGGTATTGTAGAGCGTAGTGCACGTCTTCTCGGTATTCATATTGACAGCAAAGCCGCTGCGGAGATTTCTCGTCGCAGTCGGGGTACCCCTCGTATTGCCAATGCGCTTTTGCGCCGCGTGCGTGACTTTGCGCAAGTGAAGGGAAATGGAGCGATTGATTTGGAGATTGCACGTTATGCTTTGGAGGCACTCAATATCGATACTTTTGGTTTGGATGAGATTGATAACAAGCTACTTAGCACTATTATTGATAAGTTCAAAGGTGGTCCTGTGGGTTTGAATACCATCGCTACTGCTATGGGCGAAGATGCGGGAACGATAGAGGATGTCTATGAGCCATATCTCATCAAAGAGGGCTTTATCAAACGCACACCTCGTGGCCGTGAGGCGACAGAATTGGCGTATAAGCACCTTGGCAAAACACCACTCATCAATGGACAGATTACGTTAGAATTCTAACACCGATATCCGATAACCGATACCCGAAAAATGAAACAATATAAAGCCGTCTTTATTGACTGGGATGATACGATAGGGGATTTTCTTGGTGCTGCCAAACTGGCGCTTCAGGATATGTATGAGAAATATAATCTCAGCGAGTATTTTGCTTCGTTTGAGGAGTTCTTCTTGCTCTATAAACCCCATAATATCGAACTTTGGGACAAATACGGCAAAGACTTAGTGACCAAAGAATACCTAAGTTTTGACCGCTTCTTCTTCCCTTTGATGCACGGAAGTAGGGTAGGCGAAAGGTTAAAAGCACCCCAAAAATCAACAGATTTTTCGGGGACCCCGCAGGCTAAAGGCGAGAGGCAAGAAGTTGCTGCTCTTGCCGAGCAGTTAAGCGAAGACTTCCTGAATATGACTACTGCGCGTTTCTCGTTGCTCGAAGGAGCAGAGGAATTGGTGCGCTATTTGGCTGCGAAATATCCGCTGACGGTGGTGACCAATGGCTTTGTGGAAGTGCAGTACGAGAAGTTTGACAAGAGCGGACTGCGTGACTGCTTTTCGCATATCGTTTTGAGCGAAGAAGTAGGTTGCCAGAAACCCAATCCACGTATTTTCGAGGAAGCACTGCGCATGAATGGTTTGCGAGCCGAAGATGTAGTGATGATAGGCGACTCATGGAGTTCCGATATCCAAGGCGCCATCAACGCAGGCATTGACCAAATCTGGATTCGCAAATCCAAAGACCCACTCCCTGAAGGACAATCCGCTACTTACCTTGTCCAATCCCTCTCCGAAGTGATGGAGATATTATAAGTTACCTGAGAAAAACAACTCCCCTGCAAATCAGCGAATTGCAGGGGAGTATTTTCTGGGGTTATCTATTTTCTAGATAGAAGGTTAGAGGCGAATAGTCGCTTGTTTTGTTTCACCCTTCTTAATGGTTACAGCAGTTTGTCCTGTCATAATCTCTGTGCCGTCTTGGAACGTGGCAAAATAAAGCGTTGTTTGGCTATCAATAATTTCCAAATCCATATCGCCTAATTCAAATGTGGCTATGCCCGAAGCATCTGTGATAACTGTTTTGTTGGCAAATAATGGTTCGCGAATATCCATAGTCCACTTGGTGTTGTCAAACATGTACACAGACATACCTGATTGAGGCATATTAGATTTAATAACTTGGACTTCAACTGTGGCTTTACCGCCGATTCCCTCACAACTGGTAAATGATAGACCGAAAACAACGGTCAATAAGATAAGAAGAATTTTTTTCATTGTTTTTGTTGTTTTAAATTAGTTAAACATATATAATATAAAAAAGCGCGGACTATTTCAGTCTGCGTTCCAAGGTATCGCCAAACACCCAACAAAAACAACTGGAATAGCCCGCACACGGCGGACTCATCCCTGTACTTACGTTTTGCTGTCTAAATAAATTTGGCGATTTACGGAACGCAGCAATTACAAGTCTGATAATAAATACGGTGCAAAGGTAGTGCTTTTTTTTGAATTGGGCAAGAAATACTGCCAAAAAAGTTCTTCCTACTAGTTCCTACTTTTCAAGACACTATCAACAATCAAACCTTTAAAATATCAACTGCTAACTGTCAACTACCAATCACGGGTTCTCGACGGGTTCATACTATACCTTCCCTATATATACTATGGTATTACTATGTGATTAGTATGTGATAACTATGTGATTCATATCCCTCGCTTATCTTATGCTTATCCTCTCGGAGTGGTAACGGGGTGATAACGGAACAAATATGTATGAGATAGGAGTTAGAGTTTTAGTTAGAATCTTTAGAATACTTAGAAAATTTAGAAGTCAAACAAATTCTAGAAAATCTAAAAAATCTAAGAAATCTAATTTACTAATTTGATCGTTCCTATATTGATAATCAATTCATTGAGCAATAACATGCTTTTTCCTGCGGACTTTCTGCGAACGTCATCTCCCGCGTCCGTGGAAACTAAATATTCAATATGAGAATTATAGTTCTAATTCCAGTACCTTTTCTATAATTGGTGCCATGTCGTAGTACTTGTATTCGGCTAATCGTCCGCCGAAGATAACATTTGTTTCTTGGTCGGCTAGTTGCTTGTACTCTGCGTAGAGTACGGAATTTTTATCGTCGTTGATTGGATAAAAAGGCTCCATGCCATCTTGCCACTCGGTGCTATACTCGCGGCTGATGACCGTCTTCGGATTGTCATACACCGCCTGACCAAACGACTCGAAATGCTTATGCTCAATCACTCGGGTATAAGGCGTTTCGCGGTCGGTATAGTTAATAACAGCATTACCCTGATAATTGGCAGTATCTATCGTCGCGGTCTCAAAACGCACGGTACGGTACTCCAATTTGCCAAAGCGATAGTCGTAATACTCGTCGATCTTACCTGTAAAGACAATCTTATCGGCGATGGCTTCCCATTTTTCACGATTGGCAAAGAAATCGGTATTCACCAATGTGTCCACTCCCTCTAGCAGCCCCTCAATCAGTCGATTATATCCGCCAATAGGTATGCCTTGGTAAGCATCGTTGAAATAGTTGTTGTCATACACCATACGTACTGGCAAACGGCGGATGATGAACGCTGGCAGTTCTTTGCAAGGTCTGCCCCATTGTTTCTCGGTATAACCCTTAATGAGTTTTTCGTAAATATCCCGCCCTACTAGACATAGCGCTTGTTCCTCCAAGTTCTGTGGTTCACGACCATTAAGTGCTGCTAGAGCAGCTGATTTCTGCGCGGCAATCTTGGCTTCTGCCTCGGCAGGCGTGACGACACCCCACATCTGGTGGAACGTGTTGAGGTTGAATGGCAAGTTGTATAGTTTGCCATTATAGTTAGCTACAGGGCAGTTGGTATAGCGGTTGAATGGCACAATACTATTGACAAAATCCCATACCTCCTTATTATTGGTATGGAAGATATGCGCGCCATATTTGTGCACATTGATGCCTTCCACATTTTCGCAATAGATATTACCACCCAACTGAGGGCGTTTGTCAATCACTAAACAACGCTTGCCCGCTTGCTTGGCGCGGTAGGCGAATGTAGCTCCATACAAACCAGAGCCAACAATGAGGTAGTCGTAGTGTTTCATTCTACTTTCTTTAATGATTTACGGCAATATAAGTGTCTTGTTTCTAATTCAGGATGCGTAGTCCAACTTGCATCGTCCGGTTCAGGAGTCCCTACATAATATCTATCATATTCTTCAGGCCATCCCCAAGGCATTTTTGATAGTTCTTCACCCATTACAATGGAATCCCATTTGCAGAGAAATATAAAGTCTGGTTTTATCATATTCTCTTTAGGAAAGTAATGAAAGTTTTGTACTTGGTGGTAATTAGAGGCATTGACTGCATCAAAAGCATATAGGCAGCAATAGTCATATTGTGCTGTTAATACTGCTGATTTTTTAGGTTGATAATTATATCCTTCTAAGATATCATATACATTATTGAAATAGTCTACTTGCTTTTCTGTAAGTGCTATCTTAGAGAAATGTTTGTTACCTCTTGTAAAATGGTAAGAATCATTACGATTCTGGTACGTAGTAATTATAGTTGTTAACGGCAGAGCAAATAAAATTAATACAGTAAAGTACACACGCTTATAATCGTCTTCTTTGCCTATCTTCTGATCATATTCTAGCCACAAGAAAAGCCAAGCTGCGATAAAGCAGTGAATTCTACTACTTAATGCTGTATTGGTTCCAAACGAAGCAATAAAAGGATACGCGAAGATAAATAGATAAAACCAAGTTTTACTTTCTTTCAAATCGTTCCATTTAAACTTCGACAAACCATCAAACAAAAAAGGGATGAGTGGAAGGCTCATCATAAACATAGATGGCGAAATCAAAGGTTTTACTTGATAATGCGTATAGACTAGAATCATCACAGTATATGCTAACCCACCTAGCCATTTAATATTTATACACTTAGAAAGCTTGTAAGAGCCAACAAACGCAAGAATCACAAATAAGCAGTCTCTAGCAAACAAACCATACTGAACAATAAAACTCGCACCATCATATCTGTAGCCACTTTTACCAATATATGTTGCAGTAAAAAGCATTGCATCTAATATATCACCCAACGGACATACAACAATGTGCATATATAAGCACGTCAAGAGTACACCTACCACACCAGCCCCAATGTACAATAACATTTTTCTCCAATCTTTCCTATGTGCAGCAATAATTAACAGTGTTATACAGGCCAATAAAACAAGTGAAGCAGGAATTATGATAAAGAGTGAAAATCCTACACTTATACCACATAAAACAGAATGAAGAGATTTTTTCCAAACAATGGTACTTTTCTGATAGAGAACAAATGCGCACAAGGCCCAACACAAAACGGCAGTTTGCATAGGAACATAACTTAATCCGCCTCCAAGTCCAAACATAAATAACCAAGCAAGTGCAAGATATTTAAACACGCGCTTTTTATCATAGAGCACACAAGATGTAAGTGTAACAACAAGTATGGAAACCCAAATCAAGATAGAAGATGCAAGATATGAATTTACTTTGCTAGTCAAATCCATGTATGGAAACCAATGAACAGCTATTAAATTCCATTGGCTTTTACCAGTAATACAAGACATATCGTATGCCTCTTGTAATTTTAATAAAAAGTACGCCTCATCGTATGCAGTAAAGAAACCAAAACGAAAATTCGTAACTTGCATAAATGTTAGTATTGCCAGGCCACATAGCAATAATAAATAGAACCAATCTCTTTTTAATATCTCTTTCATTTCAAATTTTTATTGATCATTCTAAAATCACCTAATGCTTTTATACCTATTTTGAAGATTCGCTTCATGTTGATTGAGTTCACGCCACCTTGACGGGGGCGGAAAGTAATAGGATACCAAGCAATCTTTGCCTTTTTCTTGACTGCAATAGCGGACACCGCTACATTTGCCAAGAAGAAATCTTCAGGGATGAGTTTCATAATCTCTTGCAGATGAGCCGCGTTCATCAATCGGAATGGTGTATTAGCATCTTTTACCCATGCGCCAAACATCAACCAAACAACCCAACGCAACACTTTCGTTACAAATACACGACTTGCACCATCTTCTCGTCCTCCACGTGTACCTATTTGTAAATCATACTCATGGCGATTCTCCCATAGTTGCCAAAACTCTTCTGGTAATGTTTGTCCGTCACTATCGGTTTGGAAAACGAAATTTGCACCCGCATTAATGGCATAGCGATACAGATACAGTACTGTTGCACCGTGTCCAGAATTGGGCTTGTCAATAGGAAGCAAATGAGGATATTGGTTGCATAGACCTTGCATAATGGTAAAAGTATTGTCCTTGCTACCATCGTTGGCAATAACTAATTTTGCCTCATTGCCTTCTTGGTTGATTCGTTCACATACTGGATGCCATTGCTTGATTACATCTTCAATGTTCGCTTCTTCATTATAAGCAGGCATCACGATGTAGAGTGTATCTTTCATGATTGTTTGGTTTTGAAAGTGATATATTTATTGAGTACAAATTGAATCAAAGCAACGACTACTACCGAAATGAGTTTGCAAAGAACTTCATTCCAATTACCAACTGTAACCATTAGGTATAGCATTAACTCGCTAATTCCTAAGCCTATCAATCCTACTACATAAAATGAGAGAAAGCGTTGAGGAGTTTTATCCTTGACTTTGAAGTTGAAAGTGCGATTGAGTAAAAAGCTGCAAATAATACCGCAATGAATACTAATCACATTCGCCCAAAGGTAAGGGAGGACATCAAAGTGGCATAGTAAGGTATAAATACCAAAGTCCAAAGTGGCGCATAAGCCACCTATAATTCCGTACAAGATGAGATGACGGAATTTGTTGTAGAGTTGTTTGATTGTTTGTTTCATGTCAGCGCAGTTTTCATACCGACACAAAAAAAGCGTGAAACTTGCCTTTGCCAGTTCCACTCTTAGAGGCTGTCGCATTGCCTTGTATCTTAGAACTGACAACGCGAAGCCCACGCCGAATATAAATAATACTCTCGTGCTATATCATAGTTAAGGTACGCGTGTGCGTGATACATATATACGCAAATGGCGTACCAAATAGGCACAAGAGGGATGATCTATATCCCGTAGGGCATCTATCGTTGCTAAGTCCTGAAGATACTTTGAAACTGCGACATTTCTAAGAGTCAGAACAGAGCGTAATAAACGCCTTTTATTATGTCTGCTACCCTCCGCCGATGATGTACAGACATCCCCGGCGCAGGTTCACGGTGCAAAGGTAGTGAAAAATTTGCGGATGTGCAAGAAAAATCGCATTTTGGGGCGATTTTTCTTGTGTAAGGTGTAAAGTATAAAGTGTAAAGGCAAGGCTACTTTTAGGGTATTCTATATGGAAGGTTGCTGAATGACCTAAGAATAACCTATAAATAACCTATGAATAACCTAAGAATCACCTAAGATTTATAGGTGTATTTGAAGGAATTGACTATCTAGATAAACCTGAAAAAGGTTGACCCATACACTGAAGAAGAAATACCTAATAAGGAAAAAGAATACGAACATAATGACAAATAACGTATATCTGCCATTATGGCAGTCTTGGAATATGTGGCACGGAGATTGTAAGAATAGTATTACGAAGTAATAAAATTAGACTATGACAAAGAATAAAGATAAAAAACAAGTAGAGCAACCTATTGAAAATCAGGTGGAAAAAGAAGTTGTAGAAACAGCAAAGAACGGTGAGGCTGTGAATGACGGTGAAGCGACTGCTGCCGAAGAAGTGTCAGAGACTGACCCATTGCAAGCCAAAGTGGCAGAACTCGAGGCACGCGTGGCAGAGTTGGAAGACCTCAAACTGCGCCAAATGGCAGAGTTTGACAACTTCCGTCGTCGTACCAACAAAGAGAAACTCGAACTTATGACTACTGCTGGCGAGCGTATCTTCAAAGATATGCTCCCTCTTGTGGATGATTTTGAGCGTGCCAAAGTAGCGATGGAGAAAACAGATGACATCGAGGCAGTGCGTCAAGGTATTGAACTTATCTATGGCAAGTTCGTGGGTTTCTTGGCAGCAAACGATGTGAAAGCAATCGACACAACTGACGCAGACTTCAATACCGATTTGCACGAGGCAATCACCACTTTTGCAGCAGGCGAAGACAAGAAAGGTAAAGTAATCGACTGTACACAAAAGGGTTACACCTTGGGTGAGAAAGTGATTCGCTTCTCTAAGGTCGTTGTAGGAGAATAATATTATGGCAGAAAAAAGAGATTATTACGAGGTGCTGGGCGTGGGTAAGACCGCGACAGCAGATGAGATAAAAAAGGCGTACCGCAAGAAAGCGGTGCAATATCACCCTGACAAGAACCCTGGTGACAAAGCGGCTGAGGAGAAGTTCAAGGAAGCTGCGGAGGCATACGAGGTGCTGTCTGACCCACAGAAACGCCAACGCTATGACCAGTTTGGTCATGCTGGCATGGGTGGCGCTGGCTTCGGTGGCGGCGGCATGAACATGGAAGATATCTTCTCGCAGTTTGGTGACCTGTTCTCCGAATGGGGCATGGGCGGCGGAGGATTCTCCAGTTTCTTTGGCGGTGGCAGTCGTGGCGGCGGTCAGAGAGTGCGTCGCGGTAGCGATTTGCGTGTACGCGTGCGCGTTACATTAGAAGAAATAGCCACCGGCGTGGACAAGAAAATCAAGGTGAAGAAGTTGGTGAACTGTTCGCATTGTAATGGTTCGGGTAGTGCGGACGGCAATGTGGAGACATGTCCGACTTGTCATGGTACGGGTCGCGTAGTGAGTGCACAACGCAGTATCTTTGGCATGATGCAAGTGCAAAACGAGTGTCCTAACTGCCATGGCGAGGGCAAGATCATCAAGAATAAGTGTACGCATTGCCAAGGTGAAGGTGTGGTTCGCGAGGAGGAAGTGATCGATATTCACATTCCTGCAGGCGTGGCTGGTGGCATGCAGATACCTGTGCAAGGTAAGGGAAATGCAGCTCCTCACGGCGGCGTGAATGGCGATTTGCTGGTACTCATTGAGGAAGAGGAGCATAAGGATTTCTTGCGTGACGGTAGCGACTTGGTGTATAACCTGCTGCTGGATATGCCTACAGCCATCTTGGGTGGTCAAGTGCAGATACCTACCTTGCAAGGCGAGGCGAAGATCACTATCAGTCCGGGTACACAACCAGGTAAGGTGCTCCGAATGCGCGGAAAAGGTCTTCCTATGATTGACCAATATGCTCGTCAGTATGGTACAGGCGATATGCTCATCAATGTAGGCGTGTATATCCCAGAACATCTTAATAAAGATGAAAAGAAGATGATCGAGCAACTGCAAAAGAGCGAGAACGTGCGCCCTGGCAGCAGCGATAAGAAGAATTTCTTTAAAAATCTGTTTGGATGAGAATTTGCTGGCTAAGCATATTATTGATCATTTGTACAAGCGCTTCGGCGCTTGTGCCAGTAGATAAGCCCAACTTGCGTGATGATACAGGAATCGCTCCGATGTATTTTGGACCGAATGCATTTCCTGTCCCCGATATGTTGGACGGTCGTGTGCAGAACCATCTCCGCGTGGAAATAGCTGGAGATGGTTATTTTGGTTTTCAAGGGGATAAGACGGCGGACGCGTTTGCCCGCGTATTTATTCCGTTGTTTACCGACCGAGTTAATCTGACCATATGGATGCCCGTGATGGAGTGGTATGAGATGACTCCAGAACGTCAGCGTGTATGCCGTTTGCAAGATTCGGCAGCGATAGCTGGACATGGAGCAGGCGATGCCTATTTCTCGACCGACATACAGATTTTGCGTGATAGGAAATGGGCACCCGATATTGCTCTGCGTGCTGCATGCAAGAGTGCCAGTGGAGGCCAATACGAATTGGCAAGACATTATGATTGTCCGGGATACTTCTTTGATTTGTCGTTGGGTAAGTCGTGGTATTTAGGCGAAAGGTTAAAGGCGAAAGGCGAAAGACAATCAGGCGATAAGGCAAGAGGCGATGGCGTGGAGTTGCGTTTAGCGGGTTCGGCAGGTTTCTTATGCTGGCAAACGGACAATGGCAGACAGAATGATGCGGTGATGTATGGTTTGCAGATGCTCGTGAAGTCGCAGTATGTATCGCTTCGTACCACATGGAGTGGGTATGTAGGTTGGGAGGATATGGGTGATCGTCCTATGATTATCAAAGGGCGCTTGTGCGGACACGCCAAGGGTTTTGAACCTTATGTGGAGTACCAATATGGCATAAAAGATTATCCATTCCACCAAATACGTGTAGGATTGGCATATCATATAGACATTTTGAAGAAAAAATAAGATGAATCGTTTCGGGTTATTGGTCTTGATTGTTTGTAGTGCGCATGCGGTGGCATGGGCGAGTCCGTTGATGGGGGTGGATAGTGTGGAGAGTAGTTTCTTCAGAGAATGGTATCAGTCTGGCGAGTTGGTGCATTATTTGGATAATATGACAGACTATGTGACCTACGAAGCAGAGACAACAGGAGAATGGTATTTGCCAGAGCAGAAGGTATTTTCAATACGAGGCAATAGCTATAAATGGAATAAATACTATTACCAAGATTTTCGTATTGACTCGCGTTTTCAAGAGGGTGGAACATTATTTCAGATGGATATGTATGAGCAATCGCTCCGTTTGGATTATGAGCGTGGACGATTGTATTTCCAACCAGATGCAGCACGCAAAAGTATGGCGATGGTAAGTGGCAATATCGGTGGGGTAGGTGGCATTTCGCCAGGAACGGCAGAATTAATACATCTCTTTCACCAAACTGCTTCTGATCGTCAATGGAAACCTATTACGGAGCGCAGTCATATATTGGGTTCAGGGCAGATGGCGGTGGGATATGCAATTCCATACAAGAATAGGACACTATACCAACGCGTGTATGCTAATTATGGTCAACGCAGACAAGTTGCATGTGATGAGACGGGTATTAGCGGTACGTATGACACGCCATATTATGCGGTGCAGATGGATGGAGAACTACCCTTTGTAAAGGGATGGAGTTTGAATTATATTATATCTACTCAATATAGAGCAGATTGGAATGCTGAATTTACATTTGCACCTCAAGAACAAGCGACATTGCGCAATTATTCGGCATCGGTATATGCTAAAAAAGGTGTTAATTTTACTACAGGATTCTCGTATGCGTTGCATGATATTCATCACAATGAATTGGAGTTTGAGCGCAATGTGATAGACCAAGATGGTGAGGGCTTAGAACCTTGGTATGCAGATGGCAAGACGCATGAATTGAGCTGGGCGGTTAAGTACACACTGCCAATTCGTTCTTGGTTGCGTTTTGAATTGGATGCCTACAACTCACTGATGGTATTCCGTCCAAGTACAACACGCTGGTCGAATCGTATTTATATGCAATACGAAGATTCTGCGCGCTGTGATTATTATGATTATCGTTCAGAGTCATCGCCTTTTGCAGCAGGTGTCTTGGAGAACGAAGCACGCCTAAGTGCAAAGAAGCAGTTGCTGCCATGGCTGACGGTGTATGGTGATGTGGCCGCTACATTAGATGGTATCGTGTTGAGGGATAAGTATTTAGTGATGCCATCATGGGAAGCAGAGCTGGGTGTCGCATTTCACCCTGCTAAATGGTTTGATGCCGAGATTATGCTGGGTAATTATCGCAGCCGATATGGATGGAATATGGTGCAGTTGTTGAGTTCGGATTATATGAATACTTCTTCGTATTATGTTGGTTCTCAGCGTATAGCAGATAAATGGGGTGGAGAATATATACAAGTGGACAAGGGGTTGCAGCAACCACAATATGTGGTATTGGATATACCTATTCGATTCACATTGGCAGATAGACATGAGATAGCGGTATTATCAACTGCTCGTAAGTATTATAACTGCCAGACAATCAATAGAACTGAGGATGGATATGTGTTGACGGCTCGTCCCAAGATGGGTGCTGCAGGAGTGTTATATAATACGCCATTCTATATGTCGAATACCATTCGATACACCTATACAGGACGTAAGGTGTTCTTCTCGCTTTCATGGCAAAGTTACCAAATGTCGGGTACGTCGTTGATAGGCAATGGACCATTAGCAAATAATGTAGATGCGTTGAGTTATTCGATGGTCAATCCTATTACATATACTAATGCAGATAATTCTAATTCACCAGTACAGGCACTGGGGCGCTTAGATCAAGACAGAGCATATATTTGTCGTATGCAGTTAGGAGTGAATATTACCGAGAATTGGGGATTATCTATGAATTTTCATTTCAAGGATGGAACGCCTATAGCCAATTATATGACCAAAGAGGTGATGAATGAGGTAGGGGATAAAGATATTGTGATTTATCCAGCAGACACAAAGGGTATTAATGTGTCAGATGGTCATTTCGGTAAGCGTAAGGATGCTTTCTTTAATTTGGATTTGCGTTTGCGCTATCGCGGGAATATCAATATGCGCAATCAACAACTAGGGGCGCAAGGCGCAATTCCTTTTGAGGTGCAATTGACAGGATATAACTTGTATGATTTTGGAACAGAGTTAGTGGAATATAGTTTTGATCAGTATTTACCTGACAAACGTCGTGCAATGACATTGTGCATTCCTCGTGGATTACTATTGACATTGCGTGTTGGGTTAAAAAGAGAAATGTAATCAATATTACTAGTGACAATGAAAGCAATTCCTTCATATCTTCATATATTAAAGTATTTGGTAGTAGTACATTTACTTTGTTTACTATCATTAACACTATGTCGGTTAATATTATTTATAACCAATATTCCTGCAGAAGGTGTAGATTGGCAATTATTATTGACATCTCTATGCATAGGGATAAAATTTGATAATCTCATAGCTTGTTATGTTTCTGCACTTCCTGCTTTACTACTACCAATATGGGGGTTGAGTACTTCACATAATCCTAATTACCAAAAATGGTTACAATATGCAACAAGTAGTGTAGTTTGGTATTATGGAATTATATATTCATTGCTACTATTTATTCATATAGCGAATGCACGATATTATCATTTCTTTGAGAACCATATCAATATAGGTGCTACTGCATGGTTTGGTTTCGTTGGTGATACGCTGGGGATGATTTTCGGTGATACGACGAATTGGTGGTTTATACTGTTGGCATGCATAGTGATAGCCCTTTTTCTGTTTGCACTTGTGGCTTGGACAAAATCTTTTGTGAGAAGAAACTACCCTGTAGTAGCGATGCGGGTTAATCAGTATATAACTTCTGTCGTAGTACTTGTTCTCTTTTGGGGATTGATTTTTGTAGGTATTCGTGGTAGTTTACAACGCTATCCACTTCGTGTTAGTTTTGCTTATTTTTGTAGCAAACCATTTTATAATAAACTAGGAGTCAATCCTGTATTTAATTTTATTAAGAGTGCAGAACATGGTACCACCCCAATACCCAAGGAGATAGCGGCTATTGACGAACACGAAGCCTTGGATTATGTACAAAATGTTCTTTCAATTTATCCAATCGATACGCTTCGACCAATAGTACGTCCGTATGAAGCGAAACGAATGATAGAGGGGAAACCTAATGTTGTTCTTATTTTTATGGAATCAATGGCCGCAGAGAATTTGGAGCGGCAAGAAAATGGACAATGGCTTACACCTTATTTGCGTAATTTGCGCAATACGAGTATTTACTGGGAAAATTGTTATTCCACAGGTATTCATACTAATAATGGTATAGTGGGAGTTCATTACGGTTTTGTCCCTAATTTCTCTAAACCTATTATGGACGTCAACGCAGATATTTATACAGGTTTGCCATACTATCTGAAGCAAAATGGATATGAAACGGTTTGCTTCGTTACAGGCAACCCACAGTATGATAATATGAACTCTTTCTGGCGTGATAATCATATTGATCAAATATATTCTATATATGACTATGATCCTCAAGCTGCGGTGAATAATTTTGGTGTAAATGATGGTTATATGTTTGATTTTGGTTTGCAGCAGTTAGAGAGCCGCGCTCAAGAAAACAAACCTTTCTTTGCTTCTTTTCTTACCGTCAGTAATCATGGTCCATTTGTCGTTCCAGATGCTTATGTTGGTCGCGCAGCTAATCCTCAAGAACAGATAATAGCTTATGCTGACGATGCAATCAAACATTTTGTTGAATCTGCTCAACAAACTCAATGGGGTGAGAACACCTTGTTTATATTAGTGGCTGATCATGGAGCAAATTTACCTTGCCCATATGAAATGGTACTACCATATCATAAAATACCCGTATATATCTTTGGCGCAGGAATAACTCCTTCGATAGTGGAGCAACCAACATCGCAGATAGATATATGGCCTACAGTGCTTAGTATATTGGGCATAGATTACAATAATAATAGCTTAGGTATAGACATTCTTCATAATCAGCGTCCTTATGCATTCTTTGTTAGCGATGACTATTTAGGGGTGTCCGATGGTGAGTATTTTTGGTGTTATGGCATTCAAACTCAGCGTGAAGTCCTTTATCGTATGGGGTCAGGAGAAAATGTTCTTGCAGAAGAACCTGAACGCGCCACTGAAATGAGGACATTCGGAATGAATATGCAACGTGTTAATCTAATGGCAATTGATAATAAATGGACAGAACCATGCGAATAGCTTTTGATGCCAAACGAGCATATCATAATACTCGTGGATTGGGAAATTATAGCCGAGATGTTATTCGGTTGTTGACATCTTATGCACCAGACAATGAATATTTTCTTTTGGCAAAACCTACAAATAAGTATGTTTTTCCTAATACGAAAACCATTTCTCCGCAATCATTGTGGTCTTTCTGCCCCTCTATATGGCGTAGTTGCGGTTGTGTGAAAGAACTGCGAGATATGGATGTCTATTGGGGACTGTCTGGCGAATTGCCATTCGGAATCCATCGATTACCAATACGAAAGATTGTTACTATTCATGATGCCATCTTTATTCGTTATCCAGAATTATATAGTGCTAGTTATAGAGCACTCTTTGCTCGCAAAGTACAATATGCATGCGATTGTGCAGATGTGATTATTGCTATTTCAGAACAAACAAAGCGAGATATCATTAAGTTCTTCCACGCTGATGAATCTAAAATACGCGTGGTATATCAGGGGTGTAATAATTGCTACCGTGAGCCTATACTTGATAGTCAAATAAATTCTGTCCGTTTGCGTTATAACCTTCCAGAGCAATATATTCTTACTGTAGGGGCGATTGAGCCACGTAAGAATTTGCGGAACTTGATTAACGCCATGGGGGGTGAGCATATTGATATTCCGCTAATTGCTGTAGGAGGTAAGAGCGCCTATGCCACCCAAATGGCAACTTTAGCGAAAGAAAACGGAGTTGATTTGAGGTTTATACATGGGATACCTTTAGCCGATTTGCCTGCTGTTTATAAAGGAGCTACAGTATTTTGTTATCCTTCTATCTTTGAGGGTTTTGGTATCCCTATTCTTGAGTCGATGTGTGTTGGAACACCAGTACTCACTTCAACAGGCAGTTGTTTTGCAGAAACAGGTGGGGATGCTGCCCGTTATGCTAATCCTCTTGTTCCAGAAGATATTGGTACACAATTGCGTCATATTTTGGACGACGCAACAGAGAGAGAAAAAATGATTTCTCAAGGATTTGAGCAAGCTGCATACTTTAGAGATGATCAAGTCGCTGCAAATCTTGTTCGTGTTGTTCTATCTGAACAAGTGTGATAAGGGTGAAGAAAATATACAAGGCTCCAATCATAGTTAGTACATTTTCTGTAAGCATACTCCAACCAAATACGATACAGATATAGGCTACATTTTTTCGCACTTGACCTGTATGGAAGAATGCGGATCCGATTAGGATGAAAAGCATAAATAGTAATGCTATTGGTCCCATTTCCATCCATACTTTTAGGTATCTGTTGTGAATGCCATATTGTTTTGCTAAGCAGTTGGTAAGACCGTCTTTCGCGAATAAATCCATCATTTCTTTTTCTGAACCGCCGTATCCAACCCCCCAGAAACCAAACTCGTTCCAATGACGTAGGGCGCAACTATATATCTGTAAACGAGGTTCCTTAGTCGATGAAATTGATTCTAAACCATTTTGATGTAGATGTAATAAATCGTTTTTAACGGAACTTAGTCGATCATTGTAACTAGCTCCTAGGCAAAAGATTGTTATAATTCCTGCAACAATACTACATGTAATAACTTTTTTCCAACGACCTTGATAGAACTTGAGGAATAGAATGATGAGTAATATAGGTAATAATAGCATTGCAGTTCGAGAACCCGTTAGTATAATAGTAGTTATAAAGATAATGTCAATGACACTTATTACGCTGCCTATTAGTAACGCGGAATACTGTTTGCTGTAATACTGATAAACATCAAAAGAAAAAAGGAATGCGATGAGCAATATGATACATAAATGGCTGCGGTGTTTTATTTCGCCGATTGGTCCATCTCCAAACATAGACCAAAAATTAAATTGGTTAATAGAAATAGGCAGAGTGTTTTGTGCTCTGTACCAATAAATAATCATACAATAACCAAATATAGCTAATAAGCATCCCAATATAAGAGCCACCTTTGTTTGATGTGATTGATAGTATTTGTTCACTCCAAATAGAGATACTAAAAGCACGGCATATATTGGTAAATGATTTTGTAATTCAAGTACTCCTTGTTCGCAATCTATTGTCCATAGTAAACTCAGTGCCTCCCAAACAACAAACCCACATAAAAGCAGTATAGGAATAGTATGTTTACCAAAATGTATGTTTTTTTTGTTAAGCCATCTACCTTCCATAAGCCATGTGATTAGCCAGATGGCGAATAATGGTTGGGTAAAACGCCATGGCAAGGCGAGTGAGAACAGTAGTAGGAAAAAGGAAACTATATTAATCTGCTCTATTATTTTTTGATATCGTTCTAAGAAGTTGCTCATTTCTTACAGAGTATATAATTGATACATGTCTTTAATGAATGTGTCGTATGAGTGCTGCTCAAAAAAATCCTTTTGCGCTTGTTTTCCTATACGATCAGTTAGTTCGAAGTCGGTCAGTAATCGTCTCAATGCAGTAGCTATTGCCTGTGGATCATTGCTTGGACAAAGTATCCCATTCACTTCGTTCTGAATGATTTCTGGTTGAGCGCCATTGTTGGATGTAACAACTGCTAATCCATATGCCATATGTTCAATAATAGATAATGGTCCCGCTTCTCGTACAATGGATGGCGAAATACCGATATGGCATGTATTAAGTAATTCGCGCATGTCCGTGCAAAATCCGATATACTCAATGTTATCTTTTATCGTGGATGATGCTAATAATTGTTTCCACAATTTTTTGTCGCGTTTATCAACGTTTCCAGCAAATGTTATGCGAAATGGTAAATCTGCAATGAGGGATAATGCTTTAAAAAGGGGTTCAATTCCCTTTTCTCGACATATGCGCCCATGATATAAAATATGTGTAAATGGTGTCGGTTTAGGACAACGAATATCTTTTTTATATATGGGAACGCTATTATGCACTATTTGTACACGAGAGAAAGTTGTACGGTTTCCTAATGCTTTAAGATATGTGCGACAAACACAATCGCTCACACAAGATAAGATGTCTATTTGACGATATACCCATTCCCAAAATATCCCTGTTTTTGCTTGTCGAACTAAATGCTGAGTAGCAATTAATCGAAAGGGGTGTTGAACAAAATATTTCGCAAAAGCTGCAACGAAATAAGTTTGACGGCTGTTGATATGCACTATATCCGTAGAATATTGATCAAGAATTCTCGCTAATTTTCTTCCTGAATATGGTAGAAAGCGCCATAGTTTATTGGCATAAGTGAAGATATGGCAAGGACCAATTTCTGCGAACCGCGCAATCATTTTTGCATCGCTATGATTTGGGAACAAGAAGAATGGATAGACTTCATATCTTTCCTTCATATGGCGAGCTAAATCATATATATACTGCTCACCGCCGCCCCATGTAGGTGATGCTATAAAATATGCAATTGTCATTTATAGTGCTTTTTCCAATTTTGCCATTTCTCTTTGTCCTGCTCTTTTTCTTTTAGATGTCGAATTGCATATTGATCATCTTTTGGTAGATAGACATACGCTTTATGTCCATGTACTTTTTCGTGCAGTGGGAACTGCCAACAGATGCGATTTGGCAGGTTTCGATAGATTCGTCCTTGGTAATCTGGCCATGCTACATGACTATCAATTATATTTCCGTCCTTATTAACGAATACATTGATACGAGGTATTTTAACCAATTCCGTATTATAATTAGCATGCAAAATTGCACGTAAATGTTTCATAAGTTCTACTTGTGGACACTCATCAGCATCTAATTGGAAAATCCATTCGCCGTGGCATTGTTCAGTTAAGTGATTCTTTGCTTGTGCAAAATCAAAATGAAAGTCATATTCTGTATAATGGATATTAGGATATGCTTGTATAACCAGTTTTACAGCATCTGTTACATTTGCTTTGTCTGCTTGTACTACGATTTCATCGCCCTCCACACAATAACTGTGTAGGAATTCCAATAATTCATGTAACTGTGCTGCTTCATTGCAGACGGTAATGGCATATGAGATGCTGATTGACTTTTTGCCTCCTATCGGGTTTATGAACATACGCCGTTTGATATGTAGTCGTTCAGCTAGCGTGTTAATAAGATTCTTAATCATATTGATAATTTGCTTTTTTACCGAAATGCCAAAAACGATTACGGTAATAATGAATCCAATATCTGCATTGATTAGGGCTCATATGACGCGTTCGTGCATATTCATCTGCGAAAGTGTCAAAGAAACTACTTCGCGCGCATAAACGTTGTATGTTGCGACACCCCGCTTTCATGCTAACATGCCCAAATACCATGCGATTAACGTCAACGACCTCAAATCTGTATTCATTGTCCACTATATCCCAAAGTATATTGCCTGGTGAAAAATCAAGATGCAAAATGCCCTCATTATGCATATTGGCAGTATATCGTGCAAGTGGACGGATGCTATCTTCCAAATCAGGAGTATATGCGAGGGTAAAATCTCGGTTTAAACGCGTTAACTGGGATAGATGTGTGATGAGATAAGAATAATTTAATCCGCCCCAAGAGTACTCTTCTATATACCCAATAGGTTCGGGTGTGCCAATACCGTGTGCTAATAAGTATAGTCCGTTATCAAAAGAGCGTTTAGCTTTGCTATCTCGTAAATATCGGTAGATATAACGGTTCAAAAAATGAGGTTGGTGAAAACGCTTAACACATACTTGTTCTCCATTCGGTGCGAACAATAGCCGTATTTGATTGCGAGCATCGTAGATTACTTTGCCTTGTGTTGTAAATATTTGTGGGATATCAAATAACCACGCACGCCAAGAATTATATGTCGGAGCTGTACATATTGTCATACGAGTAATATTTTTTCGACAATTGTCTCTGGTGTAATATCCATACAAGTATAATTGTTATACTTACATTTTCTATTACCATATATGGAACAAGGACGGCATTTTAATTCACGCTGAATACAATCGCGTACACTTTGTCCATATCCTAAAAAGCCAGCATTCGGATGTGTGGCTCCCCATATAGATAAAACACGCGTACCAGCAATAGAAGCTAGGTGCATATTTGCGGAATCCATAGTTAGCATCAAACGAAGAGTACGCATAAAAGCTATCTCTTCGTCCATAGAATATTTGCCAACCAAAGAATAAACATTTTCGTATTTATCGCTCCAATCGTCTAAAATCTCTTTTTCCTTTTTCCCTGCACCAAACAAGTAAATAGGCTCTCCACTCTTTGCTAACTCTCTTACCACTACTTCCATTTTATCAAGCGGATAGATTTTCCCTTGATGTGCTGCAAAAGGGGCTATTCCATATCCTCTGCGTAAAGGTTGTGAGGGGGAGGAATATGCAAGCGAGAACGAAAACCCTAACTGTTGTAATACACGCATATAACGTTGTGTGGTAGGAAGTAAGGGTTTGTTATAAGTGGTATGCGTTAGAAGCCACTTTTGCCAACGTCCCTTACGCAAAGTTGCTACGCGCTTCCCCATCAGACGCATTCGCCAACATAACCACTTGCTCCGTAACACATTGTGCATGTCGGCTATAGCATCAAATTGCTGGTAATGAATGTCGTGTAAAAGCAGATTTAACCCTTTTATACCTTTATGCTTACCTTTCAAATCTGCTCCAACAAAGTGCACATTCTCAGGCATATCCTTAAATAAGGGTGCCGTTTGCAGACGAGACAACATAGTTATGTGCCAATTCGGATAAGCAAGGGCTAGTTGCTTAACAATGGGCACAAGCATTGCCACATCCCCCAATGCAGAGAATCGTATGATGAGTAGGCGTTTCACGCTATTACTTCTTTCCGTATAGAACAGGATTTAGTGTTGGGTCGTTGTACATCTTCATTTGGCGATATACTTTCATTACTCGTTCACCTGAAGCATAATCTTCCAGCAATTGAGTAATAGAAGAGGTCATATCCTCCAATTGTTCGTGAAGAACGGCTAATTTTTGTGCGCATTTTTCATGTTGTTCCGCACTAACATCTTGACGTTCTACTTGTTCTTGCATGTGGTAAATTTTGATATGGAGAATGCTTAATCTATCCACAGCCCAGGCTGGACTCTCTGTGTTGATTTTTGCATTTGCTTGTGCAGGAACATTGTGGAACATATTCCAAAAGTAGGTATCAATACGTTCTACCAAGTCGGTGCGATCTTGGTTGCTTTTGTCGATACGACGTTTCAATGCCAACGCATCCACGGGATTAATTTGTGGGTCACGAATAATATCTTCCAAATGCCACTGTACGACATCAATCCAATTCTTAAGATACAAATCGTGCTCAATGGTACCTTGTTCGTAAGGATTGTTAATTGGATAGTCTACATCGTTGGTACGATGGTAATCTTTTACAACTTGTGTAAAAATGCAATTGCTTGTTTCTACAAAATTCATATTCACCATTGTTTTATTATTCCTTGTTTGCTTATAGTAATCATGGTTCCAAAAGTATTTCCATGTTGTGTGCCAAAATCATAGGCAAGACTTATGCCAAACTCTAATCCCCATGCTTGTGGTACAATCTTTTTTACCTCCAATAAGAAGGCTGTGTTTTGGCTTTCTTTCGGTGCATTATAAGTACCATAGTTGCGTGCGTGGGTGCATAGAACTCTATACTTAAAATCATATATATCGCCTTTTATTCCCGTGTGATATGCCCATATACGACTATTGGTCGGCGATAGTAGTGTTGAGCAGATTGATTGTCCAAAATATGTCCAACCTTGTGGATATGAACTGTTACTATAATAAGAGTCATTTCCACCAAATACCATTCCATCACGATCGTGCCAAGGACCACTTTGGTTAGTAGTTTGGATAATCTCAAATGTCATACCGCTGATAAATGGCCAATAGTTTTGGACGGCACTTATACCCCACCTTCCATCCATAGAATTAGCACGACAACCTATAAAGTTAATACCGCCATCTTCTTGAAAATCCTGCCAATATAAATCCACATGCCAGTCCTTCCCCTTAGCGGTAAGACATAGTAACTGACTTAGCATATGGTTGCCCTGTTTATTCAGTTGATCGCTAAGCGTAGCTCCTCCTCCTTTGCCAAAAAAAATATTGCGAAAGCTATCAAAGTCATTGCCTAAATCAAGTCCATCAGATCTGTATCCTCCCCACATAGCAGCATGGTGAAATTCATAACTGAGATTTATAGGAAGTTTCCCGCCAGCACGCATTCCGATATATTTGTGATGCAGTTTTGCATGGCTAACTTTTCCATTATTGTCATTTAACCATCCGTGTGTCAATCCTCCTCTTAATTCCATATATCCAAATAATCCAGGGAATGGGGTCCACTGATCAATGCCAACACTTATACGTGGAAAAGGATGGGCGTTATTGGATAGTAATAAACTACCACATGTCAGTTCTTCGTCACCTCCTCCAAAATAAAGCGGCTTGATACCTGCGGTAATATCTACTACATATAACCGTGTGTGTGCGTAGAGTAAACTGAAGAAGCCAGTTCCTTCTATTTGGTATGGATGTGTAGAAAGGTGTGTTCCTGCTATTCGTCCAGATAGTACTACGCCGAAATCATAGTCAAACCATCGATTAGGGCGTGTGGCAGGCTTTACAATACCCGCTCGGAGGTTACCGCTATGTGGTAGCAGAGCAATTTCTCCATTTCGATTGGCCTGTAGCCATGTTGGTGCGTGTGTGTTACTAGAAGATAATACTTGTATGCCGCCGATATACGTCAATGTGTCATGGCATGTGTCTATCTGAGCCATTGGCACTGGCCACCATTCCCAAGCTTGTGCGTACACGGTACAAACTAGTAGTAATATGACAAGTATTTTATTCTTCAATGCGATAGAGTGTGTTTATCAATTGTCCATTTTCATTTTCCCCTAAGCCATAATATACTTTTCCATTTATGGTAAAAGCAATCATATTCTCTGCTCGTCCGCTTGGCATAGCACCGCAAAATTCCCAGCAATCGTTTAGTATATGATAACGCATATAATCGCCAAATACTTCGCCACCAGTATGTTCTCCAGCAAAATAACGCCCTCCAAAGAGATAAATGTATTCATCTGTTGCGCAGTAAGCACATAATGTGCGTCCCTTACCAGGAATAGATGAGCGTACGAACCATTCATCATATGGCAAATCTATTTCGTACCATTGACAAGTATTCTTTCTAGTTAAACCAGTTCCGAAGAAGCAACGCCCCTTACAAACACCACCTGCACCTCCAAAACGGGCATCAATACGAGATTCGTGAGGATTGATAATATTCCATTTGTTGGTTATGATGTCATAACATGTCAATTCGTTGGTGTGTGACCAACCTGTACCGCAAGCGATGTATATATGTTGATTTAATACAAATGGAACTCCTCGTATCGTGTTTGTAGAGGGGTACGGAGCCAACTTTTCCCATTGGCCATTTTCTGGTGTGAAGCTCCAAAAGTCTTGTAAATAACAACTATCTACATATACCCTTCCTTTTGAAAATCCTAATCCGACATATATTGACTCACCATCAGATACCATAATGGCATTTATGCGTTCTTTGCCAGGGAATGTGCTGATTTGTGTCCAATCATCTGTTTGTGGATTATACTCCCATAAATCATTTGTGTAGTTTCCGTTTTGTGTCCTACCTCCAAAAATATATCCTTTCCCATTCAACTCGCATGCTGTAGCACATGCAAGTCCGCTATTTGGCAAGGGACTACAAGGGTGTACTGACACATGTGAAGTAGGAGTATAGTGGCAACTAACACACAATATGTGTAAGAGAAGAAAATATATGTAGCGTATCAACTTCATTCTTCTATTCTTGTCTTCTTCTTTAACTCAAAATCGCGACCGAGGTAGTTCTTGCGAACTATTGGGTTGGCTGCTAGTTCCTCTGGTGTGCCGTGGAAGAGGATTTTGCCTTCAAAAAGGAGGTAGGCACGGTCGGTAATCATCAGTGTCTCATCCACGTTGTGGTCGGTGATGAGAATACCAATGTTCTTATCTTTCAATCGCCATACCACGTCCTGAATCTCTTGCACAGCAATAGGGTCCACACCTGCAAATGGTTCATCGAGCATGACGAACTTGGGTTCGATAGCCAAGCAACGTGCAATCTCTGTACGGCGGCGTTCACCTCCCGAAAGACGGTCGCCGATATTCTGGCGGACATGACCGAGGTTGAACTCCTTGATGAGTTGCTCCAGTTTCTCCTGCTGATACTCTTTGCTGAAATCGGTCATCTCCAACACCGAACGGATATTATCCTCCACCGTCATCTTGCGGAAAACACTTGCCTCTTGGGGTAAGTAGCCAATGCCCAATTTCGCACGGCGGTACATAGGCATATTAGAAATATCCAAGTCGTTGAGGAATATTTTTCCACTATTGGGCAAGACCAAACCTGTTGTCATGTAGAATGTGGTGGTTTTGCCTGCGCCGTTTGGACCCAGCAATCCCACAATCTCGCCTTGTTCCAGGTAGATGCTCACATCGTTCACTACGGTGCGCTTGCCGTATTTCTTGTACAAATGTTCTGTTCTCAGTTTATCCATATTCGTTCCTTTCGCCTCTAACCTTTAACCTTTCACCTCTATGCTCACAGGGCAATGGTCGGAATGTACTACTTCGGCGAGAATCTTAGCCTCCTTAACGCGCTCGCGCATTGGTTCGCTCACCCAATGGTAGTCAATACGCCAACCCACATTTCTTGCTCTGGATGCCGCGCGGAAACTCCACCAACTGTATTTCTCACCACTCTGGTCGAACATGCGGAAGGTGTCCACCATGCCGCTGGCTTCCCATTGATCGAGCCATGCACGCTCTTCGGGCAGGAAGCCGCTCACGCCGACTTGTCGTTCGGGGTGATTGATGTCGATGGGCTTGTGCGCGATATTGTAGTCTCCGCAGACTACGATATTGGGACGCTCCTTGCGCAGTTCGTTGATCCACACGATGAAGTCCGCCAAGAAGTCCATCTTGTATTCGTATTTTGGTCCTTCGGCCTCGCCCGATGGGATATAGACGCAAATAACAGTCACGTCGCCATAGTCGGCACGAATGACGCGACCTTGGCAGTCGTATTTGGGATTACCCATGCCGACAACTACGCGGTCGGGCTGAATACGTGTGAAAATAGCTACACCCGAGTATCCCTTTTTCTCTGCGGAGTGGATATAGCTCTGATAACCCAATTCTTGCATGGTCATTACATCTATTTGGTCGGGCTGTGCTTTGCTCTCTTGTATGCAAAATACATCGGGTTGCTCCACTGCCAGCCAATCAAACAAGCCCTTGCTGATGGCGCTGCGGATACCATTGAGGTTATAGGAAATGATTTTCATTATTGCACAATAATTTTCTGTGTTCCTTCTTTTCTTCTCACAATATATGTACCTTCTGGTAACTCTTCTAACTTTTTAGTGGCTACTCGTTGTCCCAAAATGTTGTAAATACCAACTATCTCGCCATGATAAACAAGTTTATCTACAAATGTTGGTGTTGAATCACCGTTGACAGGTGGTATGGTATCTTCCACGCCTCCTTTATACTTGAAAGCAATTAAACCATTTTCTTCAGTAATTTCCTCAATAGCATGGTCGGTGATTTGGGTATAAGCAGTTGCTCCAGCAGGGAAGAGGTCTTTGGCTTTTCCCATGTAACCATTACTTGGTCTATTGGCATCATACTGAGGTGCCTTGCCGTCTGCTTCTATCAGGTCAACGCCCATACTTTTAGCAGTGTTATTGACGGTATTGTCAAACCATTTTTTATAACTATACTGTATCTTTGTAAGCATCAGTCCATGTCCTGGCAAATACTCATCCCAACCTGTTTGTTGGCGGTTCTCCAATAGATAGAAGGTGGTAGGGTCAGGGTCGTTGCCTATCAGGTTGTGCTGGTCAGAAGAGGAGATGAGCAATGCTTCTTGACTATCGTTCAACTCTGCGAGGGTGATGTTTTCGGGCTCTGTGATTAGTCGTGGTGTCAGCCATCCCATGAAGAAACGTTCGTATGCGGAATAAGCAGGAGGCGTGTTGCCGTCGTTGTTGTATGGTCCGTAATCCAAGATGGACCATTCTCCCATGGTCTTGTGTGTGCCATATCCTGTGGTCTCATAGAGGTCGGGCAGACCAAGTACATGGCTAAACTCATGGCAGAAAGTGCCAATACCTGTGTGGTGCTTGGTGTAGTTATCCATCTCGTTGCCACAAGCATACAAGTCGATTATCTTACCATCTACTTTGCACATTCTTCCTGCTGCCTGGTAAAGATTCCATGCATGAGGCCAAATGGTATTAGCTCCACCTCCGTCTGCTTCACCATATCCTGCATAAATCACAAAGACAAAATCTACATAACCATCTCCATCGTTGTCGTATTGAGAAAAATCTACATTACATTCCGTATCCGCCAATGTACAAGCCTCTTGAATCATATGCTCAGGCTTTGAATCCTGTCCTGAACTATTGTTTTTACCGTAGTAAGCCATGTTTTCACTTACAGTCACAGGACCTACTACATCAAAATGTGGGTTGTATTGACCAAACGAAACGTCCTCAAAATACTGACGCGCTGAACCGTTCGAAGTCACTCTGTATGTCTTCCCTCTATATGTATAGGAGTAGTCGCGTGTGTAGTTCTTGCCTATCAGCATGCTGTCAAGTTCGGCTTTGCTGGTTTCGAAAGCTACATCTGTAAAATTAACTAATATCACCAATCCACGTGGGGCAATGTTCAATGGATAAGCAGCCATTGTAACTCGCTTTGGTGCAGCCATTCGCTTTGCCTCAATTTGCTCTGCACTCAATGCCTCTGTCACGCGGTAGAATCCGTCAATATCCACCTTCAGCCATTCGCCCTTGTCGTTGGTCATCCAATGAAAATGCTCATCACCATGTTGGTAAACCGTTAGTTCACTACCATCAGGTTGGGTTACTACCAAACCTCCTCTACGTGCTGGTACAGCCCAAACAGAGCCGACTATCGCACTCAATAATACGATCAATCCTATCTTTTTCATGTTATGATTTTTTTCGTTTTATATTGTTACTATTTACTTTTTTACATGTTGGCACAATCTGTCCATTTCTTTTCTTTTTGGCGTAGCAGATATATCCTTTTTTGTTCTCCGCCACCAATGTTTTTCCATCTTCCAGTGTCATCCAATGTCTGCGCTCATCGCCATGCAATCGTATATGAATGGTGTCGCCATTGGGTTGGACGCGTTCTATTAGTCCTGGGCGAGCAGGGACACGCGCTGGCTTCTGAGCCATAGCCAATAGTCCACACCCCATTGCTAATATCAAAATCAATCGTTTCATATCCTTGTCTTTAAATTCTAAGCTGTAGCCCGAAGGGCGTTCTCTAAACAGAACGCGCAGCGTTCCTTACTTTCTTAAATAGGTCGCTTGCAAAGACAAAATCATTAAGCGCTTCATTCTCTGCGTGGAAAATATCATGTCGGCTTCCCTGCCATTCTTTCACGCCATTGCGCAGGAAGACAATGTTATCGCCTATCTCCATGATGGAGTTCATGTCGTGGCTATTGACGATGGTGCAGATGCCGTACTCTTGTGTGATGTCTTGAATGAGTTGGTCGATGACGAGGCTTGTTTTTGGGTCAAGACCCGAGTTGGGTTCGTCGCAGAAGAGGTAGCGTGGGTTGAGGGCAATTGCTCGGGCAATCGCCACGCGTTTTTGCATACCGCCACTGATCTCGCTTGGCATCAGTTGGTGTGCTCTCTCGGGCATATCCACACGCGATAGGCAGAAACGTGCGCGTTCCACCATCTCCTGGTGGGACATGTCTGAGAACATCTCCAGCGGATACATCACGTTTTCCTGTACGGTCATACTGTCAAACAGGGCAGCACCCTGAAAGAGCATACCCACTTCGCGGTGCAACGTGCGTACCTCCTTCTCGCTCATGGCTGCCAGATTCTGCTGTCCGTTGCGGGTGTCAAAGATAATCTCTCCACCATTGATTTGGTGAAGTCCAATCATGGATTTCATCAACACGGTCTTTCCGCTTCCAGACTGACCGATGATCATATTTACTTTTCCGTCTTCAAAGTTGGCAGAGATGTGGTTTAAGACCACATTCCCATCAAAACTCTTTACGACATCCTTTACTTGTATCATAGTTAGTTGAGCATGAGGTTAGTAAGTACAACATCCAAGAGCAGAATGACTATGCTGCTGTTTACAACTGCCTTTGTGCTGGCTTTACCCACTTCGAGTGCGCCGCCACGTGCGTAGTAACCATAGTAGGAAGCCATGCTGGCAATCACGAAGGCGAAAATCACAGTTTTGATGAATGAGTACCATACGTAGAATGGTATGAAGGCGTACTGAATACCCAATAGATACTCCGATATGGGCAATACATTCGTGATGGCGCTGATACCATAACCACCCAATAGACCCATGAACATAGACAGGGTTACGAGCAAAGGCATCATGACCATAAAGGCTACTACCTTTGGCAAAATCAGGTAGTTGGCGGAGTTGACACCCATGATCTCCATGGCGTCAATCTGCTCGGTGATACGCATGGTGCCAATCTCGGATGCGATGTTACTGCCCACCTTGCCAGCCAACAGCAAGCAGAGGATGGTGCTGGAGAACTCCAGCAAGATACAGTCGCGTGTAACCAACCCCGTAGAGTAGGCAGGTAGCAAGGGGTTTTCGGTATTTAATTTTGTTTGCAAGGTCATGATGGCACCCATAAAAACGCTTACGATTAGCGTGATGAGGATGGATTCAAGCCCTTGCTTTTCCATCTCTTTGCTCATTTGTCGCCAGAACATACGCCAGCGGTCGGGTGTGCGAAATACGCGTCCCATCAGCAAAAAGTATTCTCCTATTCTCTCTATTCCGTTCATAATTCTATATGGGGCTTTTTGCCCATGTATCCAAATTCGCGACAAAGTTACGATTTTTTTTTGAGATATGCAAGATAATACAATATTTTGTATTATAATTATGTTCTTTTTACATGTTCTGCAAATACTATGCCGTGTTGGTTTGGTTAGTATGGCACAAAAAAGCCGAGCGGATTCGCGCGGCTTTTAGTCTATTATTAGTGTTATGTTTATTTGGATTATGTGAATAAACACCAAAGGTTGTTTAATCTTTCTCTTGCACTTCGGCAATAGCGTTGAAAACGCTGTTGTCTTTTATACTTACCACGATGGGCATTTTGCTTTTGCGGGTGATGATGCAAACATTAATAGGGTCGGTAATCAAAGACAAGTGTTTGCCACATTCTTTACAAGTGAACAATCCCAGATTGCCAAAGAAACCACCTGCTCCTGCGATACGGCTGGATTGGATGCCATGAGGATAGTGCTCAATCTTCACGATTTCATCGGCAGGAATATTGATTTTCCAAGCGAGAAGGTGGATGTTGATCTCGTCTGTTGTTACTGTTAATTTGCGTGGGATGAGCACCATACAACTGAGTAGAGCGACGACGAGCAGTATGAGAGCGAACAACAAATGAGGTTGTTGCAGTTGTAGCCATTGATAGACTATCACACCTATTCCGACGAGTATGATGATGGAAGCTAATAGAGTTATCCATAGGATAGATTGGGATAGTGGAAGGAAATGGGTTGTTTTCATACGGCTTATTTTTTAGGGTTAATAGTATCGTTATATAAATAGGCTAGCATATCATTCTGCAAGTGTTCGTGCAAATCGGCAGATGATATGCCTAATTTGTGAGCGATTCGCTGTTTGTAGTTGCGTATGCTCTTTTCGGAATAGCAGATGTGTTGTGCGATTTCGTCTAAGGTCAGGTGTGGATAAACGAGGAGATAAGTGCAAAATTGTACCTCGCGTTCTGCCAGTTGTGTGCGACTTTCGAATGATGCAATCCAATTGTTGAGATGAGCGTCAATATCTTGGAGCATTTGGTGGTAGTTTGTCCATGTTTTCTCTGGGGTGGGGTGTTGCGTGCGGATAGTGTTTAGGCGCTTATCTAAATCGTAGAGGTGTTGTTGCTTGAGGAGTGCCTTTTCTTGCTCCGCCATGCGCTGAGATAATTCGTCTATCTTCTGATGGGCGGCTTGCATACGAATGGAACTTCTTTTGTGGTACGAGAAAGCAGCGATGATGACAATCGCCACGCCCAATAGCATGATGAGCATGTTGAGGATCTCAGCTACGGGTATGTTAAGCACGTGCATTTCCATTTCGTTTGCAAAGGTAGTGCTTTTTTTGCGAATATGCAAGCCTTATTTGCATTTGCACACGCTAGCGAAGCGAGTGTGCGTGAAAATCAGCAGATTAGTTGGCGGATTGTACACGGGGAGAGATTAGGAGAGTATGCTACTGAATTTTGTATACCTTTAGTGTTTCTTTGGTATTTATAATAATGCTGCAAAAATCTTCGGCACGGAAGGGGTTTTGTGCCGAAGATTTGAGAATTTAGAGAATAAAATGGTATATACAACACGCGGGAAGTGTAGTGTTTACTAGGCTTCCCGCGTGAGTGTATTTTTTTGAAAAAAGTTTTCGTGTGCCGACGATTGTGCCGAAGGTAAAATAAATTCTATAGTGCGAATTGTGCTTGAACTACCTCAAAATACCAGTTAAGAACTTCCTCTTTGTTGTGTAAAACAGAGGGACAAATTTTCCATATTCCTTTATCATCCTATAAAGCATTCTCTTCTAGCAAAATCAAAGTCGTTGAGTTTTGAGTGAATTTCTAACAGTCATACCCATTGGCTTTTTTCCAATTTTTTGCTCTTCCTATAAAACGATCTTTCCATTGTCTATAGTGTGTAATATCTAAATGGATATCATTTTCTGTTAAAGTATTGGGAATAGTTTCTATAGAACCATCATGAATCACTTCTGAATATTTACCATATAGAGTTAGCAAAAAATCTATATCTTCTTTTTCCACAATAATTAAGTTTGCTAAATCACTTCTCTTAAAACTAATATTTTTGCTAAAACGTGAAATAGTTTTATTCACTAAAATTTCCTCAACTGTCCTTTCTAACAATTGTCTCATCTTATCTTTTAGATCATTAATAATACTATTTCTTTTATCTATAAGCGCAATATCTAGTTGTTGAAGGTTAGAAATGCCTGCTGTGATTGTATTTATCCTCTCTTGGATATTCTTTGCTAAATACGGAATCTCATCAGATACAATACCACTTTTACCATTCAAGGAATTTATACATGTCACGTAACAATCACTGGAAAATTCCCTCTTATACTTATCTTTTAATAATCTTAAGAAATATAAATCATGTGTTAGAACTATTATTTGTCGATCACCTGATAATTGTACAATAATGTTCGCCACAGCTTCTCTATAATCCAAATCTAGTGAATTGATTGGATCATCAAAAACAATCGCATTTTTTGCATCATCAATCGTACATTCTGCCAAAAAGTTGGCAATCGCTACTATTTTCTGTTCTCCTTCACTTAATATTTCAGAAACATTTTCTGAGATAGATTTAAAACTGCATTTCTGATATGTTATTCCCGAAGTAGTGCGTGTTTTTTTTAATTTTATTTTTGCCGCTATTTGAGGATTCATAATATTCAAATATTGCAAAAATAATGTTTGTTGAGCTTCTATAGCTTTAGATTCTAATAATTCTCCTATTTTAGTCGAAATATTACGCGTATTAAGTGAACTTTTGCATTCTTCATATTTCTTTTTTATTGTATATTCATCATAATATTTTAAGATAGTTTCCTTATTTTGTACAAGAAAATGCCGAGCTTGTAATTCCAAATATTCTTGTTCTTTTATTAGTCTGTTTTCTATGATTTCTTTATTTGTTTGAATACGTTTAGTAATATTTATTATTTCATTTCTTATTTGAGGCAATATAGAATGTGTTATTGTACACGTACTTATATCATTAACTTGTTTATCTTTATCTATATAATGAAGAATCTTTTGTCTTGCATTTATAAGCTGTTCAAAATATTCAGTAAGATGAGCGGCGAATGATTGATTATCTTCTATTAATTCTTTAGTTGTCTCATTATCTATGAAATTATCTGGAATAGCATTGTATATTTTACGTTCATCATCTAATTTCTTTTGTGCCAAATTTAATGCTGTACTCGTAGCATCCTGAATATAAGATTCAAATTTCCGTAATCTTTCCTTTGCATCCATAGATAGTGGTTGCTGACACAATACGCAATATTCTTTACCATCGTTTGATGCTATTGGATGAGTTGCTTGTAATTCAGTTGTTGCAAAAGCTTTTGCAGCATCCCACAAAGTTTTCCAAGCATGACCTTCTATTGAAAATACCATACCATCTTCATATGATAGCCGTGCTATGTGATTTGCTTTTTCTTTTGCCAAAAAATCTTGTTGTAAATGAGTTATATTTTTCAGTTTTTCAGTATCAAATGATTTTTCAATTGTTTCTAACTCATCAAATAATTTTTGATATCTATTTTGCTTATGTTGTAATATCTTATTTGTTTCTTCTGGGTTGGTGTCTTTCAAGAGAACTTCTAATATTTTTTGTTCGCATTTTTGTTCTTCTGTAAAAACAAGTGTGTTCAAAATATCCTCCCTTTGATGATTTTCAAGGCATTGATACCACTTAAAAATACCTGTATTATGATATTTATCGCCTATTTCTATTTTTGCACTCTGTAATTGTTGTATATCATCATTTATAGATTGTTGCAATTCATTAAATAAACTTAACAATCGTTCTAAAATATCTATTCCTAGTGGTTTATATTCTGCAGGATTTTCTTGATTAAGATAAATATTAGCACATTTCGAATCAAATACATATATTGAATTAAGTTTTTGGTCAGTATTTTGCCCTTCTCTCCATACAAATTCTTTTTCAACACCTCCCTCAAGGTACTTAATAAATACAGATTGTTCATCCGTATTACTAGTATATATATTCTTCTTTAAGACAACTGCATTATCACGACTCCAGCATATCTTTTTTAAGATTTTGGAGAAACTTGATTTTCCTGAACCATTTTTTCCATATATAATGCTTAATCCATTTACATCAAAATTCAAAGAAGTAGATTCATATAAAGCCGAGATGTTATGTGGTGAAGCGATTTGTAGTAATTTAACTTGATTATTTTGGTTTGCTTCCGTAGGTATATCTGTTTCTGTTGCTGCACAAGGATTCAATGTTATATTATCGAATCGATGTTCTTTTTTTAACAAATCTTTTATTTCTAAAAAATCTCTTTGTGTTAAAGAAGGATTACATAATAGACGTCTAACGGCATCCTTGATGAAAGGAGCTTTTGTATTTGCCCATGCAATGATATCAGAATATAAAACCATAATTAATCTATTTGTTTGCAACACGAACTTATTAGCATATGAAATTACTATTTCTGTGATAATTTCTAATATGCAATGCTTGAGTGATCATTTATCAATGAGTTCACTGCTAAAATTTGCTACAAAGTTACAACATTTTCAATATATAAGCAAATAAAAATCGCAGAAAGTAGTCTTTTCTGCGATTTTTATAATAGTTTTCGTAAATTGCCTATTTGCTTAACACATATATGACTGTGTTATTATTTTTATAATAATTTCTTTTTTAATGTTTCATATTCTTCATCAGTCAAGACCCCATTTTTATGTAACTCAGATAATTTGAGTAACTCATCTGCAATAGAAGTATTCTTTTTTTCTTCCAGTGCAGTAATCTCTTGGGATTCTAAAAACTTTTGCTGCATTTCTGCCTGCATAATAGCTTGTGCTTGTACTTTTTGCATATCCAATGCAAATTCGTTAGATTTAATAATCGTTAATAGTATTGATTTCAACTGATTAGCACATTTTTTCATGGGTTTTATAATATAGTCTTGCGTTAGGTCGTCAAGTTCTAATGAAGAGTCAACAAATTCTATTTCATATGTTGGACAATCTATATTTGATAACTGAATTATCATTTTGTACGAGTCAATCGTTTTTGTTTCTTTTGATTTTCCAGTCGTTCCTCCAATAATTGCTCCAACTCCTCCTAATAACACTCCACCGACCAATGCACGTCCTACAGCATTAGATGTACTCTTACTAAATACAGAAGTTCCGTTTTCACTAATCTCAACACCTAATATTTCATTGAAAGGAACTATTTTCTGTGTTATTGTTGCTGCATTAGTATGCACAATAATAAGTTGTTTATTAGTATCATCAATCATAAAATACCAATTCACATAATTGAATGAATTACTTTTTATTATATTAGGTATTTCTATAATTTTGTGAGTAGATGTATCATAAGCCATTGCCAATATTTTTTGATTATCACTGTCGTAATAAAATTCACTATGATCTCCCTCATATTCTAATGTATATGTATTAGGGATATTTTTTCGTGCATTATCTTTCTCTGCATCTAGATTTGCTTTATACACAATTATCCCAAGAATAATTACAATTGGTACAATAATGCACAAAGCAATAAACCAACCTTCAAAATCTCCATTGCTATCAATGGATGCTCCTGCAAGCAATGCATACAGTATTAAAACTGTACTCGCACATAATGTTCTAAACTTTTTCATATCGAATATCAATTAAAAGTGAAATTATCATTGGAACTATATAACAACAAACATCAAGTATATCAAAAGTGCCAGGAATAAAAGAAAATAATTGAAGTATTTCAGTGAGACACAGCAGTATAGGTAATAAATATATCCACAGGAACCTATGAAGTCCAACATTATTTTCTAAAATAAGTTGCATAAGTATGATGTATGATATTGTCCATAAACCAGTAGGTAAGTTATATATAATAAAGTTAGGAATTTGAAAATTCGCACAACTATATTCATGCACAAGATTTAGTTCCTCTATTAAATTATCAGGGATAAAATGGAACATTACCAATGTACGAGTACGAAATATAAGATAAATTAGTCCTCCTACAGTAATGCACACTAGAGAAAGTAGTATCCATAATATTTTATATACTATTTTAGTTTTCATTTTGTACAAAAATAAAAGCGTGAACTTTCGTTCGCTCATTTGATTTGTTGAGGTCTTCGACTACCTTAGTAATTCAAATTTACGCACAGAAAACTCACGCTGATAACGTGAGCGTGCATAAACCGACTTGAATTACTAATGATTGTTAAAAGGGTCGAAGTTTCAACAAATCAAGTTTGGCTTATAACGCTATATTAAATATGTCGGGCAACGGGTATCGTTGCGGATTAACTATAAACTATAAGTGATGAGTGATTTTATGGGGTTAGTTATTTTATTTTCTAATAAACTTCACAATGCAATCAATACAAATAGGAGTGTCGGAAACTGCATCGACAAACACATTTGCAGGGTGCATATCTTCTAAGTGTAATCTTTCTCCAATATAATTTACACCTCGTCCATCGCCATTGTCACGAAAGCCCTTTTGAGCAACCATTAAATCTATTTCCTGCTTGGTAGCCAATCGTTTGCATGTCACATAAGGCTGCGTACAAATAATGCGGAACATTCCCTCTGTATCACGTGTAAAGCCTATCACATTCATAGGTGTTTCCGCAAAGAGTGCATTGTGCAATACGATAGATTCTAACGCTCTGCCGAGTGTGGCATAGATGGATGTACGAAGCTTGATGACAGAGGTATCGCCATTTTGGTAATAAACTTTGGCTTCTACTCCTTGGGCAATCATCGGACCGTATTCGGCCTCGATGTCCTTTTCGGCATTATCGAACCATATACCTCTGGCTTCTGCCCATTGACGAACCAGTTTCTCTTGAAGTTCGTCTATCTCCGAATTTCCCGGGCTAATTTGGCTTGCTGAAGCATTTGCACTTGCTTCAAGGCTTGTTCGCGCGTAGCAGCTGACGATGTACGCCCCAATGAGCATCTCACCTGCGCAGCAGAGACCTGCATGCTCCGCTTGATTGAATTGAGTAAGGTTTGTTTTTCCATTGAGTATGTCGTTTGTAAAATTATCAATCAATTGTGTTGTTTGCTCTGAAAATCCGTTATCACGAATAGCAGCATAGATTGATTCGATGCTTATTGGTGATGCACTATTCAATAGTTCTTTTGACATGATTTTCTTTGCAATTTACAATTCCGCTCGCAAAGATACGCTTTTTTTTTGAGATGTGCAAGAAAAATCGTTTTTTGAGGTGATTTTTCTGGTGTAGGATGTAAAGTGTAGGGTGTAGAGGCGAGAAATGTAAGTCAACGGTTTCAGGAATGGAGTCAACCTTTTTAGGATGGGAGACAACTTTTTTAGGTTCTCAATCTTAACAAAAGTCACTTTTGGGAGGCGAGGAGATGAGTCGGAGTTCTCTCGGTCTTCTCCCGCTCGTCGGTCGGTGAGCTGAGGCAAGGTATAAGAGAAGTAAAAGAGACGGCAATCTTAATAAAAGTACTTTTTTG
>JAXJWX010000055.1:0-3513 GCA_036307765.1 Paludibacteraceae bacterium | reverse complement strand
CTTGGCGTTGGCGAAGTGGTGGAAGTTGCAGGTGCATCGTGTTGATGCGGTAGTACAAGTCCTCACGGAAAGTGCCGTCTTGTACCATTTGTGGAATGTCGCGGTTGGTAGCACAGATAAGACGGATATCAATAGGTATCTCTTTGGTATCGCCAACACGCACGATAGCACGGTTTTGCAGCACGCGCAGGAGTTTGGCTTGCAAGTGCAATGGGATATTGCCTATCTCATCGAGGAAGAGTGTGCCGCCGTTGGCTTGCTCGAACTTACCCACATGGTCGGCATGTGCATCGGTGAAAGCACCTTTGACATGTCCGAACAGTTCGCTCTCGAAGAGTGTGTCGGTGATAGCGCCTGCGTCCACGCACACCATCGGACGGTTGGCACGCGCCGAGAGGCGGTGGATCTCGTTGGCAAGGACATCCTTACCCGTACCATTCTCGCCCGTGATGAGGATAGAGGCATCGGTGGTAGCCACTTTATCCAGTTGCTTGCGGATAATGGTCATGGCAGGGCTGGAGCCCCAGTGCATTTTGGGCGATTGGCTATTGGTTATGGGCGATGGGGTTGGAGATTTCTTGCCTGTGCGTTTGAGTTTCTGTTGGTACGCAAGGGTAAGAGTCTCAACGAGTTTGTTGTTGTCCCAAGGTTTGACAATGAAATCGAAAGCTCCGCGTTTCATACCCTCTACTGCGAGTTGAATATCGCCGTAAGCGGTAAAGAGCACCACTTCTATATTGGGTGCAAACTGTTTGATTTCGGAGAGCCAGTAAAGTCCTTCGTTGCCCGTGTTGATAGCGGTTTGGAAGTTCATATCGAGCAGCACCACATCGGGTTGCAGTTCGCGAATAGTGGATTGCAAAGACTTAGGCGAAGACAGCATCTCCACCTGAGCAAAGAATCGCGGCAGCAACATCCCCAGCGCTGCGCGAATACCTTTGTTGTCGTCCACAACAAGTATTTTGGCTTTGGATTTCATAGTGGGTGCAAAGGTACAACAAAAATTGCGTAATTACAAATTTTGAGTAGAAAAAGTGCAAGAGAGGTTAAAAGTTTTAAGAGTAATTCTGCTCTGCACCCGTCTTTGATGCAGAGCAGAAAAGATATGTTTACTCCGTCCTCAGTGCTTCGACGGGGTTAGAGGTGGCGGTGCGGAGGCTGGCGAGGGTGACTACCAGAGCCGTGATAAAGAGCACAGCCAACAACGCTACCACAAACACCCATACGGCTATCGGTGCACGGTACGCAAAAGTGCTATAGTAATAGTCCGTAATAAAGTAACTGATTGGTGCAGCGATGAGGAAACAAATGCCCACAATAATCATAAACTTGCGGTTGAACATCACCAAGATCTCACGCACTGTGGCACCGTTCACACGGCGGATACCAATCTCCTTGCGGCGGTACTGCGTTTCGAAAATCACCAATCCCAACACACCCATCAGCGAAATAATAATCGCCAACATTGTGAACAACGAGATCGTTGTGGTCAGTTGTTGCTCTTTTTGGTAGTTCTCGCCCAGTTCCTCGTCGAAGAAGTTGATTTTCACTTTCTCGCTGCCGTAGTCAGGCAAAATCTTGTCGGTGGTAGCACGGATGGCATCAAACACCGCCTTTATATCTGCATTCTCAATGGTGCGCAGCGTGAGGTGTGGCGTAGGGAAATACTTAGTAAGCATCTTCGAATCGTAAATATAGAAGGCAAACGCGTCGCTCTCCTCGTGTAGCGGTTTGAAGTGGAAGTCGCGGCAGAAACCCGTCGCAGGGAAGGGCTTACCATTCCAATTTATCACTTCCTCCAGATTGAGGTTGTACTTCTTTTTGGCATACTCATTGAGGATGATTGCCCCGTCGCCTTTCTCATCCGAAGGCAAGAAATCGCGTCCTTCTACCACCTCTATGCCCATCACTTGCAGGAAGTTCCACGACACAGGCATGACGGTTAGCATCATCTGTTCGCCATGATGATTACGACCCCATGTCATTCGCGAATCTGCCACCATTCGGTCTTGCGACCATGCTACCTCCTTGATATTTGGGTTATTGAGCAACTCACTACTAAACGCATCGCGCTCGTCCAAACTATTCAGCGGAATGTTCGCCGTCAGCAGGCACTCTTTGTTGAAGCCCATGTCATAGTTCATCATGTAGCTGTGTTGTTTCTTCAGGAATATCGCGCAGATGATGAACGCAATCGAAATCACGAACTGCAAACCAATCAGCGCATAGCGCAGCAACTTGCCTTTTTGCGACATGCCAAACGAACCCTTAATCGCCAGCGCAGGTGGAAAGGAGGTGGCGTACATGGCAGGATACAGACCTGCCATGAGCGTCATTACCAAAGCAATGCCCACGGTGAGCACCGCAACAACCATATTTTTACTTAACGCCAAGTCGCAAGAGATGAAGTGCGCCCACTCCGACGAACGGAACAATAGCACTACCACTACCGCCAATACCAACGCTATCGCCACCAGCACAGCCGATTCTGCCAAGAAACGCCCTACTAATGCTGCACGCGAACTGCCCAGAATCTTGCGCGTGTTCACACTACGAATACGCATAGGCACTTGTGCAAAGAAGAAGTTTACATAGTTAATCAGTGTGATTATCAATATTAATACTGCTACAACAATCAGTGTGATAGTACTGGTTGGATTGCCTGTTTTTTGTCCAACAGTCCAATTTAACTTCTTACAAAAATAAAGTTCATTAATAGGAATAAGTGGACAATATAACTTGTCGCTGCTGAGAAATGCCTCTATTTTATTGAGCTGATCATAAATCGAAGTATCGTTGTATTGAACACCACGGAAGCGTTTTAAATCTTCGCCTGCTAACTCTTTGTATGTAGCAGTAATCATCTCCTCAGATAGTACTCTATCATCGGCAGAGCGGAGTTTAACGAAATAATTATAAGACCAGTTAGCTGAATGTAAGTCTTGCGTTTCCAGTTGATTGCAACGAATCACTTCAATGTTTTGCAAGTCGCTGGCAGTAGGAAGATCTTTGTAGATAGCACGAACCACAAAGTAGTTTGTTTTTCCCCAACTCTCCAGTTGTAGGACACTATCCACTGCCACGCCCAATCGCTCAGCAGCAGTTTCGCTAATAGCCACATAGCCACCTTCACCCATGTCTTCCAACGAGCCCATAATTGGTTGAATGCCAAAGGTCTTCAGTGCGCCAGATGTCATTTGAGCAAAGGTTACACTATGCGTTTTTGCTGCTGTGCCTTCGCCCACGATGACATTAATCTTGTTTACATCATCTAATCTTGCAACGCCATACATTTCGACATAGGGATTGTTTGTCAATAGTTTCTCCGCATGAGGACGCGTAAGAAAGGCTTGCAGTTTATCTTCACCATACGAAGGCAATGTCATCAGATACACGCGCTCGGAGTCGGGGATAGCGCGGTTATAAGTCAGGTCGTAATGCACCTGCACGAGAATGATATACAGCGCAGCAAACGCCGCCGTCATTCCCAGAATATTTAATAACTTTGAAAAT